>NZ_JAUBOY010000003.1:6133-231043 GCF_036700465.1 Microcoleus sp. T3_A4 | reverse complement strand
CTTCACTATCAGTAAACAAGCCACTGCTTAACCGACCATCGGCTGAGGTACCGATCGCCTCGACTGAATCCGTTGCCGTAATCTGCAAGCTCCCACCCTTGCCTGTATAGAAAGTACCGGCTGATACCTGTGCCCCATCGCGCACCAGCAAGCGACCCGTGTCAATCCTCAAGTCCCCTGCATCCCCACTTTCTTCACTATCAGTAAACAAGCCACTGCTTAACCGACCATCGGCTGAGGTACCGATCGCCTCGACTGAATCCGTTGCCGTAATCTGCAAGCTGCCGCCCTTGCCCGAACCGTAAGTAGCCGCTGATACCCGTGCCCCATCGCGCACCAGCAAGCGCCCCGTGTTAATGCTCAAATTCCCTGCATCCCCACTCCCAAAACTATCAGCCAACAAGCCATTGCCAAACCGACCATCGGCTGAGCTACCAATCACCTCAACCGAATCTGTTGCCGTAATCTGCAAGCTGCCGCCCTTGCCCGAAACTCTAGTAGCGGCTGATACCAGTGCCCCATCGCGCACCAGCAAGCGCCCCGTGTTAATGCTCAAATTCCCTGCATCCCCACTCCCAAAACTGTCAGTAAACAAGCCACTGCCAAACCGACCATCGGTTGAGCTACCAATCGCCTCAACCGAATCCGTTGCCGTAATCTGCAAGCTGCCACCCTTGCCTGAACCGAAAGTAGCGGCTGATATGTATCCCCCATCGCGCATCAGCAAGCGCCCCGTGTCAATTCTTATGTCTCCTCCAGTTCCCGTTCCCGCCTGAGTCACCTCAGCCCTCAGGAATGAACCGTCCCTCAGCTCAACCTCTGTTGCGCGTACCAGTATCTGTTTGCCATTTTCTGCCCCAAAGGTGTTAGCCAGAATATTGCTTTGCGTCATCTCCAACCGCCCACCGCGAATCTGAACATCACCGCCCCCTTCCCCACTGGCATCCGCAAACGCCCCGTTTGATAATGAAATATTGCTAAAATTATTAATCGAGTCATACCCCAGGACAAAGTTGTTCCCACTTTGACTCAAACTTACTTCTCCCACTCCAGCCACACTGCCGAGTTCAATGCGTCCTCCTTCTGCTGTCACTCTCCCGGACTCTAGGAATACATTCCCACCAACTAGCGCTAAAGTTCGACCCGGTTGCCCCTGTAGCCCAGGGGAACCATTATTTGAATTAGGTTGATAAATTAAACTTGGTGCTTGCGATCGATTAACAATGGGTTGAGCAGCAACGGCATTAAACCACAAAGCTGAGGGACTGACGCTGAGTAAATTACTCGAACTCGGTTGTGAAGCGCTAAATAGTCCGGTATCCCCTAACTTGACGGCATTCGCTGTCGTTGCCAAAAATGAACCCTGCACGTCTAAACTGGCAGATGGCCCGAACACAATGCCGTTTGGATTAATTAAAAACAAATTAGCAGTGCCTAAAACCCCCAACCGTCCCAAAATATCCGAACGGTTCGCCCCGGTTACGCGCGAGAGAATGTTTTCAATTCCTGCTGGATTGGTGAAATAAGCGCCTCTTCCTTCTAAAACACTCAATTGTTCAAAACTGTGGAACAGATTAGCGCCTCGTATTGCGCCACCATCTATCTGATCGCCTTGAATACCCCGTATATTGACTTTGGGTGTAACGACAGAACTTTCAGCACCTAGCGTATTGTCAGGCACGATTTGGGCGTTAGCGCGATCGCCCCCTCCTACGAGGAGTGTCCCAAATATGGCGACGCAACCCCCAATCTGCCACTGCCAACACCAACCGAACCAGCTTTTAGCAATCATAGGTTGGTTTCTAAAACATATTGATAAATCTATCACTAGAGTTTCTTTTTGAGTGGCCTTCACTCACTATCCTCGCCTAGAACAAGGTTTTGGAATGGGTGTGAAAATAAGCTTATCCCCGCCTAGAACAAGGTTTTGGAGTGAGCGGGAAATTACCCGTTCTCCGTCTAAAGCTCCCAGCGGGATTTTTTCGACTGGCCGCCATTGTCTTCTTCTTCGTCACAATTAAAAAATCGGCCATCGGAAAAATAGCCGCCTGCCCGTCCGGCTGAGGACACCCAAAAGTCGTGTGTCACGCGCTTGACACAAATTGGCATTCTTGTTAGACTAAATGAAACGCTTGACACAAGGGATTCGCTTATTATGCCTAATCCTAAAGGACACGAAGACTCAATCAAAGATTCCCGATTTAAAGCTGCTTGGCAGAGTGGCCCGACTCGCACCATTCGAGTTCCGATCGCCCTGGCTGACGCTACTCTAGATTATGCCCGACAAATTGACAAAAAAATCGAACAGCGTGACACAGAAGGTAAACGTAGTGACTCCGAAGTAGAGAAGAAACAGACTAAATCGCATGATACAAGCGGTTTAACTGATGAAGTGAAGCGATTAAAGGGTGAATGTAAGCGACTTCTGAATTTAGTGAGTGACATGAGGCTTGAGCTTTACCATACTCGACGCGCTGAAATTGAGCTACCAGAGGCTGCTGACTTGTTAAACAGGCTCAAGGCCAAGCGTAAGAAATCAGCGACAACACTCGCAGACATTGAGGCAATTTTGGAGATGATTGAAGGGTAAACCCCAAAAGGGAATTAGGAATCACGCCCCCTAAAAAGGGGCTTTACTCGCACAAAACTTTACAATTGCAGGGTTGTATTTTCTCGAAGAAGCTGCGATCGTAGGTAATAGACCTCTTGCAAAATAATTTTATCCTACAATCGAGGGTTTGGCTTAAGTGGAGCAGATTGCAGGTTAGATCAGCACTTTACAATTATGACTTAGCTCTCAGGTCTAAAACTCAAAACTCTTAATTGTAACATAAATTTTTTTTGCAAGAGGTCTAATGTAGTTAATTGCAAACAAAAGCTAGAGCGGAGTTTAAATTCGAGGCTGGTTAGGTAGCAAAATCGAGAATACTGCAAGAGGTGAGTAACGCTTTGTCTAAAATCTTCAAAAGAACCTACCATATCTTACTTCGATGCCAAGCCGACACCGCCGATTCTGTATCCGCCAAGTTCTGGTAATTTTATTCCTAACCAGTCTCACCATTTGCCTGTGGCTGAGTCATGTTTCTTTTAATCCTTTACAACTAAGATGGACAGAAGTAGCAACTGCACAGTCTACCAATCCCAGCCAGCTCGTACAACAAGGAATCGAACGATATAAAACAGGAGACGTGCAAGGTGCGATCGTACTTTGGCAAACCGCCTTAACCGCCTATCAAAGCACTAAAAACCGCGCTAACGAGGCGATCGTTCGAGAAAAACTAGCCATAGCTTATCAACAAATGGGTCAATTCAGCGAAGCGATCGATTATTGGAAAAGTGCGATCGCCAACTATCGTTCCTCTGGAGATTTCGTGAAGGTGGGACGGTTACTCACAGAACTCGCTCAAACCTACAGCCGTTTGGGGCAAAATAGAGAAGCGAGATCGCTTTTATGCGGTGCTTCTGAGGCTGATGAAATTTGCCCCAAAAGTGAAGAAAGTGCTTTGCAAATTGCCGAAAAATTTAGAGATCGCCAGGGAGAAGCGGCGGCTTTGGGAAGTTTGGGAGAAGCCTATCGCCTCACAGGAAAGTACGATCGAGCCATTGAAACTCTAGAGGCTAGCTTAAAGATTGTCGGGGAGATTAACCCCCCAGTTTATCGCGCCTCAGTGCTTAATAGTCTCGGTAATACTTACTTTAGTAAAGCTCAACTCAACGAGCAGCGTGCTGATTCTGCTAAGTCCAGAAATGCAGAAAATAAAGCTAATGAATTCATTAAAGAAGCTGCTGCTAATTACACAAAAGCTTTAGGTTATTTCGAGATCAGCCTCGAACAGAGGGGCACTCAAAATGACCGATCGAGTCAAATGCGATCGCTTCTCAATTTGATTCAACTTTATTACCGATCGAAATATTTTAAGTTACCCTATCGCACTAATAAGGCCGATCAAGCATTGCAAGAAGCTCTAACTCTACTTAATATCATCCCTGATTCTCCCAATAAAGTCTATGCAGCAATCAATTTATCCGAAATAGAACAACCTGTTGATTCTATTAATTATACTTCATCTCAAGCTCAATGTCAGCCGCGAAAACTCAACGAATTGCAGGCAGAAGAACTCCTGCAAAAAGCTGTTTATATTGCTCGAGGCATTAAAGATTCTCGCTCCGAATCATTTGCGTTAGGTAAACTAGGTCATCTCTACGAATGCCGCAAAGACTACAATAAAGCCTTAGATTTTACCAAACAGGCAAGATTGGCAGCCGACCAAAACTTACTTGCTAAAGATAGTCTTTATTTGTGGGAGTGGCAAGCGGGACGAATATTTAAAGCACAGGCGAAAGAATCTGAGGCAATTGCTGCTTACGAACGCGCGATCGCAACTTTAGAAGGTGAGGGAGGTATTCGAGACAATCTGTTAATTACCCAGCAAGACTTGCAATTTAGCTTTCGGGATACGATTACTCCTCTCTACCGCGAGTTTGCTCAGTTAAAGCTAGAGCGTGCCCAATTGCTACCCATTGCGAGTCTTGAGTACCAAAAAGAGCTCGATTCTGCACTCAACGCGATTGATTCTTTGAAACTAGCAGAATTGCAAAATTACTTCGGCAATGAGTGTGTCTTTACCGTTTTTGAGCCAGAACGAGTTGATGACTTAGAAAGAGAAGACACTGCTGTCTTTAGTTCTATAATTTTGGACGATCGAACGGCGATTGTGGTGAGTTTACCCAACTCTGACGAGAAGGGAAAGCCAAATACTGAAAGAAGATTTAAACGGCTAGTCTGGATAAACGATAGCAAAAAACTTACAGAAGAAATCAAAAAAATTCGTATAGAAATTCAAAAATTTTACGATCCTACTGACGCTTTTTTAACACCAGCACAAAATCTATATAACTTGCTGATTCGCCCTTTCGCCTCCGATTTAACACCAACAAAAATTAAAACTCTCGTTTTCATCCAAGATGGGCTATTACGCAGCGTACCGATGGCTGCGCTCCACAATGGTGAAGAATTTCTAGTTCAGAAATACGCCATTGCTACGACTCCCGGTTTGCGCTTGACATCTCCTAAACCCCTAAATTTTCCAAGTCTGCGGACGCTAGCTTTGGGCTTAACCGAAGCTGCTACCGTTGATGGTGAAAAATTTAAGGCTTTGGCAAATGTCACCGATGAAATCAATCGAGTTATAAAGCTATTTCCAGGTAGCAAGAAACTCTTGGACGAACAATTTACTCCCGAGAGCTTAGAGCAAGAACTTAAACAAACGGCTTACCCGATTATTCACATTGCCACGCACGGCCAATTTGGCACTATTCCAGAAGATAGCTTTTTAGTGACGGGTAATAATGAGAAGATGACAATTACTCAGCTAGAGAGTGATATTCGCCGCTTTAGTAAAGGTACAGAGCCAGTGGAGTTGCTCGCACTCACGGCTTGTCAAACGGGTATAGGAGATGACCGTGCGACACTGGGTATGGCTGGCATTACGGTGCAAGCAGGCGTCAGAAGTGCTTTGGCTTCTCTTTGGTATGTTGACGATGCTTTTACACAAGAATTAGTCGCTAAGTTTTACGATAACTTGCGATCGCAAATGAGCAAAGCAGAAGCCCTAAAGGAAGCGCAGAAGGCGCTGATTAATCAAAACAAGAATATACATCCCGCTAAATGGGCCTCCTTTATCCTTATCGGTAACTGGCTGTAGAATAGAGCGGAATAAGGTTGGTTGTTGCTGTAATTATCAAAGTAATGATTAAATATTTCGGAACAGGACATCCTGTAAGGATATGGTGTCAGAACGAGAGTAGATTTGGATTGATTACTATGCAGGGCAGGGTGATTACATTGAAGGGAATAAAACCAGCCGGCAAAAAGCAATGGAAGCGAGGAAACTTCTATGTTTATGGAGTTGTAGAGCCATCAACAGGTGAACAATATTATCAAGAATTTTCTCAGCTCAATCACAACTGCTTTCAAGAGTTTTTAAATGAATTTGCTCAAAAATACTCAAACTATTTCAATCTAATTATCATGGATAATGGTAGCTTTCATAAAGCTCTGTTATTAGACTGGCATGGCCATGTAATGCCAATATATTTACCTGCCTATAGTCCTGAATTGAATCCGATTTAAAGATTGTGGGAACATACAAAAAAAGACCTCAAGTGGCAAAATTATTCTAGTTTAGATAAACTCAAAGAACAGGTAGATATAATTATCAAATCTCTCACGAATGAAGAAGTTTTATCTCTCTGTGGTTGGGACTATATACTTGAAGCTATATTAAGTGCAGGTTCATAGTGAAGTGGTATGACTATGCAGGACTACCGTTGTTTACGGGTGGGAGGTTAGGGAGGAATCGTGCTGCGACTGTTAGGAGAGTGGTGAGGAAGTGGAAATTTCACAGCAATGGCTATGGCTGCGGTGCGGTTTCTCCCTACTCCCACTCCCCAATCTTTCCCCGTTAATCTCTTAGCCTCCCCAACTTTCCATCACCTTAATTTCTACCTCGCAAGGAATCGGAGAGAGAAATTTATTCCCGGCTCTCACCATACATTTTTTAAGCATTGCTTTAACGTGGTTTACTTCTTCGATAGGACTCTCTATTAAAATTTCATCGTGAACCACACAAATCAGTTTAGCATTCGTGCAGCTTAGAGGTGAAAAAATGAGAGCAAGAGCGAGTTTAGTAATGTCAGCGCTCATCCCTTGAATTGGGTTATTTAGCATTTCGTTAAGCAGCGGTTTAGTATCTTTTGACCATAATCTCCTTCTGCCTAAGACTGTCCGACTCTCTCGAATACCTCGGCTCCAGGCGCTCCGAACTTTGCTGTGAAATTGTTTGATACCTGTATAGGATTCAAAGAACTTCTTACGAAAGTGTGAAGCTTGTTGCAGCGTTAAAGTGACTCCATGCTCTGCTTGAGCCATATTCTTAAATTTCGTAACTCCCATGCCATAAATTAAACCGAAGTTAATGATTTTACCGAGCTGTCTGTCTTCGAGAGTAATTTCAGATAAGGGTTTTGCCAGCACCAAAGAAGCTGTCAGAGAGTGCAAATCTTCCCCTTGAGAGTAGGCTTTCACCATCGTGCGATCGCCCGAAACCTTCGCCATAATCCGCAGTTCAATCTGGCTGTAATCGGCTTTGAGCAGGACGTAACCGGGTGCAGCTTTAAAACACTGTCGGGTTTCCTTATCTCTGGGGATATTCGTTAAATTTGGCTCTCGACAACTAAACCGTCCTGATCTAGCACCAATCTGAAACCAATTGGGATGGATGCGCCCTGTAATCGGGTGAATGCGTTCAGGTAAACCCAGAGTAAAAGTATCGATACGAGTAGATAAGCTGCGGTATTCTAACAGTGCTTGAATAACGGGATACTCGCCTTGCAAAGGAATTAAATGTTGAGAGCTAGTGGAAGTAACAGGAATACCTTTTTCTTGCAAAGCCGCTAAGACTTGCTTGGGAGAGCGAGGATTAATTGTATCCGTAAATTCTGGCAGCAGAGAGATTTGTTGGTGAGGGTTAGGTCGATGGAGTTGCGAATTAATTTCTTTTAAAAGAGAGTCGCGTTGATAACAGAGCTTCACTCCCAAAACTCTCCACTGTTCTCTATCTAAAAGCATTCCGTTGAGTTCCATAGAAGCCACCGCAGGCAGACAAGCAAACTCTAGTAAAGCAGTTTTCCAAAGCTTAGAAGCTTTCAGTTTTTGTTGCAGAGCAGCAGCCAGCGGGAGTAAGATTGCAGCATCGGTAGCAGCATATTGGAGTTGAGCGAGTGTTAAGTTTGCCGACCAATCGCTAACTTGCTGCGTTTTGTCTAGCTTTACTTTCAGCAAATTCTCAGTGACAGATTCTAGGGACAGATGCCGTTTTAGTCCAGCCGTCAGCACTCGGTAAGCTAAATAGGTATCGAAAAAGGGTTTGGATGGTTCCAGTCCGGCAAAAGCGAGCATTTGCCATTCAAATTTGAGGTTGTGACCTACCTTCAGTGCAGGACTGGCTAAGAGCAAGCGTAATGGTTCGAGTTCGCTCGGTTTAATTGCCCATAAATCTACAACGATCGCTGGATGGTCGGGAATAGCAAGTTGTAACAATCTAATTTTGGCTTTGTAGGGGTCAAGCCCTGTTGTTTCGCAGTCTATACCGATGATTTTTGCTTGGTAGAATGGTTGCAGGGCTGTTTCAAGATTGAAAGCAGTATCGATCAGTTGATAAGGAGTTTTAACTGTAAGTTGCAACTGAGCTATTTTAAGTTTATTGGAAGTCAAAAGAGTTGGGATAGCGGTTGATATTTTCTGCTTCTTTAGCGAATCATGTTTCATAATTAGTTCCGTTTATAAAAATAGGGAAAGAATCTCGCTGTGTCAATAATGCACGAAATTTTACTCTTTTTAAGGAGTTTTTGACATTAGGTAGCTTGAGGATGGTGGGTTTTATTTGGGAAGTATATGAGTTATAAGTCACTTTTTTGTAAATCAATTTTATTCCTGAACTTTAGGAATAAGGTAAAAGACATAAAGGATGGCGGTTGGTCTAAAAAAAACCAGTGGTTGCCTGGTTTTGATTTAAAATAGTTGCCAACTTTAGAGTCGGCAACAGTTGTTTTGGCTATCCCAAGTGCCGCCTAAAAAGTCGCAGCCTGGTTTGCTATCTGTAACCTTTTTACAAACGGCTGCGTTAGCGTCTGTTGTTATTAAGAGCAAAAGGCTTGTTAAAGCGATAGCGAGCAGTTTTTTCATAACGGTGAATTCAGATGTATGAACTAGCACTGTTAAGTGCGACTTTAATTCGGAACGATGAGATTAAAAAAAAATGGTTCTCCCGGACCTATGCTAAAATTTTAGTAAAACATCACAAAATCAAACACAAAAGTGAAACACCAACTAACTGAAATACTCTATTTGCCTGGAGTTATCGTTAAAGAACAGAAGATTTTTAACCAAACTCTAATTTAAGAGGGAGAACCAGTTTTGGCTCTAAGTACATTTGTACTGGGGTGCATTGCACATCGGGCAAAAACGACGACTATTCTTCTGACGTTTTAACTGACGTTATAGAGAGCGCTCGCCGCTCCAAACTTCTGCTACTTTAAAGGTAATTCCCCGTTCTTTAGCCACGGCACAGAGTCTTGCACCTCTATCCCGTCTGTGATTGCAAATTCTTTCATCCAAATCGTTCGTGTCTCCTAAATAAGGTTGAGTTAGTCTACTAGGATTGATGCGTTGGTTGAAATGTAAGAGGTAAACCATTACAGTTTTTCATCAAAATCATCCATCCTCTTACTGCGTGAGCCTGGAAGACTTGAATTATGAAGGCAAAATCGTACAAAGTTAGCTCAACTTTTGACTCAGGAAGTTACGAAAACTTGAGTGATAAAACTTGTAACAATTGGTTCCCTGCATAAGTTGTGGATTTAGGAACTCGATCCAGTTTTCTAAGACCTTTGCTACTTCATATTCCTCCTTACCAATCGTTGCTGCGATCGCCTCCACCGACATCGGTTTGTCCTGCTGAATTAGGATACGCAGAACAAGGTGAGCAATCGAAGACAATCTCTTACCTCTCATCTGTTGCCAGTGCTGTTGATAGTATTGTTTTAGTTCAGGGGGAAGGCGATCGCGTTCCAAGGGGTAGAGGTACGTGCCTCGAGCAATGGTGGAGAGCAATTTACTCAAGTACATGAAGTTATTCTCGCTGGCGGCAGTGAGGCTTGGGTAAAATTCGGCTTCACTGATGTGCTGAGTGTTCAGGTAGTCTCGAATAGCAGCTCCCTGCTTAGTAGAAGCCAAGCTCTGTTGAAGATAAGTGTGTATGTCTAATTGGTTTTGATTCGAGTAGTGGTCTAGATTGAGGGTTTGGTTGGGAGCTTCGATAAGTAAGCCGGATTTCTCTAGTGGGAAGGGGCGACGACTGAGAAAGAAATAGATGTGTGGGGGGAGGTAGCGGGGTAGATAGAAGAGATTGGAACCGGGGGGGTGATTGTTGAGGTCAGCGCGATCGAGGGCATCAAGGGCGATGATAAGGGGTTGAGAGGATGGTAGTTTATCGCTAATTTTTTGAAGGAGCAGGGAAAGCAAGTTGCTGCCTTGCGTGGCATTGTTCGGCAGGACTTCATAAGAACAATCTGCTGTAATTGTTTTAAGGTAATTGAGTAGTTGAGTGCAAAGAGTGTGGAGGAAGTGGTCGGGGTGTTGGTTGTTGGAATGTTGGGCGCTGTAGTAGAGGATGTTGGGATGCTGGATTAGGTATTTGGCGAGGATAGCGGTTTTGCCAGTGCCGGGAGAACCAGTGAGAGTGAAGTAGCCGCGATCGCATTTTTGGAAAAAATCGCTGAGGGCAGCGAAGGCAAACTGGCGACCTACAAAAGTTTGGGAAATTTTCTGGAGGAATCGCTGAAAGTTAGTAGGAGCGGAGATGGAAGTAATGGGAGATGATGCCGGAGGAAAAATATTCATGGTGAGGCCCCTATACCTTCCAAACGTAGGAAGTGGAGTTGCCCCACTCGATCGCCTGCAACGATCGTCGTTCCTTCTGGTGCAATAGTGCAGCAGGTTAAGGGGATATCTGCTGTAAATCTAGTTATTTCCTCTCCAGTAAGTAAAACCCAAACTCTAAGCGTATGGTCAGAGGCAGCAGAAACCAAATGTTTGCCATCTCGGGTGATGGCTATTCCCTCTACCGAGTCGCGATGACCCTTGAGCATCAAAATTTCCTCACGGGATTCTAGATCCCAGACCTTGAGAGAGCCATCAGATGAACCTGAAATTGCTCGTAAACCATCAGGAGTAACTGCAACAGCAACAGCGGTTACTGGAGAGGAATGCCCCGCAAGCGTGAAAAGCTCCTTGCCAGTTCTTAAATTCCAAACCTTGAGCGTTTTGTCCTTTGAACCAGAAATCAGATATTGACTATCTAAAGTAACTCCAACAGAAGCGATCCAGTCTTTATGACCTTGCAGGGTATAAATTTGTCTTCGAGTAGTCAAGTCCCAAATTTTGAGTGTTTTATCTCTTGAACCAGCTATAACTCTCTTGTTGTCGGGAGTAATAATAAGTTTATTGTCTAGCTCGCAGTATTTCTTCTCTATAAAGTAACAAACCACTCTATAAATTAATGATACAGAAATTAGAAAAATTATAAATAAAACTTCCTGCCCCCCAACCTTTGAAAGAGGATTCTGTAAAATAGTAGAATGATTTTTTAAAATTCCAAGACCGATAGCAATTCCTAAATTTACCCATACTCCGCTTATAGCTATGTAACAAATTTCATAATCGATTAATAACCAAGATTTTAACTGAAACACTTTCTTCAGACTTTCTGTTTTCCATGCTTTAATAGTCTTGTCAAACGAGCTAGAGATTAAAAGCTTACCGTCTGAACTCAACGCTATGGAGCTAACTTCCTCTCGATGACCAGATAATATAGAGAGCAGGTTTCCTGTCTCCAGATCCCAAACTCTAATAGTTTTATCATTTGAGCCTGAAATAACGCGGTTATTGTCTGTGGTAACAGCAAGAACAGTTATCGAATCACTATGAAATCGATCAAAAGTATTCCAACTTTCTAACCAATCGTGATCTGTTTGCTGACAACTTTGATTAACATTAATATTCGTTATATTATTCATTTTAGGAATTATTATGTTTGCCATCTTTAAAAGAGGAAAAAATACTAAATACAAATAGCATAAGCATGAACCTACCCTAAATGAAACCCGACTCAAAAACCCTAAAAATAATATAGTTTTATTTTTAAAATAATCGTAAAACTTCCATAAATCTATTGCAATAGTGAGTAAATCCCTTGTTAAAAAAATTCTAAGTTCAGTAAAACAATCATTGATAAACCCGAATAAAACTCTTGTAAAAAAATCTAGGTTCAGGAAGATTAAAATTGATAAACTTAAAATAATCAAAACATAAAATATTATTCTAGCAGTAAAATCGATATTTTCTGTAATTAAAGATTCAGATTCTCTTTCCTCTATATCCCAGATTTTTATAGCTTTGTCTGTGGAACATGAAAACGCTTGTTTACTATTAGAGGCAATAACAACAGAATTCACTGAGTTGCTAATATCGTTCAAAGTAGATATTTCTCTGCCTGTTTCTAAATTCCAAATTTTGAGAGTTTTATCTTTTGAGCCAGAGATAGCTTTCTTCCCATCATCACTAATGGCAACTAAAGTTATTTCCTCGCAATGTCCTGTTAGTGTCAATCGTGGCTGTTGGGTTTCTAAATTCCAAACAATAAGTGTGTTGTTTTCTGCGCCCGAAATAACCGACTTGCCATCAGCAGTGATAGCGACAACCGTTATTGAATATATGCGATCTGTAGTAATTGTAATATCGTCTTTTGAATTAACTTCTAAATATTCAGTTTTGGAAATACCCAACGTATATTCAAAGTTTTTAACTCTAAGAAGCGTATAAGTTTTATTGTTATTATGTACAGTTGAACACAAGATTGCTTTAATTCCGTTACGAGCCAAAGCAATAGTGTCGAATTCTGAACTGTCTAAAACAACCCTCCTCGCTCTCGTTTCTAAATTCCAAGCTATTATTCTACGGTTTTGTCTATAGAATAATTTTTTAATTATATTCCACCCATTAGTTGAAATCAATCCAGATGTAGTCACCCATTTGCTGTCTGATGTAACAGCGATTGTTTCTATAAGGTAGTCCTGCTCAGTCATTGTAAATAATTCTTGTCCTCTAGCTAGGTTCCAAACTGTAAGAGTGCCATCTTTTGATCCAGAAATTACTTGCTTACCATCTGGAGTTACAATAATTGCTGTTACGGCATTCCCATGACCGCTCAGACTACGCAGTTCCTTTCCCGTTGCTAAATCCCAAACTTTGAGAATACCGTCGTCTGCCCCCGATACTATTTGTTTGCCATCAGGAGTTAGAGCAATTACATTTATCGAGCTACGATGACCTGTAAAAATACGTTGTAACCTGCTACCAGATGGAATCAAACCTGATTTAAAAGGACGCAACCAAACTGTTTGATTCTGATTTATGTGATCCAATAAGCTGTGAATATTTTGATTATCAAATCTTTGTAATCTCCCCCAAAGCTGTGATGCCAATTGTGTTGAATCTTCTGCTAGCACATGAGCAGATAACCGCAATGCCCCCTGAATTAATCGCAACGCTTTAACAGCTTCAGAGTTCCACTCTGGATGTTCTGGGTCGGAGTCATCCAGTAAATCGTAATCCTCAATCAGCGCCTGTACCCCAAACTCTGGATGCTGAATTTTGCCCAACAGGAACTCAAAATTGCAGAGCAGTTGATAGTACTTCTGTAAATTGCCCGAACGAATCAGGTTATAAGGGTAGGCTCCAAAATAAAGCCGTTTCAGAGTAGGGTTCACTTCAGGCAATCTCCTGTTCTATATAATTTACAATCCGTTGATTTACATCCTGAAACAATTTTCGGGTTGGCTTCAATTCCCATTTTGTTTTTAAGAAATCAAGAAAACTGGCATGGTAGATGCTGTAGAAAACTTCTTCCTCAAGGATTTGCTTCTGTAAAAACTCACGCCACTTCTTCTCTAAAATGTGATCCACCTTATACTCTTCTTCCCCAGAAATTGCTGCTACCATTTCGCAAGGAATTGGCGTACCCACTTCCACCAAAATGAATAACACGATTACCATTGTTTCTTGGGCACCTTCATTCATTCCCATTCGTTCCCAATGGGTTTGGTAATATCCTTGAAGCCCCTGGGGAAGTTTCTTGAGTGTCAAGTCATCATAAATTCCCTCCGCAATGGCTGGCAACACGTACCGCAGATACATAAAATTGTTCTCGCTCTTTGCTGACACCTGCTCTACAAACTCCTCTTCCCGCAGGTTACGCGCCTCAACCCACTTTCGCAGGCTAGCTTGATGAGTTAACTCCCGATCGAGCATCAGGTGAATATACGCCTTCACATCTGCGTAATTGGAACCCTCGTACTTCGGCGTTGTTAAATCCAACTCCTCTACTGGAATCCCTGGCGAAACCGTCAAGCGCTTCTTGTCTAGACTATAAGGGCGGCGAGTCAACAGGAAGTAAACGCGATCGGGTAGTACCACCGGCAAATGCAACAGGTTTTCCCCAAGTTCCTGTTCCACCTCGTCCAAGGCATCTACCACAATCACCAATCGCTCGCCAAACGGAAGCTTTTGGCTTACCTTTTCTAATAGTGTTGCTAAATTTGCCTTCTCGGCACCCTGCAACTGGTAACGGCGAATCAGTTGCCCCCGAATACTTTCTAGAAAAAGTTCCGGTCGATTGCGTCGCTCCGCCAGCACATTGAAATAGCAGATGGCATAGTGTTCAGAGACGTACTTTGCAGCGAGAGCGCTTTTCCCCATCCCTGCCTCTCCGACTACTGTAAAGTACCCTTTGGGCTGCTTTTCGAGAAACTGCTCAAACGCATCAAAAACAAACTGCCGCCCACAGAACGATCGCGTCTTCTCCCCAATCAGCGCTTCAAACTCTTCTGGCAACTGCTGCTGCGGATACCAATCTTTAGGCGCAACAATATCCGTTGGCTTGAGTCCTAACTCCTTTGCAATATTGATTACTGCCAATCGCTCAACTCCCTTTGGGCAATGTTTCGTACCTAGAAGACGCTTCACCGTATCAACAGAAACGTTTGCTTTGTGCGCTAGTGAGTCTTGAGTTAATTTTGCTTCTTCGTATGCCCGTTTCAGGGTACACTTTCCTTTCTCACTCGATTGAACTTTGTCAGATTGAAGCATGGAATTTTTTCTTATACCAGGTAATCAAACTATAACCAACCTCAGATTCTGCAGAGTAGGGCAGATAGGTTTTGAATATCTACCCATCTGCCCTACTCTGTGGGGCAGGCAGCACAACCACTACAACCTATTCGCCCTAGATGAAACCAGTCCTTTTACCTCAGTATCGTGATATCGGGATTCAATGAGGACAAAACCAATGGATGTCAAACCAACTCAACAAGCCGCATTCACAACAGAGTCAGATTTTACGGGTGACTGCAGCAACCTAAAAGAAGCAGTTCTGCGAGAACTGTTGCGTCAAGCCCACCATAGCTACAATCTAGCCCTTGCCGTCACCGCAGGTTCTGCACTCATTACCCTAGCTGGTGTTGGTCTGCTTTATCTAGAAAAAATCCCAGCCGCTTCATTGACAACAGCAGGAGGAGCGATCGCTAGTATTGGCTGCATTCAGGTTGCCAGAGAGTGTAAAGAGGAACTACGTCAAATGATGGAGCAATTATCGCAGTAAGTCTTTTTGCACCTTCTGGGGTGGGAATTTTCAGGGTATTGCTACACAAGTAATGATGCGTTGTAATGATGCAATACTCCGGACAGTTTTTGGAACGATACTACAAGCTTTACGGGGCAAGGAGCATAAAAAAGTCGAATTAAATGTAAGTCAGGGGTGAAGCTGACATTGATTTAATTATCCACAGGGGCTGCGAAGTCAAGCGAGCATAAGCTATTGGGCTATATAAAAACTGTCCGGACTATTGATGATGGATGAAATACCAAATGACACTAATGTGATTCTCTAAAGACGTAGGAATTCGACCAGGTTTTTCGCTTAGTGCGAAAAACCCGCTGTCGCAAGGTATTGTTAATCGTTCAATGTAGCGGGTCAAACCCGTTTCTTTTCCCACCGCTTGATGGCGTTTGCGGGCGTACCACAGCCGCGTAGGCTGTCCAGAAGTCGGTGTAAGCCACTGCACACTGGCGGTAGACCGGAGGTAAGGAATTCCACAAAGCTTGGTTGCAGCTTCCTCGGGCAGGCCCAATATAAACACCGACAATCTCACGGGTGTCTACATCGAGCACCAACCAAAACCATTATTTATTGCCTTTGTTGTCCACAAAAAACCATAATTCGTCGCACTGCATCGTCAGCCTCCCCTTTTTTTGGGTGTCACTTGCACGTTTCGGGACACGTTTGCATATTTGTGGTTCACGTAGGTTTGCAGCCATTGCTCAAACACTTGTACAGCCCGAGCAATTCCAGCTAGGGAGAGGCGTTCGAGCAACAAGCGGTGTATCAATTCTCGGGTTGCTGGGTCAACGACCTTCTTTTGGGAATGCTCCACAAATTGTCACCTACACTCATGACACTTAAATCGCTGTTTACCGTTGTGGATGCGACCGTTTTTGACGGTTTGGGAAGATGTACAGATTGGGCAAGTAGGGATGGGCAGATAAAAAGGGAACAAACTCTTCTATATCATTACATCTTGAGCACTACCACTTTGAAGACTTCCGAGTTAGGTGTTTGCTTACTTGGCCGTTTGATTGTTAGTTTAGCATACTAGCTAATGAAGAACCAAAAATTTTAGAGAAAGGTGGATGGGAAAATCTTGTTGGAATTTAAATTGAAAGATTATGACTATAATGTAACTGAGTTTCCCACTTACCGAGCTTTTTTATGAGTAACTCAATTCCCTCCCAGCCCCAATCCACAATAGATGATACAACCAGTTATCCGCGCTTGATGGAACTGATAGAAGCAGAAGATGCAGCTAATGGAGAAGTTGGCTGCGGTCGGGATTTGGGTAATAAACCTTCAGTTTATCTGAAAACCTGCGGTATGAATATCTCTGATGAAAAGCTAAGAAATTTGTTAAGGGAGTATTTAGGTCATTTATTGATGGAGCTAGATTTTGACTCAATCATCAACCAGGTGAGTCACTTCGTAGAGTCATTAGTCGTGCAGGAACACACTCAATTAGAGCAGACAAGACCAGCATTAATGCTCTTAGAATCAGTTGTTGAGCAAATTCCTGCGAAAGAACTCAAACAATGTATTGAGTCAGAATTGGGTGAGTTTTGTTCGGAAACTGCGATCGAGCAAATTGTTCAGTACACTGGTCAAGTGATTCACTATTCAATTCTCCAACCTCGACATAAGTGGCCCAAACCTATTTGGGTACTAAGTGCTCTTGAGAAGGTGTATATTGCTCAGGCATCTAGTTTAGATGCAGCAATTGCCCAAGTTAAAGCACAATATCCCGACGAAAGCGGAGAGCTGCAAGTAATAAAAGTCGGAGGTGTTCTCGCACCAAACCAAGTGATTTGCTTAGAGTTATTGAACAATTAATAAAAAATGCAGAAGTAATTTGGTAGCTTTGAACGGACCCCAACCTGCATCATATCCCCTCTCTTAAGCATGGGTATTCTTTAGCTTTTAGTTCCTACTCTCTCTTAAAAAACATTTTTCTCGACTTCCTAGAATTGCCTAGTGCTGAGAGCCGTTAGGCAACCTTCATAAAGCTGCCCCCTCCATTTAGAGGGGGTAATTTTTACTGAACGAAATCGCTCACAGGAATGAAGTTGCAGGAACTCGATGCGATTTAAATTGGACTTGTTGACCACATAAACTAAGAAAAACCATGCACAATGCTTCGATTGAACCTAATTCCGGCTATAACAACTCCGGTTACGAATCGGCACCCGATTTGACTGTCGGTTACTCGTCATCTAAAGAAGTTCGCCAAGGTAATTTTGACAACGCTTACCAAGAAAATGTGTATGACTTGTCCAACCTAGCAGATACTCCTTGGACAGATTCAGCAGTCCGCCCGAATCCACAGCTTGAGCTGGAGCTTGATTAAAGAAAAAGCGAAGATAAAGAAATGCAGTCCTGGACGCATCAACCTAAAAAACCCAGTTTCTCGTTCTCATCCTCAACCTAAAATGACGGAATTACATAGAAAAACCGGGTTTTTGGGTAATTCCTAAAATGGAGAGGAAAAGAGGGAGAAAGGTAGAGAGGGCGAGGGGGAGAGAGGGGGAGAGGCAGGGCAAACGCATCATGTCAACAAGCGGGAATTTTACCGTGCTTGTTGCGACTATTCTCGATAGCTGTAGTTTATTGAAAAGAGATTTGACTGCCGATAGCGGTGGCTATTCCTCAAAACACTACTACTATTCTCCCGGCAATTTAGATGCGTTTGCCCTGGGGGGAGAGGGATTTAGCTGATGGGTAATTTCTGCATGCAATACTGCTCTATTTTTCGTAATGTTTTAAAAACAGTTGAAAGTGTTTCCAAATTAGAAAGAATAGAGCAGTTTTTTTTACCTAATTTTAGTTGACATCAATAGGATTCCCATGAACAGTCCAAAGCAGTTAATAAAATTAAGCCAGGTAGGCTCGGCTTTAATAGCTGCCAGTACACTCTGCCTAATTTTTGCTTTCATCTGCATTACTTTCTTAAGCTTTCCATCAATTGCTAGTGCTAGTTCCTTACCTACTAAAATTTGGGAGAAAGAACAATCTAGAGTTTTGCTGCCAGATTGGAGCCAGATTACATTTAGTTCCCTGCCCGCCGTTGCTAGTTCTGGAAGTTCTGGCGGTCGAAGCTGGCAAGCCGACACTACTGTTGACAACATCTTGAAGCTGGGGGACATTAACGATGTAAAACCTGAAATTCTGTCTTTGCAAGCAATTGAACAATTAGCACTAGGGGATATCAATTTAGAGAATATCAGCTTGTCCGCGTTTCCCTTAGCTGGTAAGCAAACTGTCGGTCACTTGGCTGAAATTGTTCCGAATCTTAGCCAATTTCAATTAAGCGATGTTCCTCCAATTGCTTCTTTATCTTCTCAAATAGCCGGAGTGAACCCTAACATCAACCAATTACCAATTGGTCAAGCTGTAAAACAAGTACCACAACTAGCGCAGGCAAAACTTAACCAAATTGACCTATCTGAGTTTGCGCTCGCCCAAATTCCCAACCTTAACAACGTAAATTTAGAACAGTTCTCTGGCTGGTCAGAGGAACTCATCAGCAATATTCCGCTGCTGAGTCAAGTCCCGCTTTCTAATTTTCCGGTTCCTATTGCGTCTATTGGCAGCACAATCATGCGAATTGACATGATTTACAGTCGGTACGAAAGCAAACGCAATAACACAATTTCTGGTTCTGATGTAGAAGGATTTGCGGTAGCCTGCGAGAAAGATTGCGCTTATATCGAACTCGACGACATGGAAAACGCCGGTCGCCGCGCCACAGGGCCACTAGAAGGCAAGCAGTGGATTAGCGGCAAATATCAGGAAGTGCGAGGTGGTTCTGGCTGTTTGACCGGTTGGGAACCGACGGGCCGGCATCCTTTTGGGGAAGTGTTTAAAGTAGTGGTAATGGAACCGTCAGAAACCAGCGATACTGTTGACACGGCCCTGTACTTCAGGTTTAGTTTGCCCTGCGGCAAATCGCCTTACATTATTGGTCCGGTTCCGTTTCTCAGTTACAGCGTTAATTCACCTATGTTTGTCGGTCGATTAGAGGGCGGTTCTTCTAACAATATTTCGCGTTCCAAAGGCGTTGCCTCTGAAACAAAACCTTCAAAGCCGCTGAGTTCAAATCAAACTAAAGAAAACCCTTTACCAACTCAGCCTCTACCTGAATCCAAGCGAGAGTGCGCGCGCCCCGCAACTTACGTTAACGGTGTGGATGTAGCTTCATTAGGGGAGGCGTTAGCAAAGCTTTCCGAAGGAATCGCCAATTTGGAAAATGCAGCCAGTGCCGACTACGAAGCCATTGGCGAGATCGTTTGTACCGAAGGATCTCGCAACTGCGGGCGGGCGATCGGTCGCTATCAGTTGATGAGTTACCGGGAAGACGTGCAGCGTGCTGTCAGCTCAATTCCAGGGGGGGCTAACTTTATCCTGAACGTCAACAAAGGCCAAAAACCTACAAGAGAGGAACTCTTCCAATATTTTCCTCCTGCTGTTCAGGATAAAGTCTTGCAAAATTCTCTAGCTGAGAACTTAGTCAGCAGCCAACAGGAAATTGACCCTAAAACTGGGCAGGTGTTCAAGGGCGATCGCTTAATTGAGCGAGTAGCGCAAAAACACTTTGGGGGTTCTGGCAGTAAAATTGATGCCAGCTATTCCAACATTTTAGGTGGCTACTCTCTCAAACAGTACGGGGAAAAAGTTCGAGAGCTTTATAACCACAATACCAGCGACAATTGCCAAGCTAATTCTGGTGACAGCAATGGCATCAGCAACTCGGTCGGCTCCGGCATTACTTTAAATGCTAGTGGGAGTATTAAGGTTGCGCTGTTCATTAGCTCTTTTTTGATGGGAATGTGGTTTTTAATTCGACTTTTTTACAAGCGAAAGCAGCAACTTTTTATGATTCTAATCGGTTTGGGACTAGCAATTAGTTTTGGCACGGCTGCACTCTCCCATTGAACCAGGGGAAAGAGGAGGTGGAAAAGCAATGTATTAACAACTCTAATAACTTTCTCCGCAAGCAGGATGTTTTTAATGGCTGAAACCCTTGATGATTTTATGGCATTGATATCAATTTGTGTTTTATCGTAATGATTAAACCACAGAGGGCACAGAGGACACAGAGAAAGAGAAGAGAGAGATAATAATTCCGATGTCAACTGATTAGATATGACTTCTAAGCTGTTCAGGATATAAATTCTAGAGTCGTTTTGTATTCCCCGAAGGAAGTCATAAAAATTGACTGTAAGATTTAGACATACAACAGCTTAGTTCAGCAAAACAATCTCTCTTTTATTGTCTTTTTCTTCGGCTTTAGTGTCCGGTTTTTTCTTGTATTTTGTAGGAGTGGAGTAAGAAATGGTTAAACAAAATAGAGTTAAGCAACAAACAGCAGGTACCCAAAAGATTGTCAACCCCCCGGTTTGGTTAAATCAACTTGGTTACTGGTTTCGCATTGGTTTGACAGTTTTTACCGCCCTGTCGCTATTATTGGGGACAGTTGCTTGCACGAATTCTAGTTCAGCAACAACCGCACCAGCTTCTTGGCAACAAGCTTTGCGAGTCACTCCAAAAGAAACTTTAACCCTTATCGTAAAGGAACACAGCAGCCTTCCAGAACTCAAAGTAGCGGCTGGGCAAAGTGCAGCGGCGGAAGCGATTAAAAGAATGGGAGTGTGGCAAGTTAAGGGATCAGTAGGGCGGCTGAACCTTTATGATTTCAATAATTCCGCTCTGTGCGGCACAAAAGGCTGCCTTTATGTTGGCTACTTAATTCCTAATGATTCAAGTCAAATGCCAACAGAAGTATTTACAGCTTATCTCGACCCCCATAAACCGCCGAAAACTCCTTTGTTTAAGGCTGACAGTTCTTCGCACGAGGGTTTGCCTTGTCTAGGAGTGAATCAGCTTTCCAAAGAAGGCCACCGCCAGCTTCAATTTTGCTACGACGGCCTTACCTATCAACTTGCTTACAGCCAGCTTTTCAGTAGTTAGTGTTTAGTAGTCTGCGGGTTCATCGAAGTCAAAATCTTCTTCTGAATCAACCTCAACTTCAACCTCAACCTCAGCAGCTTCCGACAATTCATCTAACTCCTCTAATTCTGAGTCGGTTCCTCCTTCAACTTGTGCAATTTTGCGAGGGGGCGACAATTTACCTCGACCTTTGCGGTTAGTTAGGCTTTCTGGCAACGCCTGGACTTCAGGTTCGGCACCAGCAGCTATAGCTGGCAACCCGGCATCGCTAGCCTCAATGAAACCAGCAATGTTATTGTGCAGTCCCCAAATCAATTTCTTTTGTGGTTTTTGACCGAGAAATAGCTTGTGAAAATTAGCATCAGTTGGCTGAGTAATGCTGTGAGTTTTGCAGCAAAACGATTTATTTTTGCCTTCGCCTTCTTTGATAGCTCTAAACTCGACATTCAACACTCCCAAAGAGCGCCACTTGTCATTTTTACCGCTGTAATCTCTCCCAAAGCAATCAGCAAATGCCCGTTCCAAATTGCGGTAAAATTCTTCTCTAGCGCTCTTAAAGCTCCAGAGGGCTACATTCTTGAAGCGGACGACAATCGGTACCTGATGCAGGGGTTGGTTTTTGGGATTTAGAAAGATGAGAGCGTGTTCGGAACACACTTCCTGCGTCTTTTTATCGAGGGAATCGCGATATTCGTCGTAAAGCCCAATAAAACTACCTGCTAATTCTCCATTTTCTTCAATATCTTTGTAGCGGATGTACTCAGGCACAAAAGCTAATACCAACATTCTCGCTTTTGGGAGCAGTAAGCCTGTCACTTCTTCGCTTAGTTCGACCGTTGTCAATTCCTCAACATTAGGCATTACGTGCCATTCCGCTTTGACAAGCTGGTCGTTCGGGAGCAAAATACCTGCTGGGTTATCGTTAATCACGATTCCATAGGGCAAAGAGGGCTTGCGAGTTTGGTTGTAATCACTGTTGAATAGCTCCGGATCTATCTCGTAATAATCAGCACTCTTGTTCTTTTGCGTGTTGGACTTTCCACTAGAATTCTGTACTGTCTTACTTGGAGATTTCGCGTTATTGCTTCTTACCATTGTTTACCTATTTTTGTCATGGTCTCCCCCTTGAGGCGATAGCCGCTATCGGAAACATTTAGTTTTTTAAGAGGTAAAAAAAATGAACAATTTGCAATTTTTGCCTAAAATTAACAAAGCTACCTTGATACCAATGGCAGTTCAACCTCCTAAACGTTCGTTAACTAGCATAGATTTTGGCGGGTTGTTGGGTCAGTTTATGAAGCCAGAGGGACTGGCAATGTTAGGGCTAATGGCAGGCTTACTTATTGCTTCCAAATTAGTTGGAAACGGGAAGGGTAAAGTTACCTCCGGGCGGCTCTGCGGGACGGCTGAAAAATTGGCAGCCACAGGCTCTGCCCTCAAGCAAATGAAAGAAAAAAAACGGCAGCCCGTTACTTTGTGGAGCGGTACGCCGACTTATTGGTTTAAAGGTTGTCAGGGATTGAGTGCTCGATTGCAAACGCTATTAGGTGCAAATCCGACGGTTTGGTTTCCCCACGCAGAACGCGGAACTTTAGTCATTGGTGCTCCGGGTTCTGGCAAAACATTCAGCGTCATTGACCGGATGGTTGAAAGTGCATTCCAGCAAGGTTTTCCTGCCATTATTTACGACAAAAAAGGAGACCAGATGAAAGTGCTTGCACCCCTTGCAGTGCGCTATGGCTACGATGTGCAAGTGTTTGCGCCAGGGGAAGCTTACAGCGGTACTATCAATCCTCTGGATTTTATGAGAGATGCACAAGATGCAGTAATGGCAGCAGAAATTGGACAAGTTATTGCTCGAAATGCTAGTCCGGGGGAGAGTAAAAGCAATGAGTTTTTTGAGAAAGCAGGCGAGTTGATGGCGAAGGGTTTAGTGCAGTTGGCAAAAAGCAGTCCTTACCCGGATTTAGCTTTTGTGTACGCAATTATTCAACTGCCAGATTTGGTCAAGCGCATCGACCACGCCGTTCACCGACCCGACGGTCATCCCCTCAAAATGGACAGGTGGATTGCCTCTAGTTTTTCGCAGTTATTAAGTTCAAAAGATGCTGAAAAAACAGTGGCGGGCATCAAGGCCACCGCAGAGGCTACCTACTCCAGTTTCATTCAAAAAGATTTGTTGCGGGCATTTATTGGTCGCAGCACCATTCCAATTGCTTTAGAAGGCAAAAAGTGCATTATTTTCAAATTAGATGACCAAAGGCGCACTGTAGTGGGGCCGCTGTTAGCTGCTGCTATTCACTTATGTGTGGTGTCTAATTTGAGTCGGGTACGTTCTGACCCATTTTTGTACTGCTTAGACGAGTTTCCGTCTCTCAAGTTCGACAGAATGGATCAGTGGGCTAACGAATATCGTTCTGCTGGCGGCGTGCCGATTGTTGGTATTCAATCGCTCAATCAACTCTATAATCTCTATGGGGACAAAAAAGGGGCTGCGATCGCCAGTGCTCTGTCAACTCATGTCCTCTTCAACCCTGGCGATTTTGAGACAGCCGAGAAATATTCTAAGCGGTACGGGGAAGTGGAAGTGCTGGTAAAAAATCGATCGACCGGCAGCTCGACGGGGCAGCAAACGAGCCGTTCTGTCAACTGGAGCGAACAGTTGCAAAAGAAACCGCTGATTAGTCCTGACGAAATTCTCAGGTTTCCTCAAGGCAAGTGCGTCATCACTTCACCGGCCTACGCAACGGGGACGGAAGCTTTATTTCCCTACCCTCTCAAGATTCCGGTGCGGCCCGGCGACATAAAGCGAGCTAAAGAGTCTGAACAACTGTGGGACAGCAGCATCAGACCGCAGCTTGAAAGGCGGGCGAAAGCTTTGTCAGTAGAGCAGCAGACGGGTAAACTGCTCAATATAGATGAAGAGCTGGATCAGCGGATTCGATTCGCTCGGGCATTGCTGCCACATCCGAACGATCCAGAAGAACCCGTGACTGTGGCTGATGTTGAGTCGCCTGTTAATGCTGCTGGTGCGAACAGCGCGGCTGAGAAAATAGCGGTTGGCAATATTCGGAAAAAACTCAAAACTCTGTCCTTTGGTGGCGATAGATGATGGAGCAAACTAAACAATTTTTGGCTGACATTTTGATTGTTGACGATATTCCCGCTAACATTCAACTACTCTCTCAATTGCTAATTGAAAACGGTTACAAAGTCAGGAAGTTGATTAGTGGAGAGCGAGCTTTAAAAGCAGTAGAGTTGCAAGCGCCAGACTTGATTTTGCTAGACATAAAAATGCCCGGTATGGATGGTTATGAAGTCTGCCGTCAACTTAAAGCATCTGAAGCTACTTGTGATATCCCTATAATTTTTATCAGCGCTTTAGATGACGTATTTGACAAAGTAAAAGGGTTTGAGGCGGGCGGTGCTGACTACATTATAAAACCTTTTGAGCCTGTTGAAGTGTTAGCGCGGGTATCTGCCCAACTTAAAATGCAGCGCTTGCAGCAGCAACTTCGCTGCGCTAACGTGCAATTGGCTGCACAAAATGTTCAACTCAGCCAGGAAATTCAAGAAAGACAGCAAGCAGAAACCAATTTAAGAATGCTGTTGCACGCTGTTTCGCACGATTTGCGATCGCCTCTATCAGGAATGTCGCTACTGCTGCGAAGTCGCCTCAATGATGCTGGCAGCAACATTGTTATTGATAGGCGAACTGTGGAGGTTATGGTGCAAAGTTGTTCGCGCCAACTCCAGTTGATTGAGTCACTAACAGCAACACAACAGTTTGATGTGAAAAGTGCTTCTTTAGCCATGAAGCCGCTGTCGCTGCCCACTTTAGTCCAAAATATTCTTATTGAAAGATTACCAATTCTCAACCAGCATCGAGTCAAGGTTAAGCAGCTTTTTGCAGCAAATTTGCCTTTAGTCAATGCTGATGCCCAGCAGCTATGGCGGGTGTTTGGCAATCTGATCGATAATGCTGTTAAATACAATCAGTCTGGGTTTATTTTGACTGTAGAAGCTAAAAAGGAAGGTGAGATGGTTCGCTGTACGGTTGCAGACAATGGGGCAGGAATTTCTCCTCAGCAATGTGCAAGATTATTCGAGCCTTATACGAGGGGAGTTGGAGTTAGTTTAAGGCAAGGATGGGGATTGGGACTTTACATTTGCAGGCAAATTGTTGAGGCTCACGGCGGAGAAATTGGCGTTGATAGCGAATTGGGAAAAGGAGCGAGGTTTTGGTTGACCTTGCCAAAGTTTGAAGATTGACAAGCTGTTATAATTTGCTACGCGATAGCTACGCCTCAAAAACCACTTTTTTTAGAACAATTAGAAGCTGCATTCCAACGGCTAAACCAGCCCCAAACGCAGTGCTTTAACGGCAGCATGGGTGCGATCGCTCGCTTCAAATTTAGCTATAATCATCTCTACATGACCTTTGGCGGTGTGGACGCTCATTCCTAGTTGAGCAGCGATTTGTTTATTGCTTTTACCCTCAACTAGCTGCTGCAAAACCTGCATTTCCCGTTCTGTCAGCTTGATGTCGTCATTCGCATAGCTATCGGGCAGTGGCGTTTTGAGATTTTGCAGCACGCAGTCGGCAATCTTAGGGTCTAGGTAACTGCCACCTTCTTGCACAGTCGTAATCGCTGCTAGAAGTTGTTCTGCGTTAGTGCCTTTAACGCAGTAGCCGTGAGCGCCGCTTGACAAAGCCGCCATTACCTGAGTTGGATTGCTGTGGTGGGTGAGCATCAGGATGCGAGTATGCGGCAGTGCGGCTCTGATTTGCTGCGCGGCTGCAATACCGTCGATTCCGGGTAAGTCAATGTCCATCAGCACGATGTCTGGTTGGTGTTGCAGTGCAGCACTGACGGCTTCGTTGCCGTTAACAGCTTGTGCGACAACTGTTAAATGGGGTTGGTTATTGAGGATATGCTGTAGACCGAGCTGCATCATCGGGTCATCTTCAACTATCAGGATGGTTTTTAGTTGGCTTGTTTTTGGTTGGGTGGCGGTAGTTGCAGTCACGGCTAAGATTCCTACTACATTTTATCCATAGTCTATTGTTTTTCCTCATATTAAAGAGTGTCATCCTCCTATGGAGAGAAGAAAAGTATTGATTTTTGGGCAATTTCTTCGGAAGGTGGATGTCTCTCGATAGGAGGATGGTAATAAAGTCGGTTCTCCCGAGTTTTAGGTGATCATAAAAATTCTAGTGATGCGGCCCGAAAAGCCCGGGCGAGAGGCTCACACTACCGTTCCCACCACAAATCCAGAAGAGCTATACACAGTCTGAACAGATTAGATCGACACTTCGTTGACTTCATCCAAATTGATTTCATCCAAATTGACTTCATCCAAATTAATAGCTGTTGCTACTTCCTTCGGTTGAGGTGTTAGATGACCATTGAGCTTGATAACTGTTTGTTCTCTCTCTCGTTCAATGGTAGTCAAAAGCCAATTTTGAGTTTGTCGGTGTTGCTTGCTGTCCCAGGCAAACAGAACTTTTTCTGCAGGTTGAGTCGGGTGCAGTGCCAAAATAATCAGTTGCAGCTTGTGAGGCTCGATCTCGAAAAATTCGGCAGCTACCCATAACTTAACTCGGTCTTGCCAAGTCAGTACAGGATGGCGAATCGCCCACTCAAATAGTTTGGGCGTTCCTTTGACTAGACCCACATTTGCACGGACTTGTATCACTTTAAATGGAGGAGAAGGGGAAGAATTTTCTTCTGTCACTCCCCTTTTTGCTCGGTCTAGTTTTGTTTGAAGTGGAATGTCAACAAACAGTTTTCGCTGCGGTAAAAACAGTGATGGCGATAGTTCTTTGAGTTGGAAAACCCACTGCTGGAACTGGGGGTGACTGTTGAGAATTGGCTCGACAGGTAATCCCATTAAAATTTGCTTGACAAGCAGTTGCAAGCGTTCTTGCAGATAGGAAGGAACAAGAGGTGGCTCTTGTAGTGGGCTAGTATGAATAGTTTGATTGAGGTCGGATAGAGTAAGGAGGTACATTGCTCAGAGCATAAAAGACTGAGCAATAGCGGCGATCGCCAGAAGTCAGGGGGGAATGGAGAATGAGACGCTGACTTTTCCGGCTTCTCAACCGAAAACCGTGAGGGTGTAGGCTGCTTGTTACCTAATTATACAAGTTTGGCTAAAAATGCTACTGATGAAGAAATGATATCGGCAATATCATCTGGATCGAGGGAATAAATCTTTGCTAAAACTTCTTTTTTAATTTTTTCAGAGCCTATCCTCTTGCTGTCACTCACTTGACCGATCGCCACCTCATCCAAACCGCGTTGATAAACTGATAGGGATATTTCTCCATCCAAATAAAGTTGCAGAGTCTTGGTACTGCCACCGCTTAACTTTGCCAGTTGCCGAAAGTTCTTAGAATCGGATTCGGGTATCGTTTTCCCTTTTAACCACCGATATACGGTTGAAAAATCTACTCCGATAGCGGACGCTAAAGCGCTTTGAGTCCAGCCTTCTTTCAGCAGCAGCTCGATCAACTGAGTCAGCCGTTTTTGGCGATCGAGTATAAGAGAAGATACAGAGCTAACAGTCACAATTGCTTACCGAAAATTTAGGTTTAAAGTCCTGGGGCACACGGGAACTAACGCCCTTGCGAGACACCGACAAGAGTTGGGCTGAGGAGACTCCTCCGAGTGTAAGCCGAGTAGTGGAAAGAGGAAGCCCAAAGAGTGGTCTTGGGAATCCCCGCGCGCGAACGCACTCGGAGGATGTCAACTAATGCTTTTACCGTACACTATTTTACTTTCTGCTGCGTTGAAGCCGATACTTTTTCGCTATTTTACGCCCTTTCTACAAAATTTGAGCAATCAAAGCCTTAATCGATTACGCAACTACCCTTGCATTATGCAATACTTAATCTTGCACCGCGCAAGACGGACGGAACATCAATGTCATCCTCCAACACAGTTCGCGGTTCTGATGCACATAACTTCTCTGTTGTTCGCAGCGCTGAACTCACTGCGAGAGTTGCACAGGACTGCCACCTAAACAAAGCCGACGCTAAAGATTTGTCTGCCCACAGCAGTACGCTCACTGATGCTGAAGCATTAGAATTAAGCAGTTTGGAAGCGAAAGTCGAACGGAGCTTGAAAGCTTTCTGGGAAATAGGGCAAGCTTTGCGCCAAATCCGGGATCGCCGCCTCTACCGACAAGACTTCTCGACTTTTGAAGACTATTGCACTAATCGGTGGGAAATGTCTCGTCGTTGGGCTTACCAATTGATCGAGGCGGCAACCGTCTATGAAAATGTGCGCCATGGCGCACAAATCCTTCCCGCCAATGAGCGCCAAGTTCGCCCTCTAACAGCACTACCCTCCCAAGAGCAGCCTAGAGCTTGGGCCCAAGCCGTTTCTACTGCTCCGAACGGCAAACTTACGGCTTTTCACGTTGCCCAAGTTGTTGAAGAACACCAGAAAAAAATTTCGAGGAATAAGTCTAACAACGAGAGCAGTTCCAAAAACCAACGAACTCAAACAGCCAATCATCCGTCAAACCGTGAAATTTCAGCAGCCACTCAAGAGAATGCTGAGGGATTGGGAGCAACATCCAGTCAGTCAGAAACTCAATGCCGAAGCTGCTGGAATTGCTATCATTGCAGTTTTGAGCCTGTTCAAGACGACCCTCACAGTTTTTATTGCCACAAGCTAGGCAAACTAAGCTTTATTGAGAAAGATGGTAACGAACGGGGATCTAAATGTAAATTGTGGCTCGATCGATGGATCGAGCCAGAGTTAGTCAAAAAGGCAAGACGAGCCCAACGAGATACTTTTACCTTAACTCTACAGCTCCCGATACACCTGCAAGCCCAGATGCAAGATGCGGCTAAAACTCAAGGTCTGGCTGTAGCAGATTGGGCGGAACAAGTCCTCAAAGCAGCAGTTTCTACAATCAGTTTTGCTTCTGAAGTCCAGCCTACTCATAACATTACGCTCGCCGCCACAAGTGAGAATTAGGTACGTATTGGGTTAGAAATCATCCAAATTAAACAGCGTAAATTGGTGAGGAGATGTTGTCGTCTTTCTGGATCGGCGTTTGCCCTTAACAACTTCTTGAATTACTGGATTTGAGTGAATTGATGTCTTCTCATTCAAGTCAATAACTTCTGAGCTTTCTCCTGAACTTATTTCATGTTCGACACGACAATCAGTATGATTTTCAGCCTGGGACTCGACTGGCTCAAACCACTCATTATACCAGTAAGCAGCGTTTATTGATTGAGGTCTATCGCTACTTAAAGTATTGCCAAGGAGCAAATCAGTTTGACCCAACCACCAAATCGGAACAGCCAGCCAAGGTGAAAACATATAAAACTGAAACAAAGCGCATTTTAACAGAGTAGGGTCTATATCTTGACCGATACCGCTCAGACAGTAATTCGACTGTGTTAACATTAAAGCACCCGTACCGCACGCAGGTTCATTGAAGCTGGAAATTCGCTCTGTTTTATCACCACTGACTAACTTAGATATGAACTGACACAAAGCTAAGGGTGTCGGATAAAACCCAGAACTTTTTTGAGCAGTCTTTCCGCAAATTTGGGGTAGCAGCCGGCCCATGTAATCTTCAGGATACAGCATAAGAATTGACAGGTCAAACATCTGATAAAGACGCATTGATGCACCTTCACAGCCGGCGGGCTCTTTGGGTAAAATGTTGTAAGCTGGATGTCCGAATGCGAACAAAACCCAGTCCAAGAAAAACTCCAAATAGTCCCAAGCTGACCAAGTTTTCCATTCTCCATGTTGAGGAATGCAATTGAGAGTGTTATCTAGCATGGCTTCTGCGGTAGGAGAATGCTGCCATTCGATTTGGGGAATCGGTTCTGCTGGCAAAGTTTCCTCAATTACAAATTTGGGTAAAATTTCTGGTTTTCTGTTCTCCAGAATGGCTAGCATGGGCTCCATCTTCCACCGCATCCAGGCATGAGCGGGGACAGCTTGACACAAAGCCCAATAATCCCACCTTCCCCATAAACATCGGTCTATTTGTGCGAGAATTGTTAAAAGCCAGCCCGGCTTTAAATCTCGTTTGAGGTTGGGGATTAAAGCTTGCTTTTTCTTTTGTTTATAGGGTTGATTTCTGAAATGTAACAGCGTTGACTCTCTAATTTTGGAGTCAATGATTGGCAAGACAAGCTTGTTTTTCATGAGTACAAGTCTGAAAAATGCACCCCTAAAAACCGCAGTAGCGGTTCGCACAATTCTATGTTGATGCAAGCAGCGTCTTGTTTAATGAAAACAGTAAAAACAAATTGGGAATAGAGCGTAGCTTTTTTGTTTGAAAAAAGCTACACTCTATTCCCCACTCCCATTTTCCCTATTTCTCTCTCCCCATTCCCATTTCTCAGCCGTCTATTCCACCAATTATTTTGATATTTGAGGAGTTGAAAATGCTTCGCACAGCAGCAGCCCCACCTGCTTGAGTAAAGCTTTGTTACCATCAGGGCATCCCGACTGAATCAAACATTTAGGACAGCCAGAACTGCAAGAACAACTGCGGGCTAACTCAGCAGCCGCATGAGCTAATTGAGGGAGAGAACGAAAAATAGCTTCCGAGGTTCCCGAACCTCCTTCTGCTAAATCGTAAAAGAGTCCTGCATAGTCATTTGCACCTCTCTTCTCTACCAGAAAATTCACATCATTAGGTGAAGCCAAAATAGTCAGAGGTAAAGCTGCTAAAATTTGATGGCCGAAACTGTGAATAGCCAACAAATTCGCGGGGTACTCCCACAACTGCTGATATCCGGGCTCCATCTGCTGTTGAGATTGAAGCAATTCCTGGCGAGTAGCTGTTACTACCTGTTGCAGATAACATTCAACCGGGGAATTAAAACTAATTTGCAGTACAGGAGTCGCAAATTTTATTTCGTAAGGTTGCTCAAAGTTTACCTCATTAAGAACCGATGTTAGCTCAGCAGAGCGAGTTCTCTTGCCACAAACAGGACAGGCAGTACATTTTGGTAAATGCTCTCTGTAATTGACACACTTTCTATTGAGACAAGTTAACTCGTAATTGCGAGTGAATAATTGATAACCAGTGACGAGTTGGCTAATTTCTCCCCAAACCAGTTCCAGAATAGCTTGAGCTGGAATTGTCTTACTATCCGTTGAATTGGTTTGAACATTTCCTTCAACTTCTGGAATAACCAACGGGATTTGTTGAGGCAAACTCAAATTCTGCTTGAGGCTGGTATCAGTGTGGCTAATCGCTACAGTAAACAGTCGAGTTTCAGGGGTGTTTTGCAAAATAGCTTTGCCATTCAAGAGCGAGCGCGAAGTATAAGTCACCAAACAGCCGTCTGAGTTTTGCGTGCGGTAAATAGCACCAGGAAATACCTCTCGATAAGCAATCTCCGCACTGAGGAGTTCAATCTCTTCTTGAGTCTCCGCATCCACCAGTTGTATCGTGCTAGAACCCGTTCCCCCTCGAAAGTTTACATCTTTATGGGGAAAGCCCTTAGCCCATAATTTATCCCGGCTTCTGTGAAGAACACCTTGCTCAATTAAAGCCGTTGCAATTTGAGGAGCGCTCTTGCCAAAGTAGTGCTTGAGCTTATTGGCAGGAATGCCTGTTTCGACAGCCGCGCACATCAAATGTTTGGCAATATCTATGGGATAATTGGCATTAAAGCTCACCAATTCAGATTCGGCGGACAGCAACAATTCAGGGCGCTCGGCAAAATAGTTATCCAAAGGTGATTGTGCAATAGGAATGAAGACAATTAAACCGGAGTTTGCGCGACCAGCCCGGCCAGCCCTCTGCCTGAAAGCTTGCAAGCTTCCCGGCCATCCCCTAATAATAGCAAAATCAAGTTGAGGCAAATCAATTCCCGCTTCGAGAGCGCTAGTGCTGAGGATACACTTAACTGTTCCTGACTGCAAAGAGTTAATAATTTCCATGCGGCGCTCGCTTGTTAAACTGCCGTAGAAAATTGCTACTTGCGACTCAATTCCCGAGTTAGTTTGAGTTACAGCTTCTTGCTTAAAAGTTGCCCACAAGTTCTTAATTGCTTGTCTGCCGTTACCGAAGCAAATTCCACTTTGCCCTTGCTGCAACAAAAACATAATGATGCGAGCAACATCGGAATTAGCATCATGAGTCGGTTTAGTAACAATTAATTGCCGTTCTGGGACAGCAGCTCCGCTAGAGTTAATCCAAACTAACCGCTCGGGTTTATTGATATTTCGCTTTCGACTTCTACCAGATAGTAACTTTGCTAATTTAACGGGATTGCCAACGGTAGCACTCAATATCAGGAATTGCAGTTTTTGAGAAGAACCTCCGCGCTCGTCTACTGCCAATTTTAATCGGCGAATTAAGCTAGCCATGTTAGCTCCGTAAACTCCGTTAAAAGTGTGAGCTTCATCTAGGACAATATAGCGGAGGCGACTTAAAAAATGCTGCCAAGGCTGACTCCAGTGAACGCCTTTCAGCGCATAGTGAATTAATTCTGGTGTTGCGCTGATTATGCTAGGGTTTGCAGCTAATAATTGTTCTCGGGTTTTGGGAGGAGTATCCCCAGTTAGAAGGGCAAGGCGCGGGCGCGCAGGCTCAGGAATCAGTTGGAGCAAATCGGCAAGTTTTTGACTTTGGTCGGCTGTTAAAGCTTTCAAGCCATAAATAGAGAGTGCCGTAAATTGATGTTGGAGAATGCCCTCTAAAATAGGCAAGTACGCACTTAAAGATTTGCCAGAAGCTGTTGCTGTGCTGAGGATGACATCTTTGCCCTGGCGCACGGCTTTGAGTGTTTTAATTTGGTGCGAATAAAGCTGTTCAATGCCTTGGCGGTGCAAAGCAGAAATTATTGAAGGCGGCAAGTCTTGAGGAATTTTGTAGAGCTTAGGAGTTGTAGCAGTAGCGATTGTATGATAAATAACCTCTTCGCCTAAAAACTCACACAAATCGGCTGTTGCAGTTGGCTGCAAATGGCTTGCTTCTGGAAAGTTATTTGGGTGAAAATCATGTCTGGCTATTAGTTGGGAAAGAAGGTTGATATAATTGGGAGGCATTGGTCACTCTAAGAATGAATCTTTTCTCTCTTACTACCGATAGGTAGGAAAAAGAAGGAGAGAGGAAATTCCAAAAAAACCAACTGGGAGTTGGACTGAATTTGGTGGCAATTATGGGTTTGGATTCAGGAACTAGGGAAACGGTAGGTCTCTGGCTCACTGCGCGATTACCCTGCCCCGTGAGACGCTAGCATTAACACAGTACACTTGCTATGTATATAGCGGTTCTCAAGCAAGTGAGGCGTCAACTGCCCATTAAGCTGCTACGCATTTAAAGTGTCTATTGGGAATGAGGGGGAGAGAGGGAGAGGGGAAGAGAGTGTAGTTCGGAGTTGAAGGTTGGAATGTAGCAAAGAAGAGAGGGAGAAGGGGAGAAAGGGAGAAGGGGAGAGAGGGAGAAATTTTTACGCTTTTTCTACAAGGATTGAAGTATATAATTTAAAGACGCGACAGCTTACCAATTACCAATTACCAGATGTACCTCATTTAACGCAGAAGTGTTATAGTATCCAATTAAGAATAATAAACCTATGCCTTACAGTAAATTTACTCTCAGCAAAGCTGTCGATGATTTCCATCTCACAATCATTGAAGGCTCGCGTTTCTTACCAGAAATTTCCCCGGTCACTCCTAGCCCTTTACTACAGGATATTCTTAAAGAAACGATTCCCTGGGCGATCGCGGTGAGTAGCGAAAAAGCTCGTTCGGAGGGGATTATCAATCCTGTGTTACTAGAAGTAAAACGCCAACTTCAAGGACAGATTAGCGTTTTTTCAGGCGAAGAATTCAATGTAGAACCGGAGGCTGAACTCACAGGGTATGTTGACTTTCTCCTGAGTCGTTCCCCGGAACAACTATACATTAAAGCCCCTGCGGTTGTATTGGTGGAAGCCAAAAAAGAAGACCTTAAACCGGCTCTTGGGCAATGCCTTGCAGAAATGGTTGCAGCTCAACGCTTTAACCAACAAAAGCAACAGCCGATCTCGACGATTTACGGAACGGTAACTAGCGGTACTGTCTGGCGGTTTCTTAAACTAGAAGAGCAATGCGCGTCCATTGACCTTACAGATTATCCGGTTCCTCCTGTTGAGCAAATCTTGGGCTTTCTCGTTTGGATGATGCAGGAAAGATGAGCTGTTATTAAACAAAAATAGCGACCTAGTGCGATAAATAAACTCAAAAACTTCTTTGATAAATTAATGAGAAAAACAACTTCTTTATCACTACAGTTAATTAGTTCGGGACGCATAAACTCTATCTGTAGGGTACGCCGCGCACCTTACTGCTACCAATAGTATTGCTCTTCAGTTTTTGCCTCCAGGATTGTTAATGAAAGACTGCCGAATTAACTCGGCAGCGCTTTCCTGTTATTTAAGGTGAGTGAGTTGAGTGATGCTGAGCAAAGCAGGCAACATCGAGTCAGGCTTATCTCCTGTTTTGAGAGCAATTTCTAAATCAAACAAAATGGAGAGCGATCGACTTAAGAAGTTCGCAGATACTTCCTTAACCTCCTGCTTAAGGAAATACAGCCGTTTGGGGTTACTGATTCCGCACATACTAGCAATTTCGCTATCAGAACGTTGTTGGTCGGAACTGATAGTAGCTTTTACCCACAGCCAAGTTTTAAACTGAGTTTGGAGAGTGGCAATTATTGCTAAAGGAAACTCGGCCCGAGATAGCAATTCATCAAGCACCTTAATTGCCGCCACTGCTTGACCTTTTAAAAGAGCTTCGGCAAGTTGAAAACAGTTGGCTGTGGTAGCTGGAACGAGGATTTTAGCAGCTTCTTTCGTAATGCGAGCGCCTGCTGCATAAATGGCTAATTTCTCTAGTTCACTGACTCTTCTAGCAGAATCGTTGCCAATCGCTACCGCTAAATAACTGACAGCATCTCTGGCAATTGAGAGATTCATCTGTTTAGCAGTAGCAGCGATCGCACTTTCAATCAAATCGGTACGCCAAGGAGGAATGAGAGTAAACTCCTTGAGGTTACCAAACAGCAATAAATGCTTGACTACCTTGAGCCGTTTGTCGATAACAGCAGCAGTGAAGACTAAGTGCGTTGTAACAGGTAATTGGGGCAAAATTTGCAGCAATTCTAGCCCCATTTCTCCAAATTGCTTGAAATCGCAATTTTCAACGACCATAAGTTTGTTTCCTCCGCCGAAAGGAACTGAAGCAGCAGCAGAGAGGGCTGCATCCAGGGAAGAAGCATCGAAGCGGTGGATGTTGAAATCTCGCCATAGAGGATGAGTTTGAGTCTTAAAATTTTCAACTTCTCGTTCAATTGCGTAGGTGTCATTCCCAATTAGGATGCTAATCATGCTGCTAACTCCTCCTGTTGTTTGACAGTGACAGTAACAGAGCGGCCTAAAGCTTTAGTAACAATCCGCTGCACGGATTCAAGGTGACTCTGAAACTTGTTGGCGTATTTTCTTTCTACTACTAACACACATGAATCAGCAGAAAGTTCGGCAATTTGAGCGCGGTTTAAGAGGCTACGATTGCCTGGTTTCGCTGCTGCTACTACTTGCGCCCAAGTTGTCTCAAAGTCAGGAGAATCTGCCTCTATTTTTTGAGGGGTTTTATCAAATTTGTCGGGCTGATTAGATGGGAAAGTTGCCGGCAATCGCATTTCCTTGGCTACAGGTTTGCTTGACAGCATCAAGTTCAGCAGGCAAACTTCTAACCAGGTAGCCGCATTAGTGCTAGTTCTCAATTGAAATTCTGATTTTTGCAATTGTGTACAAGCCGCATCAATTGTTTCAAAATCGAGATGAAGAGCGAGCGAGCGCAGTTGTGAGTAGCCTACTGGCCCTGCAATTAAATTCTGGCAGTGGCCCGTTGATTTGACAATGAGCAAATCTCTCATTGCTGCTAGCAAGCTGCTGAGAATAAGTTTAGGGGTTTTGCCGCTGTCAATGAGCGTTCTCGAAGATTGCAGTACGCTTAAGGTATCGCCAGAATGAATGGCTTTGAGAAGGGCGATCGACTCTTGCTCGCTGATACTGCCAGATACTTCTGCAACTTGAGTTAGGGTAATCTCTGAGTTTAGCAGTGAAAGCTGAGAAAGTAATTGTAGGGCATCTCTTAACCCCCCGTCACAGGTACGAGCGATCGCCCGCATGGCCTCACTTGCGATCTCAATAGATTCAGTGGAGCTAATTTTGTGCAATTGTCCGACAATAGCATCAACTGACAAGGCTCGGAAGTTAAAAGTTTGGCAGCGGGAGATAATTGTCGGCAACACTTTATGTGCTTCAGTCGTACAGAGAATAAATACCACATGAGCCGGAGGTTCTTCAAGGCATTTGAGGAGAGCATTTTGAGCGCTGGTACTGAGTTGGTGGCACTCGTCTAAAATCCAGATGCGGTAAGGGCTCATCGCTGGGGCAAAGTTGCTGTGTTGTATTAATTCTCTGGCATCATCCACGCCATTGTGAGAGGCAGCATCGATTTCAGTTACGTCTAAGCTTGAACAGGAGTCAATAGTTTTGCAGCTTGAACATTCTCCGCAAGGAGTGGCGGTTGACTTTTTGCTATTCAAACAATTGAGGGATTTAGCAAGAATGCGAGCGGTTGAAGTTTTGCCTGTTCCTCTGGGGCCAGTAAATAGGTAAGCTTGAGCAATTTTGTCGGAGGTGATGGCATTGGTCAAGGTTGTTTTGATGGTGTCTTGACCCACTAATTCTTGTAGGTTTTTGGGGCGGTATTTGAGGTGCAGTGGTTGGTACATTTTGAGTCGTTAGAATACTTCTGGTAACTATTCCCCGATAGGGGAGCCGTGAGCCGTGCCTGAAGTTAAACTCATATGACTTACGCATAAGCTCTATCTGTAGTATAAAAATTGTGCATTTTACCGCTACCAATAGTGTTACCAAGTATTTTTTGCGTAAGTCCTGGCTCAGTTGTTGGCGCTGGCGCGCCGAACACACTACCGCAAGAAAAAATTGCTAAACCATCTGCTGCTGAGATACAGCAAAAAAGCACGGCATGAAGGAAAAATCGAAAGCAAAAGGTTTGAGCGAGTGGAAACTGATTCCAGATCCCAATACTGGGGCAATTTACACCCCGCTTACTTGCGATGTAGGGAGTTTTAAAGATGCCAATTGTCGGCTGTCGCGAGCTTATTTAAACCAATGGAGAGAGACATTAAAACTCACTAATTTACCAGCAAAATCGTTGCTTAGCTAAAAAAAAAGTAGTAAAATATATGTGGTGTTTGTAGACAATTTACTGTGGTATGGGCAAAAACCACTTAAACCCTCCTAATTTATAAGTAGTTGGACAGAAATATTTACCCAGATATAATTTTGTAAGGCTCACAGGAAGAAAATTTTAGATTTTATTTTGTGTAATTAATTCTGTCCAACTACTTACAGCAATAGGCTCCAAATTTTTGCAGGAGAGGGCATCAAATATAGATGCCACTCCCACATGCACGACTATTCTTGCGGAGCGACAATATATTCGCACTCTAAAGCCTCTGTACCCGACGCAGGCGTTCCAAACGGTGCAATCAGTAGGGGAGCGGTAGGAGTTGCCATTAACACCCGCAAATCAGAGCTGGAAATTGCTTTGGCTGTATCAATCAAATAGCGGATGTCACACTTGAGACAAAACTCACAACCCCATAGCTTGGCATCAACTGTCTCAGTTCCTGAACTGAGAGTATTGTTGAGTGATGCTCGCACTTGTTGGGCATCTAAATCGAATTCTAAAATAGCTGTTAGGTGAGACTTGTCGCTGTGAGAAGCTAACCTCTCTAAGGCTTTTAAAAAGCTCAGCCTCTCAACCACCACTTGATGGCTAAATTGATGCCGATAGGGAGCGATAATTTGGTCACAAATTGGATATTGCCCTTCTAGCAACTTCGTTGTCAACCGCCAATTATTCCACTCGAATGCGACAAAATTACTAGGTTGCTCTGGCAAACCTTCATAGTAAATCGTAACTTTGTCAGCAGAATTCAAAGAACGCTCCAATAACCGGAGTACCTTAGCAGGGACAGTAAAATTAACTACTTGACGGCTCAAAAGATAGGAATTGCCGCTTTCGTTCAATCCTAAAACCATTGCTATCCGATGCCCATCTGTCGTCCAAACTCTCAGTTGATCGAGTCCTCTGTCTGCGTCGTGACTGAGTTGAAAATTCCCTCCTGTTAAAATGCGTTTGTTTTCCTCAGAACTTACAGCAAATAAGCTAGCTTTTAGGACAGAAATTAACACGCTAGCAGGAAGCGTTACAAGTTTCTGTTGAACGCTGGGGATAGCCGGAAATTCGTCCGCAGCTAGCCCGCGAATGGCGTGCTTGCTTCTTGACGCACTCAGAGTGGCACTGACTGATGGAACGTGGCTTCCTTTAATAATTTCAGAAGAACTCTTTAAGGTAAGGCTGCCGTTAGGAAATTTTCCCAGAATGTCAGCAAGTATGGGTGCGGGGATGGTAAGCTTTCCAGATTGATTGACATTCGCACCAAAGCTCACTTGCATTCCAAATTCTAAGTTGTAGGCAGTTAGATGCAAATGTTGAGTTTCTGCATCAGCTTCAATCAAAATATTGGACAAAATGGGATGGCTGCTATTGCTGGGAATGATGCCTTTCAGGGCTTGTATATAATCGTTGAATTCTCTTGAATTGCAGGCAACTTCAATAGCTGATGGGAGAGTAGAAGGGGAAGGCAATATTGCCTCATTTGACAATGTTTCTAGAGAAGGAGCATCGACGGCTGGAAGTGCTGCAAAATTTGTGCAAGTTTGCGAGGCTTCTACTTTTTGTGGAGAGATTGTTAAGGGTTCGCAAACCGAGTCAGTTTCAGTTGTTGCTTTGACTGATTTCTTCACAGTTTTGGCAGAATTATGTGCTGTGGCACTCGAGCGTTTTTTCTTAACTGTTCTCTCCAAATTTTCCTCTTTAGGGGGTGTTCCTGTTAGTCGAGATTTTGCCATAATTAGTCTGGTGTCAGGGGTGCGATTGGCCGCTGCGGTAGCAGCACTTATTCAGGTTGTTGAGAAAGAGGAGTGGGAAGGGGAAGGAGAAGGAGAAAGAGAAGGAAAAGGAGAAAGAGAAGGAAAAGGAGAAAGAGAAGGAACCCACGCTTAAAAACATAGGATTGAAGGGTAGACATTTTGTATCTAACTCGGTGGGTATCGATACAATTATTGATTTTTTGAGCGTTGCTATCAACCCACAACTAAAGTTTTTTTCTCCATCTTTATCTTCTCTTTCCCCTTGCCCTTTCGTTTCCTTGTTCGCCTTATTTTATAAATAGGACTTACGCACAGACTCTACTTTAGGAATTACGCAACTGGCATAGTCCAATCGATTTGTAGGGTGCGTCAGACTTTCGTTATAAGGCGATTATCGAGGGTTTGGGATAGTAGCGCACCTTACTAATTGTGCCAGTTGCGCCCAGGACTGTACTTGTAGGTGCTGATGGCACACGTTACTACTACAGATAGTGTAAAAATTGATTTATGCAGCCTAAGTCCCGATGGAGAAGCTTTTTGAAAGTTGAGTGTTACTGACTGTTTTCTACAAACGTATGTGCCTCTTGGTTGAAGACTTTACCTCTTGGTTGAGAAGTTTACATTGTACTTGAGAATTTTATTGTTTGAGTACGAGTCATTGGGGGCAACAAATAATATCCGATATCGGCAGCGGCTTGCACCGACATAATAAAGTCGATGGTACTCTTTAAGTTTCTGTTGACTGCTCAAATCTTGACCGATTAACAATCTGCTGAAAAGGTCGCTTCCGTCAATGCCAACTTCATCAAAAGTGCTGCCTTGCGAATTGTGAATAGTCAGAGCAAAGCAATTGTTAATTTCAGCAAACAAGTCATCTTTGAACCAGTAATATTTCCTCCAAAGAAATCCATTGCGTTTAGCACTCTTTAGCTTTTCTTTAAGTTCAGCCTGGTAGCGCTTATTTTCAGACTCGTGCAGGACAAAGATTTGCCGAAATAAACCGTCATCAGTCACAATTTTTAGCAGCCAAACTCGATAGCCTCCGTGCTGGTTAATCTCAACTTCCTTGACGGTAAATTCCGTTGAAGTCGGCAAAATTACGGTTTTGCCGTCAGGTGCCATGACGGGTTTTTTGGTAATTAGCCTTTCTCCCGGTACAAATTGGGGTGCAGCTTGACCGTAGACTTGTTCTCTGATAAGCTGATTGTAGTATCTGACTCGTTTGTTAGTCCAGCACAGAATTCTGAAGCGATCGGGATTTTGACTAAATTCTAGATCGATCGTTTTGACGGCATATTGTAGCAGCGTTTCTGATTTAACTTTGAATGCACCGTTTGACTTGTCTCCTTTTTTGTATTTAGAGTGTGGCAAAAATATGTCTGCTTTGCTATTGACAAAAGAGCGGCATTCTGTTATGAAATCGAGCACAGGGCTTTCCCCTGCTTGCCTGACAACTTTGGTCAGTACAGCTTTATTGGTAATGCTGAAAGCAGGCGACTTTTTTTCTCCTACAGGATTGAGCTGAGCGGGGTCGCCCATTAAAATTAGCTTGCGGTGATTAAAGAATGTGCGTTCAAAATTGCGTTCTATCCATTTCCACAATTCGCTTCCAACCATCGAACATTCGTCGAGGAAGATGATATCGTAGAGGTGAAGGCTGCTGGAACTTGTCTGTGACAAAGCTTTTTCTTGTTCTTTTCTGACCATGCCTAATCCTAAAAGTTGGTGTATTGTCATAAAATCTACTCCGAAAATGCCTTGAGACGCTGCCATTTTTCTGAGGATGCCGACTGCTTTGTTAGTAGGTGCTGTGAGGGCAATGCGTTTGCTTTGACTCAAGAGTTCTTGGATAATTTGAAAGACGATTGTGGATTTTCCAGTTCCTGCGTAGCCGCACAGCAAGAAGAATGACTCGGTAGTGGTTAGAAAGCTTCTTAATTTGTCGATGGCTTGCTGCTGTTGCGGTTTGAGCGTGAAGGGAAATTGTGTAAGTTTTTGGGGTTGTTCGAGTAAGGTTTGAATCATTAGTTACTGTCCATTACTAATTTTATCAATTTCTGATTAAGCGTTAGCTTGACGGGGAAGTCTTTCAAGAGTAGGTTTTTTAGATTCCGGGCAAGGAAGATTCCTAAGTCTTGTTAATAAAAATTTTAAGACAAATAGGAAATTTTTCTGTTTTTTGTTCCACCAAAGAAGCACCGTCCACACCCTACGAAGTGCTTGCTACTTCCCACTCATCTCGTAAATGGCGTCCTTTCTAAATCAAGTTCAGCAACTTTGGCGAGAGCTTCTAAACGCTTGTTTAATGTTTTATGTCTGGGACATTCTACAGCGTACTCGTATTTATAACCTGTATGTTGAAGTTCGGAAATTTGGCAATCAATTAAGTTGCTCAGGTGGCCGACTAGCTTTTTGACAGGTATTAGCCACGCCTTAGCTAACGCTTTAGTACGGAACCCAATCCAAGCTGTAAAGTAGGAGCCGTCTTCGCTAATTTGATAAGCCACATTGGGCGATAATTTAACAATAGGTTCGATGCGGGCAATACCCAAACCTTTGAGTTCTGTCAAGCTGTAACTTAGGAGTTCTCCGCTGTTCCAATGGATGTGAAATGGACGTGGCTCTTCAACGTTCAAGCGTTGGACTGTCCCCATTCGTTGAACTCCTTCTCGGTGCTGTAAAATGCAATCTCCCTCTCTAAATCCGTAGAATCCTTGTTTCTTGGCTAGGTTTTCTAACTGCTGCTTCCAGGCTTCTTCCCAAGCTACGTCAAAGTCAAGAAGTTCGTAATTTTCTTCGCTCAATTGTCGAGCTAGTTTTTCTTTCAACTGCTGTTTTTGGAGCGGCATAGCGAATTCTAAGAAATTATCGGGCACTTCAAGAGCTAAATGCGTCTTAGCTCTGATTCTGAGTTCATTGACAGACAAACAGCGGGTGTCTTTTAATTGCTGGGGTGCAGGAATATCTATAGTACAACTTGTCAGGTAGCCGGGAAACAAGTTGATGGGAAAGAGATAAGATTGGTCGAGAGTAGAGATAAGAATGTGGTGTTCACTCAGCGATTCTACTTTGAAACGAGTTGCGTTACTAAATTGTATTTGTTCGGAATTAGCGAGTACGATAGTTGTGCAAGCTGGAAGTTCTCCAGCAGTCTTTTTAGGGATAAACTTAGGAACGAGAGAGATTTTGAGGACGCGGATTTCGTCGAGGTTATAAGTCCAAGAAAATGAATCTTGACCGGAAATTGCGTCCCAAGTAATTGTCACAGGTTTTTCATTTTTGTTGAGAGAAGTAACAGTACCGTATTGGTTGCCAGTTTTAACGATATCATTTAACGTGAAGGGATATTGTTGAGAAGGTGCGGGAATGAGGAAAGGAAAAATTACGGCAGCTACTTCTTTTATTTGAGGGGATTCCTGGCTTGCTGATTCAGGAAAAGTGTGGTGGGGGTTTATAAGAGAGTTGTTAGCGTTCATAATGCCAAGAAGTTAGTTATCACTTAACTTCTCCCGCTAGGGGGTAGCTTTAAATTTGCAGGTGTCCTTAACAAAGGATTCTTGAGCCACCAATTGCAGGAAATAAATTAGCTGTTGTTAGAGGGAGGCTCTGTTGCGATCGCAAGCTATACTACTATTAGCCATATCTACGATTGCACAGCTATTAATCAGAGTATATTTACTCATACAATTGTAATTATCCGTACAAATGCGATAGCTCTAAAGCGTCAATCAAGACTATGATAAAAACTTGTAGTTAGTACAATTTAAAAACTCGGATGCTAACAATTTATTTAGTTAAGAGCATTCAATTGATAAAAAATTCTCCCAGCTATCAGTAGGTACTGTCGCTGGGAGAAATCGCTGGAAACTCGGTTATTCAACTAACGCAGGTATCTCGATTAACTCGATTTTAAACCTTCGCTGCATTCGCCATTATTCTTTAGGCACAGTAGGCTTTGGTTGGATGTCAAAAATAATCACAAATGTGCGCGTTTTAACTAACCGCTTCAAAACCCGTAGATGATCGTCTGCATCGTTTCTCTTACGAAATCGTGCCACAATAACACGCTGACAATTAGGAAGCAGGCTAATGATACACCACGGGTGCAATTTTTCAGAGTAGGTCATTTTAGTACCTCAGCATTAAAAGTAACAGATTGTGCTCTTGTTTCATTGCTTGCCAAGACAGTAATTGAATAATCTTGTCAAAGACAGGTCACGGTGACATTGATATTTGACAAGGTTTGTGCTAAGACAAGCTCCAATTATTTTTTGATGCTGAAAAAGCTTGATGTATAGCAGCCAACAAAACTGTTAGAACAAGTCAGCAGTATATGATTGCGACAACGTATACAGTCGTTGCCCTAAACAGTCTTTCCGTTATACGCGCCACTATTAATCCAGGCTATTCTCTTCGCAAGGCGGACACAGGAAAGCCACCAATGTCTCTGGAATTTCCTCAAAATGCTCCAGCAAAAAATCCATTAAAGCCAAATGACGCAAATCGACAGCAGTAGGAAATCTGCGATTTTTACCCGTTTTAAACCAACGCCGCACTGTAGAATCAGAACGAGAACAAATAAAAGCGATTTCCTCATAACTCACTCCCCACTTTGCATAAAACTGCCTCGGTGTCATTCGCAGTTGGCATTGACTGTAAACTGCAATCAAATTGCGTTCTCTATCGGTCAGATTCTGCTGCTTTTTTATCATCCTCAAACTTCTCCAAATCTTCCTCCCAGGCAGTATCAAACTGACACCACGTTGCACTTTTGGAATCAGGAGTAAGGCAAATGATATAACACCACATCCAACAGCATTGACATTGTTCGTAGTTGTAAAATTTGCCGATAACCATTCCTCTGTCAGCTTCTTCGCTAACACCCGTCCAGCGCACCATTTCGCCACAGTTAAAGCGCGGGGGATGAATTTTGGCAAAGTTGGCAGGCAATTCAATTGCAGGCGGCATATCCTTCAAATGTTTTAGTGGCAAAATTGAAATCAAATCTCGCTTTCCTTTTGGGATTGACATGAGTTTTTAACTGTGCATCTATTGCACCTGATTTGTTTTGATAAATTTTCAGATCAATTTCTCGCTAGAGAAATTGCAGAGCGACATTTCTTTAAATCACTCAATGAAAATCTCTAATATTAGAGCCTGCATTAATTGCAAGCGGATGCAAGCACAATCGTCTGATATTCACGCACTTCAAAGATATGATGGGAGGCTAGGTAGCATCGATTGCTGAGCGCGCGACAACTGACAGATATGCCAACAGAGATGAAGCGTTTGGAAAGACGCTATCCTCTATCAAACAAATCTCTAATTTAACTTGTGAGGGATTGGAATCTTTCAAGTTTTTACCGGATACCTGTCGGAGTTATTATTTATTGGCTTGAGATATGTTTATTGGCGATCGCTCGCAGCATTACTTGCTTTGAAGAGCGCCAACTGCGCCCCCCACAGAACTCCTGCGATAGGGGTATTGCGGTCTTTCGAGGCAATATAGTCTGAGACCGCACGCATAGGTGAGCGCGATCGTTCCATCCGCGAATTCCCGTCGAGATCGCGTTTGAAAAGTATTTTTTCGGCGAGCCGGCGCCGCGAGCGTCTAATACTGTACTGAGACGCGGCCGGACTCAGATGAGTCTTTTACATGAGGGTAAAGGCTGTGAAGTCCTTAGCAGAGTAGGCTCTGCGGAACAGACAATCCTTTACAGGTCGCGCTGGGACTAAACGAATCGCACTTTTTGGCAGCGTTCTCACCTTGCCCCTCAATCCGCCAGCTCCAAACGGCGATCGCAAGTGTGGACGATCGCACCCGAAAGCAACGATTCCACCATCACTCGAGCGCCTGAGACAGCTTTAACCACATATTTTTGAACCTCACCAACAAACCGCACAAGCGCGCCCACCTTCAATGAGTGTCCTGCGTTCGCAGCTTCATCAATTGGTGGCACACCCCCCGATATCTTCATATCTTTATCCGACCCTGTGCCGCCAGGAACCCCTTCCAAACATGGAGCCACGGCTTCTGCCAAAGAGATAGCCTTCTCATCCCGCTGCTGCCAAGCTGCAAAAATCGCCGACCTGCCGTCGTTGGGGAAATGGAACTGGTAAACTCGAATGCGCTTGGACTTGCCCAAAGCATCTCGTTCCTCCGACCTTTCTTGGCGAACCAGTCGCAGGGTAAAGCCCAGCTTCCCCTTCAAAACGTACTGAACCACCTCCATTGGGTGGGCATTAGGGTGGACGTTGATACCCAGAAAATCTTTCACGTCCGCAGAATACTGCTTAACCCTTTGAGCAAAGGCTATCACCTCCGGGTCAGTCCCTCGATACTCCCTGTCTGAGTCAAAGAATTCCATCAGCCCCAACTTTTTGAGAGCTTCCACAGAAGCTTTCAGGAAGCGCAAATCTTGCGGGCAAACCTTCCCTTGACCCCTTTCTTGATGGCCTGCCAAGTGATTTTTATCTCGTTTCCTGACAAACTCTGGGTCATGGGTCAAATAGTAATGCAGGCGAATTTGAGGCAGCCAGCCGTCGTCGTCCTTCAATTTCAGCTCGGGCGTCACCGACACACCATAAGTCTCTTGCAGTTGGTACTTGCGCTCTTGATTGAGTTCGCCGTTTGTCTTGGAGCGCTTGTCCTTCAACTTCAGATACTCAGACAGAGTAATATCAGGAGCACCAGCAACAGCATCCGCTTCTACCCTGCGGTTCTCTTGCTGAATTGACTCAGCCTCTTCCTTAACCAGAGCAGCTCCGACATTTCGGAGAGTTAATTCATTTAACCGAGCATCAACCTCCCGGACAAGCTGCTGCAAGAGCTTCCAGTTTTTGACCGCGCTGGCTGCTATTTGCTGCGCTAATCCCTCTAAAAGGAGTTGTTCTAGCTGATTTTCTCGGCACAGTTTTACCTGAAACCCTTCAGCTTTTAGGCTGTACCTAATCGCCTCCCTGTAATGCCACATTCCGGCATTAATTCTAGCAGCCATTTTTGCCCAAGTTCTCAGGTGAACCGGGTCGTGGGCCGCGTCGATGTCGAAGTCAACTCCTTGCAGCAAGCGAATATTGGTTTTGATAACCTTCTGCTGGGAAGCGAGGAGAGCTCGGTAAGAAGCGCTGCCGTTGCCAATTTTGCCAATGCCAAAGGGCGCTGTCCAAACAAAGACTGGAACATTTTCATCCCTGACGCGAGCGAGACCTTGCAAGGCATCGTTGACGGCAATTGCTCCTTTGAAAATGCCGAATACGGCTGTAAAATAACCGCGAATGTCGATGCTAACTCCTGTGCCAATGGTGGGGCTAGCGATGATGATGTCGTAGTTTTGAATGGTGGCATTAAGTTTCTCAACGCAGCCACAAGCAGGGTGGTTGGGGTCGGCTACTGACTCGCTATCAATCCTGAGAATGCGCTTGTTGGGAAATCGTTTTTGCAGTTGTGTTTCTAGGTTGCGACACGACCATTTTCCTTTGACTTTTTGGGAGTCTTCAACAACCATAATGTGGGGCCTGTTTCGATCGAGCGGGCAGCAGAGGGCGCGACTTTCAAGGTCGCAGCCGGTGACTTCTCGCGACAGAATTTGCTCCATTTGAGCGAATAGTGGTGCGGGACTTTGAGTGGCGTAGAAGATCGCGTCCCGCTCTTTTTTAGGTTTCCATTCGTTGACGGCAATCCAAGGTTCGAGAGGGATGCCAGCAAGCGCCTTCAAGTAGTCGATCGCGCAATCAGATAAATCAGCATCCTGGGCAACGATTAAGCCGCCGGTGGTTAAGACGGTGCGAATGAGTTCTTGCAGGGTTTGCAAGATGGCGACGCGGTTTTCGCGGCAGGTGCTGGAGTTCAAGGCGTGCCAGATGACTTGTTCGCACTCATCAATGAGGACGATCGCCCCAGACCAGTTTTCGGGGTTGAAACGGGCCATTGAGTGGGGGTGGAGGCTGTCTACACACAAGCCGTACCCGAATAATTTGCCTTCCGGCGAGTTCTTGGTTTCGTCGATGTAGTTGATTCCCAACCCGGCGCAGATGGCGCGGCCGAGCTGAATCCTGTGGGTGATGACTAGCACGCGGCGTTCGCCCGTGTTGAGGGCGTGGGAAACCAGGTGGGCGAGGGAGCGGGTTTTGCCGGTGCCTTTGGGGGATTTGATGCAGGCTAAGCCGGCCTCTGGATAGGGGAGTTCTCCCAGATAGCGAGAATTTAGCGTTAAAGACGCGGGATAGGTTAAAAGCCATGATTCCCTATCCTGCCAAAATTGGAAGCCTCGTGCTGCGTTTTGGAGGGCAATGAGCGCATCCTCGCCTCTGGCTACCACGAAATCGTCGATGCCTTTCTCCGGTCCTGGCAGAGTGATGACGCTGACGGAGCATTTGGCGGTCGTGAACAGGCGGCCGAGTTTGTCAATCTCGCGGTTGACGTTGAGGACGGTAGAGTGCTTGCTGTCGCGATCGAAGCCGATGTAGATTTCCCGCCCTGGGGTGGCGAAGTGTTGGAGTTCGGGGATGAGATAGGGGTTGCACTTCTCCCCTAGCGCGTTTTTGGTTCTGACACCCATTGTAACGCCGGGGAGGGCAATGGCCGCGTAGCCCATTGTGAGCAGGCAGGCGGCTTTTTTTACGCCTTCGACGATGATGACGGGGATGTTGTTGAGCCAAACCCATTCCCAGAATTGAGGGGGGTTCGTGGGGTTGCGGAGGAGCACAGGGGCAAAAGGGAGATCCGTCTCCCCCGTTCCTGTACTCCCCATCTCTAAGTCCTCTGGGTTTTCTGGGTTGATGGGGACGCCGTGGCGTTCTGCAACTTTTGCCCAGATGTGGTCTGGGACTTGCAGGAAGAAGGCTCTGGTGGGGGTTTTGGGGGGGTGTTCGTATTTAACGGGCTTGGTTTTACCGTTTGGGTCGAAGCTGTTGCGGGGCTGATAGGGTTTGAAGCAGCCCCAATACATGGGCTGCCAGTTGTTGAGGGGGTCAAGGCCCGAACACCACCAACCACCGTGTTCGATGTGGCTGTAGTGTTTTCTGGCCCACCGCCATTGTGCGTCGGGGTGGACTCTGCCGGAGGCGGCGTTAATTTCGTAGAGGAGGTAGGCGTAGGGGGCGTCGCCACTAAGAGTTTGCACGTTGAGGGCGAAGATGGCGGAGTCTACGCCGCTTTCTTGCCATTCAGTGAGGGTGGACTTAGACAAGACCATAACGCACCCCCATGTTGGCTGTGTTGACCTTCTGGCCTAGTAGCAATGCGAAAGGCACTCCAAGTTGCACCCGAATCTGGCTACCGCCAGAGCGCCTCATGAACGGGTCAGATGGGGTTAAGTGGACTATGAGTCTCTGTGAGGACTGATTTTGAAGGTCAATGCCTGTGCTATCTCGATAAATCTTCACCGGGCTATTCCTTGAGTGGGGAACATCCCTTTGTCTCATGTTCTGAAAATCGCTGCTTGCACGCCGATCAAAGATAATTAATTAATTAAGATAATCCAGGCGTAGTAAAGTTCTGAAACGCTTGCTGTAAAACGGTTTCAAATTTGAGAGGTAGCTAGATCCGGGTGTTTTGGTAGCTAGATCCGGGTGTTTTGGTAGCTAGATCCGGGTGTGTCCGTAGTAAAGTCGTAAGCCTTGCCAGATAATAGTTTGAAGGTGATTTTGAGGTCATTTTTGCCTTACTACGCAAAACTCCAGCCTTACTACGCTTGGGGCTGGAGTTCGAGTTAAAGGGATGGGAAGCTAGATTGACAGTTCCGGTAGCACTTTAGGCAAGATTTTTCTGAGGTGGGCGGCGGTTTTGGGGCTAATTGGCTTGCCGCGCTGAAGCTGTGAGACTAGCTGCTGAGATATGCCCAGCTTTTCGGCGATGGCTCTTTGCTTCGTCCAACCCTTTGCTTCACAAGCCTTCTGTATCGGTTCCCACTCTAACGGGGCAGCAGATGCTGATTTCCGTTTCCGGGGCAAAGATGCTGATTTTTTAGCAGCTATCAAGGCAGGAATTTTACCGGGAGGCTTGATGGTGACGCCAGCTTCTAGCAGTAAATCAATAATTCTTTTTTTGCAATCTTTGGGTTTACCTGTTGTACTTCCAGGACGCAACCATTCTGGGTAGGTTTCAGAGTCATATATAATCTGCCAATCTAACTCAATCAATCGCATTAAAGCTTTACCCCACCGCTCCTTTATATCTTGAGCTTTGTACTTAACAGACCGCATTAATTCAATTTGATTTTTCGGCATAACCATCTCTAGGACGGTCTTAACCGTGTATTTTCCATTTGTATGAATGGCGCTTTCTGTTGTTATATTGATGGCAATTAAAAATGCTAGCTCATCATGATAGGGGTTCATTTTTAGCGTCGATTCTGAAATCCAACCAAACTCATATAAGGCCACTGGAGGCTTGGCATTCTTGCCAGGTTTATTAAAGAAAAACTCAGTCCATCTACCCGCCCGAATGAAGGCTACTATTTCTGTTGGTTCATCAATTTCATTTGTGAAAATGTTACGCTGCCCGTAGCGCTCCACAGCAACGTCCCAAATGAGGGAATTCATATCGCATCCTAGCTTCCCGATATTCCATTTAATGGTAGCGTCCAGCCTTCTCAGAAGCTTCAGGCATTGCTCTATCCTGAGTAACTTCTGGGAAGTGGTCATATCTTTACGCTCACCCCAACCCATTAAGTCTATGAGGTTAGTGCCACCATTTTTCCCAGTTCCAGCTAGCTTAATTTCAGTTCTCCAAGGCACAGCTTGTTGAAAAACATAGGCAGATAGTAAACAGTGGAGTTTGGCAGTATCTTTCCCCAAATTGCCAAATTCCTCAATAATTCCCCAGGCGGCCTTGCCTGTAAAGTAAAAATATTCTTTAGTAACTGGGTCTTTATCCTTTAAGGCTAACTTAACAAAACCCGTGTTGTAATTATCTCGAAAAAACACATTTTTATGGGCATCTTCTTGCCAATCCCAAATTCGTAATAAGGACTTGCAAGCCGTTCTAGGAGGGGCTGAGGTGAGTATTTGAGTGATTGTGGTGCTGATAAATACCTGGGGTTCGGTTGCGGGAACTGTTTTTGAAGCCAGCCCCAGCATAGCGGTTAACTCATCTAGTGTCCGATTGGATAAATCGAGTGGCTCTAGAAAAATTAAAGCTGAATCAAGTGCCACGTTTTTCCATAAATTTTCCTCGGTTCTACCTGCCTGAAGCCAGAGGGTCAGATGATTTAATATCTCCTCTGCTTTTGTCAAGTAGAAAGCATCATCAACTATCTGCTCTTTGAGAAATTTTTCGAGTTCATCAACACACTTAGGACTAAAGCCTTCTAATGTTTCATCCCTTTTAGTAATTTCGGTATGAATCCCCATTGCTACATTCAAGGCCAAAGTTTCTAAAAAATTCCCTTGGCGTAGCTTCTTGGCGTACTCTTGAATGCGCTCGCCATCTATCGTGGTGGTGGTAGTAGATAACTCCATAGCCTAGCCTCTTCATGCCAATAATAGTTACAGGTTTGATAGACAAATATCTCACTTGCTTTATCGAACCGTTTTGTAAGGAGTAACCCGAACTTTCCGTACTACCACGCCCTGTATCCCCAAAGCATTTGCGTTCCAGTGGTGGCGAGAGATAATGTGTTTTTCCACTAACTTCACGATCGAAAGCTCTCCCATATACTTGTCCCAATTCGCTCGTTACTACAGTTTACCATAACGCTATTATTTTAACATTTTCCAGTAATAATTTCCTGCTCTATCGCTGTTAATTTCTGCCCGAAACTAAGAACTGTTGATACAAGCTATTGTCAAATCTCGATCATCCCCTAACCCACAAACAGCATTCGCACAGAGGGACGTTATGCTTCCGGTTTTTCCACTAATTTCTCCTGCAAAGCACATCTCTAAGAGCGTAGCATCGGCATAGTCATAGTTATTAGCATAGGGCGGCGAGGTAATGATTAAATCAGCAAAATCATCCGGTACGCCAAGACAAGTCCGAGCATCAGAGCGAACGCTCTTAGCAGTATTAGCTGCTGTTTTTCCTGCAATTCTCATGTCTTGAACCTGGGTTTGAACCATTAGCTCAAAAGCTAACATCGGCGACAATACAGATTTTTTGGTTTGGTTTGGTAAGATGTACTGCCAAGGGGCAGTTCCAACGCAGGAAACATGGCAGAGAATGGCTATAATTGTCAGCCATACCAACTCGGATTGAGGAGAATCGTCAGCTAATTGTTTCCAAGCCTGCCACAATCGATTTAAGCCTTCAAGGGAGCGATCGCTTAAACAAGAACGAATCAAAGCCGGATAATTATCTACACAGCCCGACAAATTTTCGGCACGTATTTTGACCTTTCTTATATGCTCTAAATAAAGAGCGGGGTCAGTTCGATATAACAACTTGGCTGAAGCAATCCTAGCAACGAAGGGATGAGCTTCTACTCCCAAGCATTCAACCCCCATTTTCTCAGCAGCAAGCAGCGTCGTCCCCGCACCGGCAAATGGATCGAAGACAGTCGCACTCCCCCGTTCCAAGGCTCTAGCAATAACGGTTTCGACCCAAGAGGCCGAGAAACCCGCACGCTCATCTCGCACCAGCGGTGAACGGGCAACTTGATGTTGTCTGTAAAGGTTGAAAAGGTGCTGTTGCCCTCTTGAGAGACAGGGGGCGGCGCTAGCGGCAGAACTTCCCCAAGAGGCAGCTTTAATTGTTTGACCATCAAAATTTATGCTCGTTCACTCAATTGCAGCGATCGCCGCTGCGCCTGCAAGGTTTTGGAGCCCGCCGCTCATCATTAGTACGCTCGCCGAACGGACTGGTAAATTATCCATCTTTTTGCACCCCAGATTCAGGTAATCTGGTCTGGAAAGCCAAATTATCAGACCGGCTATGGACTTAGAACACGCTGCTAATTCCTTTGGAGAAATAACTTCGACGCGCGACCTAGTGGCAGAGCTGTTAGCTGCCAAGCGCTCTGTCAACACTAGGCGTGCTTATGAGAAAGACTTGTACGATTTCTTTGCGACAATGACGGGGCTCTCACCTCACCCGGCATTGGTGCGCGAGTTCCTACGGCTGAACCGTTTCGCCGCTGTCGCGGTGGTTCTCAAATATAAAGCCAAACTAATCGACAAGGGACTCAAGGAAGCGACGATTAATCGGCGACTGGCGGCGATCAAAAGTTTGGTGAATTTTGCTCGCAAGGTGGGCGAGTGCGAGTGGAGTTTGGTAGATGTTGAAGGAGAGAAGGTGGTTCCTTACCGGGATACTACAGGGTTTGGCCGAGTTGCTTCAGAGAATGTGGCGGCGATGCAGTCGGTATTGTCCATTCCTGACCGGAGTACGCCCCAGGGAAAGCGCGACTATGCAGTTCTCCGGCTGCTGTGGGACAATGCGTTGCGCCGGGGGGAAATCGGCGGAGCCAATATAGGCGACTTTGACCCGCTAGCCCGAACTTTGAATATTTACGGCAAAGGTAGGGGAACTCAAGCGCAGCTAATTGACTTGCACAACGCGACGGCAGATGCGATTTCTGATTGGCTGAGCGTGCGGGGAGCTGCAATGCCCCAAGAGCCTTTATTTATCGCTTTGACAAAGCGGGAATACGGGTTGAGGTTGAGCGGGTATGCTATTTACAAGCTTGTTTTCTCAACTTGCTCCGCTGCGGGAATTCCTAAAAGAATCAGCCCGCACAGAATACGCCACGCTGCAATTACGACGCTGTTAGATGCAAGCAACGGCAATACGCGAATGGCGCAGAAGTTGAGCCGCCATACCAGCTCGAACGTCCTTAATTGCTACGATGATAATCGGCAGAGCTTGCAGCGGGAAGCGTCGGGGCTGCTGGCTGGTTTGGTACGCTAAGTTGAGATTTGTATGTTCGGATGGTAATCGAATACAAGACTATGGGGAAACTCATCGAAACTGTTAACTTTCGTCTGACACTCTAAGATTAGTTGGGTGCGACTGGCTGAACCTTTACCAGTTACAGCAGTGCATAACTGCGTTATTAGCAGGCAAGCTGATAGAAGGGATGCGGGGCAAGTCAACGAGCGACGGTTGCAGGTAATGCAGCAAAGCAGTTAGACTAAAATTCAGAAGGCGCTTGTCACCCCCTGAACAAAATAAGATTGAGTAGATTCAGGGAGCGAGAGTTAAGAAAGTAGTTTGCTCTGAACAAACCCCGACGAATCTGCGCCAAGTCGTAACTTTTAAAAATCACCCAAGGAAAATCAACGAAGCCATTGCCGATGGGGAGAAAATCAGTAGCGGGGTACAAAGCCTTGACATAACGCTCCAGTAACATACGAAACCTGTGACTCACAGGCGAGTTTTCACTCTCTTCTGTAAATGAGCGCCGGAGAGTTTCATCTGCAACCAAGAAATGTAGGGGAACAGCGAAATACTGGTCGCTGAAATTGCTAGAGTCGCTAAGTTGCTGCGTAATCTCCTCATTTTGCTTGAGCTTTTGGATGAAATCAAGAGCGAAGTAAATTTCATTTTTTATATCTTGTGGGTAATTTTTGCGCCAGATATTTTCCAAAGCATTTATGAATTCTGGCGTCGCGTATTTACTGACTTGGGAATAAGGGTCGAACCTGTAAAGAGATGTCACCGTGTTATTATTCATTGGGACGAGCAACAGTGAACCATCCACATAAAAAACCTGCGGGCTGAGTTCGATCTCCAACAAGTCAGCCATGCAAGAGCATTGGTCAAATAAGAAATCAACGCCTAACTCCAATAGAGACGGTAAGCTGATTTTCTTCCTTGTCTGTTCGTAGGAAACAGCAGAATTGGGTGAGCAAGTAGACTTCTGTATAAAGAATTTCGCCGATTCAAAAAAACAAGGCAAATGTTCGAGAGCAAGTTTAACATCTCGATCTTCTGGATGTAGACGTTGATGGCTCCGCAGCCGCTGCATGAGAGACTTGATACGGGTACTAAACGTCTCGCCCCCCGAATACATCCCTTTTCCGCCAATGGGAATCATTGCTGTGTTGCGTCCGCAGAGATATCCTGCACCCGTAATTCTCGTCATTATCGCTGTTCGCAAGACGAGCAAGGAACCTATCAAATTTGCGACGCGAGTGATCTGACTTTGTTGCTTGCTGGGTACATTGGTGAATACTTTTTCAACAATGTACACCGTCACTTTCTTAGGTTCGCGATCATTATTTTTTCCCTCGGCCAAATCGCCCCGACCTCGATAGATGGTCTGAATAATTTCCATCAGGTTGTTTTCTATCTGAAACCTAGGTAGCTCGACGATTATGTGTTTTGCATGAGGAAAGGAAATGCCGCGAGAAGCTGATGATGTCATAAATACTACTCTAACCTGGTCTTTACATTCAAGGCGGCTTTCCTTGTCTGGATCTGAAAGGGAATGTATTTCCAGATAAGCCTTATTTTTATCGAATCGAGGCCGCCTCTTTTTGACCAAATCTATTAATTGTATCAGACGTTGCTTGTCCTGAATGTAAACCAGTAATTGGTCTGAATTTTGCTCAGAGACGTGGTGGATTATTTCGGTTACTAGGGAATCGTCCCGCGCTGACTGACCCAGTTTATTTTTAAGGGAGCCATCCTCATTAATTTTACAAGTCTCGAAGAAAACTTTGTAAGTGAGTTCAATAAGTCTTGCTGGATATGAGTTGGCGTTAATAATGGTGGAATCAATAATTCCTCGCCGTGCTGACTCATCAGTAAACGACTGAAAACTAAGCTCTAGTGGCTCTCGCTCATTCTCAACAGGAGAACAGTAAATCTTAGCCGGCTCCGCTTCCCTTGTACCGAGGTGCGGCTTAACAACTTCAACACCTATTAGGGAAGCGTCAGCAACAATCAGTTTAGTATTAAAACCATGCGATTTATCGAAGAGTTCAAGCTTTTTATCCAGCCATTTCTGCATGGCGTGAAACCACTCAACCCCAGCGCTATCGCCCGTCACTTCGTCAACCATAACAATGATGTTTCTCAGGCGTGAAGATAATTTAATCATTTCCTCTGAAATCACTTCACCCTGATTTGTAACCGAACGGAATAGTCTATGAAAGTTATCTAAGGAGTCTCCGTATTTATTCACTTTACGGAGGGACTGAGTAGAGCAGGTAATCACAATTTTACTCACGCCCTTATTGATGAGAGCGTGACCAGCATCGCACAGGCTCCTAATCACTCCCGTTCCTGATTTTTTATCGTAGCCAAGCGAATTTCCTGAAAGACGACTTATTTCCTGTCTCGCTCTTGTGAGATGCTTTCCCTCATCTCCAACGCCAATAAAAGTTACCCCTGACCAATTAGAAGTATTAGTATCGGCATTAGAATAATATTTGACTGTTGGCAAGCCGTTGTTGGTGGCAATAATAGCGTGGCTGGTATAAAGGCAGTACAGGTCATCAGCAAACAAGCGCCCCGATTCAGTTCTAAATTTATTGATTGTGTCTTCGTTAACCGATAGTCGCGGACTGACGTAGAACAGCAGGAAGCCCTCGTTAACGCGATCGCGAAGAAAATCCACCACTGTCATTGTTTTCCCAATACCTGGATTTCCGGTCAGGAACAGATAGCGACAGGCGGATGACAGTTGTTCCTTTATTATTTGGGCATGAGCATTCCTTAGCGTAATTTTCTGAGGGAGGTTGTATTTTGAAGTAATCGAATCATCCAGAGAATCCGATGGATTGTGAAAATTACTAATTATTTCAGTGAAAGACACGGTTCTGTCCGCAGTGGTATTCATATCGCACAGCGAGTCAACAAATTCTTTTACTTTCTGTTCCTGGCGATCGCTCTTGAGTTCATATTCTCCTGCTGCACTGTTTCCAACGCTGACTCCCATTCCACCAGGTGCGTACAATAAACTATCGGCGACACTTCGCTTGATTAAATTGAGCATCTTAACAAGCGTCCGCTTATAACTATCGATTGAATTCTCTGTGTCAGACTTTTCCTGTCTCTTCATCGACTTATATGCGTCGGCGCAACGATCAAGGATGTCGAAATCTTCCCGTCCGACATTCAGAGTGCTAATTCCCTGCGTCGTGTAACCGATCGCCGTGACTTGGACAGTTGCATCCTTTGGTATCCTGTTCTCTGATTCGAGAAACTTGACAAAACTAGCGGAGTACGATGCCGCCTGCACCAACTTAACAAAGTCCTTGTCGTAATAAGAAAAAGCTGTCAGGTAATCCTTTATGTCACGCCCAATTATTAATTCTCGATTGCTTCCTTCCTTTGTGTCAATTTTTAAGTGATGATAAACACTTTTGGACATTAAGCGGTGCAGTTCCACTCCGAGAGACTCAAGGATTGATAAAGCACTCGATAAATTCCACAAATCGCAATGTTCTCGTTCATCAGTTGCACCCTGATTTTCCCCTTCGTTCAACTCGCTGCTGTCATTGCTATCAACGGTGAATGCAGACAAATCAACGCAGACGATGCGATATTCCTTTTTTCCGCCTCCCTCCCCCTCTTTCGACATCAGCATTAATGTGTCCGCCTTTAAAAATTCCCCCGTTGTAGCGTATTTATTTATGTATGGGAAAACCTTATCTGGGGTAATGCCCAACTGGGAAAGGATTTGAGAATAGCGGTCATGTTCGTTTTTTTCCAGCGTTCTCATGCTGGTTGCATCCGAAAGACAGCACTGCACGTACAGCAATTCCCAATATCTGCTTGTATTAGAGGAGTACCCGAACGCATCCATCAGTTCGTGCCATAAACCCAAACCGCCAAGATGACCCCGCAGAAGTAACAACTTGCCCCATGTTGTCCATATTCGCTGACTCTCCGCGTCAATAAATCCCTCTTTCAATTTCATTTGGACGAGGCTATTGACGACTCCTCGATGATTGAGTTTTTTCAAATCATCGATGAATAAACCCATGTGGGCATATTTCATCCCTGTTTGATGAATCGCCGTCAATATTCCCGCGTTAAATGCTAGCTCGAAAAGATGTCCTTGTGCCTCTCTTATTTGCATTTACAGATCCTCTAAAACTTACATATCCTTTAAAACGGGACAATACCGCCGTTGCTAATAACCCACCACTGGGGAGCGATTATCGATTCAACTCGCTCCTTAAGCATCGGATTGGAATAGGACTCAACCAAGCAGTCAACATAATGTTGAGGCAGCTCATCGGGAGCGCTTACTTCACGCTCTACTAAGTAATTCTTAATTTCATCGAGAAGCAAGAGAGAGGAGTGAGATAGATTAATGTTGCTATTAATCGCATTATCTTCAGAAATTGGAACTATCAATGCGTTGTACACTTCTGTGAGAAATGCGAGAGAATTTATTTGCACCGAAGAGATGCAGTGCCGACTTTTTGCTGCTGACCTGCCAATTGCTTTGTCGCCGATAATATCATTTAGGGGGTCGAGTTTGAGGAACGATTTCTCTGCCTTAGTTTGGCTTTTTTCGTATTTTGAATAATGCAAGAGCGTTAACCCAAGCATGAGGTTATTTTTTAGTTCTCCCTCTTTGATGAGACCGTCCATTACCTTATTCACGTCAATTACGTCGCCAGGGTGGGCGTTGAGCAAGGTAGAATAAGTTGTCACAGTGTTGTAGAAAATACGATCTCGCTCTACAGCTTTTCCGGTGAACAAATTGAAAAATACTACCTGGGAACGATTGGGGTCATTAAATACGTTACTCAACTGGCGCACGTCCTGAACGTACAAAGTCTCTTCGTTCGGTACCCCATCAATCCGCAAGGCGCTGTAACTGTCGTACAGAACCGGATATATTACCAAGTCATCAGCAATCTTGAGGTATTTGATGAGTTCCGGCGACATGAAGAACAATTCATTTTGTTGGTCAGTCACGCGCAGGTGTTCAGAAAAGGGAGTGTTAGCTATGTATATAACGTGGCGAAACCCCTTGAGATACATATCGCTAATTGTGTCGCCCAGCACTGCTGGACAGCGATGCAGTTCATCCCCTCTGTAATTTCCCGCCAGAGTTTTCACCATCCTCACTTTTAGACCTGTTTCTGTAGGCTCCACTGCCACAACTTCACCCGTCAAATTGGCAATGTAGTTTTCTCCCCAACGTGAGGAACGGGCGTCGCATTTGTTGCTTGAAACCATCATTATTAACAATGGCTCTATGGTGCTATTGTTATTATTTTTAAATTTGAATTCCTGTGGCAATATTGAGTAGAGCGAACGCTTAGCATTTGTAAATTTATAAGTGTTAATCGTGGGTAACACTATTCCTTGAGAATTAATCAACAAGGAGTCGCTCAATACGTAACTCCATTCCTCGACCATTTGATGAATAAATTCTTCCTGCTGGGTTGTTTGATCTTCTGGTGTTTGGTGCAGCAGCCACTGACCTATAAATATTTTTTTATTTTTTCGCACTTGAACTGTCAGAATATCTAATATTATAAATCCCAATGTTCGCCAAGTAAGTTCGTATATGAAACGCTCCTTTTCTGGAGCTTGTTCTAAAGCAATTTCACGCACTTTAAATTCTATTAGCGAACCAGGAAATACAAGGCGACTCATGTATTCAGATGCTTCATCAGCATTTTGAGGCAAGTTACGTTTCCCACCTAATCGTGCGAGCATATCGATGTTCTTTTTATCCCGCTCGAATTGCTGGCTTGTATTTTGAATTACAAAATTATAGAATACAGGCAGCATTTGAATATCGCAAATTTGATAGCTCATGTCGAACTCGCGCTGCTTACCCGTCCGGTAGAAGTTATCCGTCTTAAATATCAGCGCTACAGGAAACTGGATGATGGCGTCTTTATTTGCCCCCTGTGCTGAGATGAAAACATACTTGAGGCATTTCTTCAGATCTTCCGACAATTCATTCTCGAAGAATCTAGTCCTATTGCTGATTTCGCTCAAGTCTGACAGGAGCAGTTTTCGTGACAGCCCTATATTTACATTTTTTTCGGCAGAAAACCCCAGTTTTTCCGTTTTTAAGTATTCCTTAAGAGCCTTGACCGTAGCTTCCAGTTTGTCAGCAACTAAGTATTCACTCATTTGACCAACAAACTTTCTCATTAAATTTTTCTTAGCCTCATCACTCTTAAGAGAGTCTTCTTTCAACTGAGGTAATACTTCTTCGGTAAATTGCTTGATTACATCAAAATTGAGCACTTCCTGGTAACAATAATTTGGCGCAAGAGGGTTGGGACAAGCAAATGCAAAGTAATAAAGAACGAAAAACTTAAGTATTTTCTCAATTTGTTTCTTGCACCCCTCTTGCGTTAGATCGTCAAAGTTATGCAATTGTGAATCCGGCTTAATCATCTCAATCCCATACAAAAATGAAGAATTGAAAAGAACCGGATTACTGACGCGCCCGTTTAATTTGAATTTGAGTCCAAAAGTTATTGAGGTAATACTCTGAAGAGAGTCTTCTGTTTCTCCAATACAGCCATCGATTTTACCTAAAAGAGGTAACTCCGAGAAGGCATCCCGCCCAGAAAATAATTCTTGGATGTCTACAAGTATGCCCTGGTATGTTACTTCGTAATAAGCCTCTGGTTTCTTTTTGTCGTTGATGAATTTTTCCAGTGATCTAAGACGCCGGCTGTAGTCCCTCAAATAAAATGAGGCTTCGTCGAGCGATATTTCGCGAGGCTCTTTTTCCCCTTGAAGGGTAAACTGATGTATTAACTTACTTTTTTGCTTCGAGTCTCTAACGCGAGCGCAATCTTCACCAATTATATTGGCCCAGTATTCCAAGTAAATTACTTCCGCCTCTCTTTTCAGGCGACCGATTGTTTCTTGATTGAGTAACTTTTCAAGTTGGCATAATTCATTAGAACCATTAGTTTTGAGTGACTCGATGCTCGTTCTCACATTTTGAATTACATAATCAGGATAATCCAAGTCCTGTTTTGTTTTCAAAAATTGAACATAATTTTCCAGCCCAGTCACCACAAATTCGCGGAAGCGAGTTGCACTATTTATTTCTATTGTTACTTTGTGGCTCCTGATTGTAGGAGTCGCCACTTCAGAAGCCAAGGTCAAATCATGCGAACTCAATCCAGTCATCGAAGGGAATTGCCAAGCAAACAAGGAGGGCTGCTTTGGCATTGATGCCAGGGGTACAAGCATTGACTCGATTAACTCATCAATGGTCACTTCAGAGCTTTCTCGATCGGGCAACGAAGCGTGGGCTTTCCTAATGGCCTCGATTAATCTATTTGATAAAGCTGTTTTGATTTCTTGAATTTTTTCTCCGAAGGTTTCACGGCATTTTTCAACCATGTTTATTGTCGCTTTATAGGCTTTTTCTCCTGGCTCTAATGGAGGTCTTAATTCTTGATTTTTTGCGAGTTGAAAAGCCAAACAATGAATGTCTATAATTAACCTAAATCTTCCTGAAGGGATATCTTGTTTTAAGCAAAATAGTGCTGCTCCGGTTTCTCGATTCAGTTCGTCAATAGTTTTTGCTAGCCAGTCGCTATAATCCAGCCTCGCCAGTTCATTCCTGTCTTCTTTTAACTCATTTTTCACGGGGACTAGCTCCTTCTTTTATGAGAACTGGTTGCGGATTGTTCACTGGTTAAGGGGATGAATTATTCTCATACAAGTAGAATGATTTAAAATATCATTTCATGTTCAAAAAAAATAATTAATCATCTCTGGAGGTCAGTGTCGAGCTTAAAGTTACAGCAGATTGCTGGTGAATAGAGTACACTTTATTCCCAAGCACCTACGAAACTGGTTTACAAAATTGCTATCCGATTCTCCTTTTACCCTCATCTCAAGCAGCAGCAGGGTCAGCAACCAACGCCCTCATATAATAGCAAAGAGGTCGGACATTGTGGGGCAAAGAACTGCAACTGAGTAAATCCCGATCTTTGCAGGGACTTTTCAGCACCCAAGAGCTATCCTCTTTGAGGGTCAAGCCTGTTACGAATGGATCGTGGGAGCGGGAGTCAACATCAGTAGCACTCCGGTGAGACCGGATTGGGGAAGAAAGCGCCGATCGAGCAAGCCGGATTGCGAAAAGGCTCCTGAGCGACTTGCGGTGATGAATGTTTGGCTCAACTTTGCCAAGAGGAGTCTAACTCGAAGTTGCAAGGGTTTTCCAGTACCTAAGAGCTGCTGAGCGGCTGATATTCATGACTTGAAAATGGGCGGAAGTCATTATAGCATTGAGTAGTTATATTACACAGCAGGCGAAACTGAAACGGTGTTGGCGGTTGATTTACTCGCTCTACACGCACTTCTACAAAACTAGGATTCCTCAAGAGAAGTTCAAAAATCTCACTCTTCAAATATCGCGGACAATACCCGACAATGTAGTGGTCTTCTGTATTTAAAGTCAAGGCTTTAGAATCATAATGATTTTGAAATTCGTGAGCTAACCACAACTTTTCTCCTGTCTCTAAGCGGTTAATTCGCTCAATTGCACCCTGTGGCAAATACCGCAGTCCGTGCAAGAAAAAGTGAAGGCGATACCGCCCTTCTGAATCTGGCTCAGGAATGGGAAAAACAGTTAGAGTATCTGTTTCTCGCCGCCCACCGCTGCGGGCTAACATGGCAATTGGATCGCTTTCATGTTGAGTCAGATTTAGCCAGTGAAAAAAACTTGAGTAATCGGGGCGATTTTTCGGCATCAACCGATTAGCAAATACGGGAAATAAGTAGGTTGATGTATATACTTCACCTAAGCGCGGAAACGAGGGCAAGGGTTCAAAACCGCACTTCTGTTGAGCTTCTAAAACGCCTTGCGTGTAGGTAAATTGGTAGTTGGTTCCGTCAAATGTTAGCCTGCCAATGGGAAACCAGGAACGGCTGTTTGGATCTTGCCAAGCCAAAAAAAGCGTTGAGTGTGTTTTCACGGTAGCGTTTTCCTCAAGTTAAGCAGTCTGTGTTGATTGAATTCAATAATTTTTTGGGCAAACTCGGCTGCAATCGGTGAGATACGAGTGTTAGGAATTCGATGAAAAATATCCACTATACTCGCCTTTGAGATACTTTCAAGTCGCTCAAGCCATATATGCGCTGCATTCGGATAGCGACGTGCAGCGCAGTCAAATACATCAACAGTTTTGAGGGGCTTTTTGTCATCAACGCTGCCATAAAACGCTGAGAAACATTTGTTAGCATAAGTTTCTACTGGGCGTTTTTGCCTTTGTTCATCAGAGAGATCACGGCCTAAGCTAGAAGCGTGATCGTAAGTGGGTGCTAGGTGTGCTGTTTCAGATGTAGCCGACGCTAGGTGTGCTGTTTCAGATGTGGTAGACACTGCCTTATTTCGGACCACACCCCAGTTTTCGTGGTGGCGATCGCCATTGCCAATCCACGCATCTAACAGAAGATAGCCGACAAACACTTCTACAGCTTTTTGGATGCCACTGGGTACTGTCCAACCAATGGTAAGTTCACAGATTCATCAGAGATAATTCTCAACACTAGATCAATTGTATGTTGTGACAGGTTGTAGGTTGCAAAGGTGGGGTAATTTGGCACGATGGGAGTAAGAAGTTCGTTACCGTGAACGAGGGTGCCACCGTTAGGCAAAAAGTAAGAAGAGACTACACCGAGATTCCCCTCACTCGTGGCAGCCAGTTCATAATTAGCATGAGGAATTCCCAGTAATTCGCACAATTCGGAGGCCACTTTTTCTGCCCAATCTTCGCCTAAATCAAGTCTTGCTTGTTTGTACAGGCAGCGGCCGAGTTCTGGGTGTTCAAACCAAAACTTATACTTGCTTCCCATTGCCTCAGTCTTGGAGAGTTCGTAAGCTTGAGGGGTGACAATAATGATGGGAAATTCATCAGGCATAAATTGTTCAACCTATTTCTTGCGCCGCACTCGCAGTTCACAAATATAGCAACCGCTTTCGTCGGTTAGAACACAAAGTCTGGTAGGGGTCATTCATGAACCCTACCTTGTCTATAGCAGTATGACGACTGCTATAGAACCCATTTGACATATTGTAGCGATCGGACACCAGCAGCCGATCGGATTGCAGCAACCTTACGCCTCGAAAAGCTCTTTTTTGAGGTCGTTCGCTTTAAACCCATAAAAACCGCCTCAAAGGCGTGTTCAGCCCAAGGAATTTAGAGCGTTTTTGGAGTTTTCCTAAAACAACAGAAGCCTACATTGTACCCGCAAGGCACAGTGTAGGCTTCTGTTGTTTTACTTTAAAATTAGCTTCATTTTTCCAATCCCTCACCCACCAAAGCTTCCAGTTCAGCTAACAGCTTCTCTAGTTTCTTTTGCTTTTTGGGGTCATCCCAAACCTTAGACTTTTTCACTCGCTGCAAAGCTGTATCTACGCGACTTTTAAGTGAGTGATTTGGTGCAGTCGCCTCCCCTGTACTTTTCGCTTTTAAATCGGCAATGCGCTGTTTGATTTGGGTCAGGGAGAGGTCGAGAGCGATCGCCTCTTCTAACAATTGGGATCGCTCTGAGCTATCCTTAACTCGGGCGATCGCTCTGGCTTTGGTATACTCAATCCGTCCTTTCCGCAGCGCTCCAATCACATCATCTGGCAGGTTCAGCAAGGGGAGGCGATTAGTTCGGAAACTCTCTGGAGTGTACTTCCCGACGAGTGCAAATATATCGCTTACTATTTCCCACTCGGAGCTGTGGATAACGTTATCCACACCAGCGCGTTCTGGGTGCGCGGCCGCTCCGAGCAAAGCAATAACTGACGAGGAGGTAGAGTTTAATTTCATTGCCAGCAATTGCAGAATCCCTTCGGTTTCCTCAATCGCATTCAAATCTTCCCGCTGCAAGTTCTCCAGCAGTGCAATTTGCAGAGCCTCTGTGTCTGTTAGTTCCCGAATCACAACAGGAATCTCAGTCAAACCTAACGACGAAGCGGCTCGATAGCGCCGTTCTCCAGCCACCAATTCGTACTTGTTGCCATCTATTGGGCGTACCAGGAGCGGTTGCAGAATTCCTAGCTGCTTGACTGACTCCACCAGTTCTTGCATGGCTGTCGGATCGAAATAGCGGCGTGGCTGCTGCTGGGGCAAGACAATTGTGTCTATGGAGACTAGGGAGGATGCGGCATCTTCGCTGTCGCTGGTTCCTAATAGAGCCTCAACCCCTTTGATTTGATAAGGCTGATTGTCGCGCTTTTGATTCATCGCAGAGCTAAGAGTCCTTGTGCAATAGTATCGAGTACAGCGACGGCTGGATGTTTTGGATTGTACGCGGCCAGAGGTACGTGTTGCTGTGACGCATCGGCGAAAGCGACAGTCCGAGGGACGGCGGGGTAAATCGCAGCAATCTTCTCCAGAGAAGTAGTAATTGATTGCAAACTTTGAAAAGCTTGTACAGTACGGGGATCGTACAGCGTCGGAATCACTCCGGCAATCTGCAATTTCCGATTAGCGCGTTTCCTGACGCGAGCAATGGTTTGCAACAGCAATTCGGTTCCTTTGAGAGCTTTATATTCAGTCTGAATCGGAATTAAGACGTGAGTGGATGCAACTAGACTGATATAGGATAGGATGCCTAGCGAAGGAGGGCAGTCTATCAATATGAAGTCATAGTTTGAGCTAAGGGGGTCAATGACTTCTTTTAGCCGACTATCTCTCATGTCAGCCACCACCAGTTCCAGCTCTGCTCCGCTCAAATTAATATTAGAAGGGAGCAAGTCCATGTTGTGAAGGTTTTTGCGGAGCGCCGCGTCAGAACCGTTCATAATAGACTCGTAGACAGTCTCCTGTAACTCAGATGGCTCCAAGCCCATGAAGGCGGTAAGCGAGGCTTGGGGGTCCATATCTACTAACAAGACTTTTTGCTTCCGCTTCGCCAAATGGTAGCCTAAATTCATTGTCAAACTGGTTTTGGAGACACCGCCTGACTGGTTGAACAGCGCAATAATTTTGCTCATCTATTTTTAAGCACGCTCACTCAACGTGTTGATTAAACAATATTAGTGGACTGCGGCTTATTGTAAACTAATCCTTGAAAGAACTTTGAGAACCGCGTCTGATAACTAACTGCGATCGCAGTTATCATTGAACTATCGCAGTTATCATTGAACTATCGCAGTTATCATTGAACTAGAGATGTTCAGCGCAGTCCCTACTCATAATCTTGGATTTGGGTGGGGTTCGTTCAAAGGTAGTGTTGAGTTAAATCGCTGATAATATCTAAGCTCATATTGTCAACTAATTTAGTCAAAGCCGCAGCAAGAGACTTCTGCGACAGGGGAATTCGCTCAATCAACAGCCTTACCGCTTGCTCGTCTCCACAAGCGGCTGCTTTATAAAGCTTCTCAATCAACTCCCTCGGCAACACAGACAGCGACTTAGAAGTCAGTTGCTGGGCAGGCTCATCCTGTTCGGACTTCCTAGACGACTCCTCTTCATAGATATAGCGAACACCCAAATGAAGCGCCATCTTCTCAAAAATTACTGTTTCTCGGAACGGTTTGGCAACAAAGTCATCGAAGCCGTTCGACATGGCGAGTTCCTGGGTTTTAACAAAAGCATTAGCGCTCAAAGCAATAATCTTAGTGTTAGAACCGTTCGGCCGTGCTCGAATTTTTTGAGCAGCTTGAAAGCCGTCTAGAACAGGCATCCTCAAATCCATCCAAATTAAATGCGGCTTGTACTTTCGCCACAATTTAACAGCCAGGGTTCCGTTATCCGCGAACCACACAAGAAAGCCAGCCGACTTCAATATCCGAGTTAGCAGCAACCGATTTGCCGACTCATCATCCGCTACCAGAATGCGATATATTTGTTGGTTAGGTGCCAACCCCTTCACTCGTTTTTGCGGCAATCTGTCATAAACTTCGCTCTTAGTTGCATGACTGACTTTAATGTAAAAACTAAAAACCGTACCTTTCCCCACAGAACTTTTGACCTTAATCTCGCCACCCATCAGCTTCACAAAAGAGTTACTGATTGGCAATCCCAAACCCGTTCCCGTTTGCGATTTTCTGCCAGCAGAAGCTTGCACGAACGGCTTAAACAAACGGCTAACCTCATCAGGCGCAATGCCTGGGCCTGTATCCTTCACAGAGAATTGGAGAAAGAATTTGGGTAACGGTTTTTTTGCCATAGACTGAAGGCATTTTACAGTCAGCTTCACCCTACCGGCCTCAGTAAATTTAACAGCATTACCCAACAGATTAATCAAAACTTGGCGCAGCTTGCTTTCATCAGTTCGGACGTATTGCGGTACATCTTTCCGGAGTTCAAAAACAAGTTGCAATCCCGACGACTGAGCTTTGAGTTGGAACATCCGTTCTATGTCCGAGAGCAAACTGTACAAGTCAACAGCAGTTTCTTCGAGGGTGATTTGACCTGCTTCAATTTTGGACAGCGACAAAATATCGTTGATTAGTTTCAACAAATGCTCGCCACTGCGATTGATAATATCTAAACTCGACTGCTGTTCCGGTGCAGTTTTTTTAGAGTTCACAAGGAGGTGGGCAAAGCCGATAATCGCATTCAGAGGCGTTCTCAATTCGTGGCTCATATTGGCCAGAAAGGTACTTTTAGCGCGATTGGCACTTTCGGCGGCAATTTTAGCTTGTTTTAGTTCCTTTGTTTTCTGTGCAACTTGCCGCTTTAAATCGCCAGAATATTCTTCTAACCGCTGGCGAGATGCTTTTAACTGGCAATTCATGCGCTCGAAAGCACAGGCTAGGGCTTCGAGTTCGGCAATACCGCTACCTGAAACTGTTGAGTCGAAGTCGCCACCAGCTATCGCCTCTGTTGCCGAAATTAACCGCAGCAGCCGCTGTTCTATTCTTAGGGAAATGGACAGCAAAAGGCAGATAGAAAGAACCAAAGCCAGTAGCACGAGCAAAATAGTGTTGCGGGTGTTGGCATGAACTTTTTGGGTGAAGTCGGTTTCGGGTACAACTGCCACAATCAGCCAATTTAAGCCTTTCGGGTTTTTAAAAGGTCTGACTTGTAGCAAGTATAGTGAGTTGCTGGCAGTAAAGTTAAGATTTTGGCTGCTGTTAATAGCAGCGAGGCTGCCATAATGTTTAAGCAAATACTCTGTTGAAAGCTGGATTACTTTTTGTTGCAGAGCTTGGATGCTTTCTCGCTGCAGTCCGTCAACAGAAATAGACGGTTTTGGTTCAGTTACCTCGTTCCGAGCCACTAAACGTCCCGAACGGTCTAAGATAAAGGCTTGACAGTTAGGGCTAATGAGGAAATCGTTCAAGTTGAATGTTGAGGTTGGGGTGGGAAAAGCAGGATTTGTTTTTTGTTGACGGAATATTGTCTTTGGAGAGTCTGACCCATTTTTTTTCCCATTTTGTTTGATTGTGACTCCGGCTGTTTGACTTGGGGAAAGTTGGTTTACCGAACCAATTGGAATTTGATTGTAAGTCCCTTCTCCTTTCCCAACCCCTTCTTTTAAGTAGTTGTCAAGGCGGTCAGAGATACGGCTCGTTGCTTCTCCCAATAGGTGTGCAACTACGTCATTCATTGTCTGCCGCCCTGTTTGAAAAGAAAGCCATCCCGTCAGACATAGTAAGGTTGAAATTAGAAGAGCGTTGGGGACTGTAAGCACAACGCGCAGCGGGAGGGCAGACTTTTTTTGAACTGAGCTTTTTGGGCGGAACATTGATTAAAAAAAGGGAGTGGGAATGAGGAAAAAAACGTTCTTCTTCAGAGGGGAGCAACACCATCCGTAGAAGAGTTCTCCTCTTCTGGGTTACCATCCCCTCTCACTCTCGTTATGCTCCTTGACTAATCCCTATTAGTAGCGCAACCTCAAACGAATCTGAATCAGTCAAAAGCCATAAATTCTCAGAGCGAGCGGTTAGGAAAACAACTGGTTCCCACCTGACTCAGCGCGGGCAGTATTAAGGAGATGATTGGCATCTCAACTAACCCAAGTTGTGTGCTTAAAACCGCTCTTGACTGGTAATGGGTAATGGGTAATTGGAACAATTTGAGATTTGAGATTTTAAATTGATGGCTCGCCGTTTATCCCGCTCTGTGCTTGACCCCGGAACGAATGCACTTGCCTAACTCTGCCTAACATGAGTTAGATATGAGTAGGTTTGTGTGAGCGCTAGTTTGATTCTTCAAAAACTATTTTGGCTAGTTCGACAATCACAGACAAGTCTACTCCGGCTCGTGCAGCAGCATCGGCCGTCGATAGATTCTGATTTCTTACCAGAGCTAAAAATTGTCGCACGCTGTAGACTACTGGGTCGTTGGCTGTTGTGTAGCCTTTTTGAATGGCAATCAGCAATCCTTTTTCGACATCTGATGCAGAGGGTGCGCGACCTCTATCAACGTTCACAGTCGGCGACATTCTTGGGGTGAGGGGAGCGATGCGAATTCCTAAGTGTTCGGGTTCTTTGTTGGTAGGAACGATGTTGAAGTTGTAAAGTCGCTGTTTCCCTTTTGAATCTACAGTTTTGATTGAAAGGTTAGTGATGGTAGCTGTGGTAGCTCCCGGAAAATTGAGCGCTTGAATGGGACGCAAGAAAACAGTTTTGGCTTGGCCGCTTGCCAACTGTGCATCGGTGCTGAAAACTATTTTTGAGGGGTCGGCAATTAAAACGTAGGCGAGAGCTTCATCGGTTGAGCTGAAGTCAATCGCACTCGCGCGACCGGGATAGACTAAAATATCGATCGCACTATTGACGGCAATATCTCGACCCACAGTTTGATAGCCTGTTACTCTTGATTGAGCAAAAGCACAGTCGGGGTAGCTTGCAGTAGCGAACACTGCTGTGAACAAAAGCCCTCCGAGGGAAAGCATTCTTGGGGATTGGATGCGATTCGTCATGGCAGTTATTCGTTGATGTGGAGAAAATTGTTGACAGTAGAAACGGGGATTTCCTTTACTAATCGCCGCAGTCGCGTTGGGGCGACTTAACCGTTTACCGACGGTTTGGTTATCGGTAAATGTTGAGAAAGCTGTTAACAGTAATAGAAACCGGGGTTCCTTTATTAACCACAGCTACATTGGGGCGGTTTAAAAGTTCTTCAGTTGCTCTATCTGAGCGGCTTTCCATCCGTTTTGCCAGGGGGCTGAAGAAGCCATCGAGGACGGCTGACCAAATTTGGGGGTCTCGACTTTCAACGGTGGTTGTACTGCCCCCAAACCCACCGCTAATACTGCTAGAACTCCTGACTTTAGGTTCTGCGAATACTTGCCCGACTCGTCCAACTCCACTAAGCACTGCGGTGAGCATATCTTGTCCGGCAATATCGGAACCAGGGTCGAAGTAGCCTGAAGCAATCAGCGGCCCAGAGCCCTCTCCTGCAATCAAAATTGCGCCTTCTGGAATGGGCTGCTGTTTAATCTGACCGTTTCTATCAGAGTAGACGAGCGCTACAGCACTAGCTTGTACCATGCGATTGGTTTTGCTGACGGTGTTGGCTTTGACAATGACAACTGTGCCGGCAGGAAAAGCAATAGAGCCGTCAGTTGCCGTTACGTCGGCTGTGAGGGTGACAGCAAATTTGTCGTAAAGCTGTTTGCCTGAGCCTTCATCCCACAACAGGGGAACCGAAACTATGCCGTTGGCTGTGGTTCCAAGGGGAACCTGAGCTGTTTGGGAGGTTGAGGAACTTTGGGGCGTGCGGTTGAGAATGCCTTTTGCCCCTGGGGAATTTACTTGTTCTAGGGTTGGGGAGTTTGTTAAGGCAGAAGCCTCTGGAGCAGTTTCTGGGGAAAGGGTTTGAAATTCTGTATCGGCGGGCAAGGACGTTGGACGAGCGCTCAGTCGAGCCTCCGTCTCGATTGGGTTATCGGTAGAATCGGAACTTATTTGGGGGGAAAGGGGAGCCGGAGTTAATTGGTTAGTGGGGTTTTGGGAGTTGTCGGTGGTTTCGAGGCTGTCCCCTCCATAAGGAAACTCCGGGTGTAGCCTTTCCCCGCTGGCGTTATTTGGGTGGCTATATAGTTTTTCTGGGATTTGCTCGAAAGAAACGTATGAGGGTGGCGACTTTTGGTTGCCGATATTGACTGTTAGGAATTCAGTTGTGGGAGCTGGCTTTGTCAGAGCGGCGGCGGTAGCACTTGTTGTCGCTGGAGTGCTTGGTGTTGCACTCACGGCATTCGCTATTCGGTTAGGGTCAAAATTTCCCCTAATTTGTCCGAGTTGGGCGAGTTGGTTCCACCGCTCAAACGGGTCGATTTTTTCTTCTGTTGGAGTTGGAATTAAAGGTGGGGGTATTAACGGTTTGGGTATGGGGGCTGGTGCGGGTGTTCTTGAGGGTACTCTTTGAGGTATGGGTGCGGGTACTGTTACCGTCCGCACTACTGTTCGGGGTGCGGGTAGGGGTTCGCGTAGAGGAGTAGGTGGCGGTGCAGCGCTCCGGGTAGCGACTAGACGCGGAGTTCGCGGAGTTCGTGGGGTTCTTGACGGTTTGGGCGACGGTTCTGTTTTGGGTTTTGCGGTTTTTTGCGGTTTTTCGGCTAACAGTTTTTGTTGGTCTTGGTAAGCTAATTTAGCCAGCAACTCCGGTTTTTCATCTTTAATGGTGCCAGAAGAGCTTTCTTTTGGTGTTGATTGTGCGATAGGTTCGCGAGGTGATTTAGGCTTGATAAATTGCCAAATTAGCAGTCCTAGCAATAGTATTCCACCAGTCAACAGCAGCATTGTCACTGCTCTAGGAACGCCTCTTTCGGAAACAGGCGGGGGCAGTGGTCTTTCCTCATCTTGAGCGAGTTGATATTGAGTTTCAAGTGTTAGGGGTGCATTGGGGTCGAAATTAGCAATGAAGTTTTCATCAATATCATCGTCAGAAGGGGAAGGGTTTGGAGAAGGGGAAATAGGGGAATTGATGTTATCGTCATCATTATTGGGGGTATATTCACTTGATGCAGTTGTATGATTCATATTGGCTGTAGTGGTACTATTATCAGGACTGGTATTAATTGGGTTTTCGGTTAATCCATTTCTTTTGTTAGTCATGGCTTTAGAGTTCAATGTGTTGTGTTTAACTGTACATAAAAAAGCAAAAAGAGAAGACTTCAAGCAAAGGGATGAAACATACTAAATGTTTAAATTATTTAGTTGTTACGGTAGGTTTTTAAATTTACCCACTTGCCGGTTCGTCCTCTTTCCATGTCTCTTTCCTCTTCTATGGTTTGAATTCGACAATTCGGGAAATTTCTAATCCGGCTGCTCTCAAAGAGTGAATAGTCTTCTCTAATTCATTAGCGTTTTCTTTGAGAGGCGATTTGGGAATTTCTACGGCTTTGACGGTGAAGGTTCGATTAAACTGTTCTCGGCTTTCTCCAATGCCTTGTTCCAGCACGACGCGAGTAGCAATTACATCTATTTCCCAAACTCCTCTTTTTATTTCTCTCGGTTCTGAGATGTGAGAGATATAAACTCCTGAGCGGGTTTTTCCTGAATAGATGGTGTTGGGAACGAGTTTGGCAAGTTCAACAAGAGAAGCTTTACCAAACTCTGATTCCATCATCAAGGAACCCATCCAAGCAGTTGTAGGAACTTGGGAACCTTTAACTTTAATGCCGGGGTCGGGGTCATTTGTGCCGGGAATTTTGCCTGACCAAGCCCAGGTTAAATTCACCCAACTGGATACAAAATTTTGGATAATTTTCGGCTCTCTGTACAGTTCATCTTGTTCTGCAATTCGTGCTGCGGTTCCGTCTTTTAACTGGACAAAGGTAACTTTTCTTTGAGATAAGGCTCTCAAACTGACTGTATTCACTAAAACAGTAATTGTCAGGAGGAAAACAAAGCTTGTTAGTAGAACAAAGCACAAGGCTAAGGTGTTTTTAGATTCAGGGAGTAAGGGTTGTGATTGTGGAAATTTCATATTATCGAAGGGATGGGGAGATGGGGGATAGAGAATAGGGAGATAGGGAGGGAATGGATTGGCAAACTGGGTTTGAGTAGTGAGTAACAACTCGGTTCGGTGAAGAAAAAGCTATCGGAATTTCCTTGCCCTAGATTAGTTTTCCGGCAATAACGCCGATCGCGTTACTGGCAATATCTGTAAGCTGTTTGGTGCTATTGGCGATCGCACTGTACAAAGCAGTTCCTCCACCCTTGGCTATTAACACGGCTAGAACGGGAGAAAACACAGCTAAAAAAAATAAAAAGGCGATATCTGTAACTAACTCTGCATCGGATTTGACAATCACTACAGCGACTAATCCAACGACGATGTTGTACCCCAATTGCACTCCAAATAACGACATAAATCCTATTAGCCAAGCCCAGATAGGTTTTCCTTGTAGTGGCAATAGTGATAAACCCATTGCCAGAGGTCCGAATAAAGCTGTTAGCAACAATGCTGCTTCTAAAATATTGACAAATGCCCACTGTACTGATCTAAGAATTAAGCGAATGATGGGCAAGACAGTAGACCTAAAAACTTGTCCTGCAAAATCGCCATTTCCTATATCCTGAAGATTGGCAACATTGCCTAAGTTTTCGACAAATCGCTGCAAGCTTTTGAGAGGTCCTCCATTTTGCTGTTCGGCTGCCTGGAGGATTTGTTGAGCTGGCTGTTTTTTGCTGTTCCAACATTCCACTAAAGCTGATCCAACTTTGCCCTGACATTCGCTGTAGAGTTTCTCAATCTCTTCTTTTCCAGCACTGGTGAGGTTAACGTCACTCAGGGCCGTTCTGAAGGTCATTTCTCCGACTTGAATTTTCATAATTTCTTGAACTTGAGTGCTGCCTACAGCTTTGATGAATTTGACGCTTTCAGCTAAGACTTTACCGTTGTTGCTGAGAAATACTACAATTACGAGTGGCCAGATAAACATGGCTACTAGCTCTGACCAAGACTGTTTTTCGATGATTTCTTTGCCACTGGTGACAGCGAGGTAAGTAACAGATATTCCCGCCAGAATTAGTCCTAGTTTGACTAAGGCAATCCAGAGAGAGGATTCTTGAGTGTTGAAGGTGTTAAACCAAACTAAATTCCAGGATTCGACGGTTTTTTGAGAGACTTCTATGGCATCTGAGAGAGTGTCCAGGGCTTGTCCTGCTGTGCTAGTTTGGGCGATTAGTTGTGTCAGCATCGCGGTGTCTCCTTTTTGTGATTTCAGTCTTCGCTTGCCCCCAGGGTTATGCCTCCGGGCATTTGAAACAGTCCGGCTTGAGTAGAAGAAGCGGTAGCCGCCGCAGCATCCTGCCGTCTCTGGGCTGTGTTAATTTCGTTGAGTTCTTCAGCTTGTTGAGCGTTGAGAATGTTGGCAAAACTGCGATCGATTTGAGCTTGCTGGCCCTGCATGACTAAGGCACTTTGATTTTCTGCTGATAAGGCTGCTTGCTTAGCTGCGATCGCACTTTGTTGAGATATGTTTCTCATAATGTTCTGTGTGACATCTTGACCTTCTGAATCAGCACCCAATTCCATTGAATTTTGGCTCTCGCGATGAGTTTGCTCTACGTTTTGCTGGACAATTTCTTTCAGAGTCGCTTGCTTTTGTTGAGCTTCTTTACTGAGAGTGGCTTTATTGGCTTCACTGACAGCACTTTCTCTTTCTGCGAGTTCTGCGGTATTCTCTTTGAGGCTGTAAGAATCTTGCGGTCTCTTCTCTAAAGCAGCGGATAGTTTTGTCCCTTCGCTTTCGGAGGTGTTGCCGTCCATTATGCTTTTAACTGCTTCTTTTAGGTCTGGAACTTTCAATTCTCCCAGGAATGAAGAGAGGGTTGACTCTATTTCACTGCTAAATTTTTCGACTTTATTTAACAAATTGTCCCAGATGCCTGAGATGCTGTCGGAGATGGTGGAGATGGTATCGGAAATTTCGCCTGTTATGTCGCTAATTGTGTTTTCTATACCTCCTATTTCTTTCGGGTTGCTCAAGAAGTTATTAGCTGATTGTTGGATTTGGCTTTCTATTTGTTGATTGGGAACTGTGAAGCTGGAGCGGTTGAAAGTGCTGCTGTTAGGATTGTTTAAGCTGGGAAGCTGTGTTGCAGTCGGATTGCTGTCAGAGGTTTGAGCTTTTGCTTCAACAGAATTTAGTATTAAGCTCAGCCAAATTGCAGGAATGCCGAGGGCAAGTTTAACAAGCAATTTCGGTGATTTCATCGGTTTTTCTCCGTCTAGCTAGCAATAAGGTCTTGAGGGGATTTGTGTCCATTGATATCAGTGACTGCATTCTTGCCAATATTGGTTAATGAACGTCCTTCTTTAACAGCTTGTACGTATTCAGAGGCAAATTGTTTGAGTGCTAGCAATTGCCCTTTTAACGTATTGGGATATTGAGCCATCATTCGCGCACGAGCCATCAATTCAGCTTGATTGTTAGCCACACTTGCTAATATCATTTCGCCTGGATAGTATCGGCTTTGCCAGAAACGACCTCCTTTTTCAATTAGCCAATTGGAATAAAGGTCGGCCGCTCTGGGAAGGAAAGCTTCTGTGGCATTCTGGCTAATAATTTCAGCCGGATATCCCAAATTTTTTATCCAAGAAGTGGCTCCGTTTGATGTCAATCTTCCGGTAATTCGATACACCATGTTTTGCATAATCATAGTTCCCGCACTACAATCGCAAATACTGTCGATATCTTGGGATAGCAAGAGCACTGAAATGCCATTTTTTCTACCCACTGCACAGAGTTCGCCTACTACTTCAGCAAATCCGTCTTTCTTAAACAAAATCGAAAGTTCGTCTCCGATAAATAGGCTTTTAGGGTGAGAAAGTGCGTTACGGATGCAAGCAGCATGGGCGTTAATGGCCATTAAATACTGGTCTTGTTCGTTACCCAAACCGCTAAGGGCAAAAAACTTAACAGCGGGTTCGGGTGAAAATGTACTCGGTCTGCCAATTGCTTTCCCTAAAGGTGAGGCTAGTAATGCGTTGCATTGAGTGATAATTTGGTTGATGGCAATGCGGTCGAAGTCGGTAAAGTTTTGTAGGTTTAGTTGTTCTTTTGTGCAGAATTTCAGGAGGTTTGTGAGGGTTGGCATTTCTTGCCACGCGGTCGATTTCCAGCCTTTTTCAAAGGCAGTATTGTAGCGCTCGATAATGTCTGGGTCTTCCAGAAATTTTTTCAGAGTTAGCAGCAAAATGGCATCGACTCGCTGCGCTAATTTTGGGTCGCGGACTTTACCCATGCTGATAATAGTCAGCGCTTTTCTGATAAACTCTTTCCATTGGTCTAGTCGGCGCGATCGCTCTTCTCTGTCAAAACGCCTCAAATCGGGTATTTCGAGTAGATTCGAGCTGCCAGAGGTGATGTCGTAGTACGCACCGTCGTCGCCTAACAGTTTCACTGCTGTCTCAAAGGTACTGCCGCTTCCTGCGGAGATGTCCATACCGACTACTGGGATATTAGCGGCTATTGCATCGGCTGCAAATCGCCATCCCAAAACACTTTTACCGCAACCAGACTCGCCTGTTATAACGGCGCGGCTGGTTTGGTTGTGCATGAGGTCAACGTACACGGGTTTGCCGCCTTTGGTGATGAATTCAACTCCTTTTGAGTCGATGTCCCTTACAGCAGTTAAGGGCAAAATACCGGGGACAGTTTCGGTGTCTAAGGTGAGGCGGCGTTCGTTAATTAGCGAACTGCTGTGCAACAGCCAGCTTACAGTAATGGGCAAAGTTTCTAGCCACAGTTGCCAAGCAATGTTGCGCTCTCTTAATACCTTGGCAGAGCCGAAGCTGTGAGAGAGCATTTGGCAAGCGTGTGTTAGTTGCTCCGGGGTTGGTCGGTAGACTAAGAAGGTGACAGCAGCGTGAATTGCTCTTGCACCTTTGTACATTTTTTTCTGGGCTTCAAAGGATTCTTCCTGTTTGACTTCTGCTCCTACATCGCGACCTTGACCTTTTTCTAAAGCGCGTTTTTTGGCAGTTTTAGATTGTTTAGCTTGCCTTGCTAAGTTGTCTTGAATAATAAAGTTGGGAGCGGCGCTAATTTCGACAACGGCTTCAGTATCGCGGACGTAGCTGTTGCTCATAATTTTCCAGAGCCATTGCAGTTGCTCTCTGGTATTGAGCCAGCCGCCGGGGCCCTCTTCCATTGTTAGCACGCCACATTCCGTGTTTCTCCCAGGAAGCAAAATGCGTGAGCTAGCTTTTCTGTGTTCCGGGCAGCTCGAACGGCCGCTCATACCTTCAATTAAAATGGTGCAGGCGTGTTTGTGACTGTTGAGGGTTTCGGTTAGTTTGTAGTCGGAGGCGGTTTCTTTTAAGGTGAGAAGTTGGGGAATAGGGGGTACGGGTGCGCTGTTGAATTTTTGCCACAGCCATCCCCACAATGCTTGGGCATTCATGGGTTGAATTTCCAGTCCAATTTTGGTGTTTAGCAAGAGTTCCCACCGGATGTAGCCTTGCTCGAAAGCATCGAGCAGCAGTTGTTTGTAAAAGCGTTCAGAGTAGATGCGCTGGTTGCCTGTAAATTGTGCAGCAATGCTGTTGGCTGTGTTGATAATTCCATTGATGAATTTACTCAGAGGGTCGTTGGATTTGGAGCCAGATTGAGCGTTGAATGTCCAAGTGCAGAAAATAGTTTGGTTCCACAGTTGTCGGGTGCCTGCTAAGTTGAGTTCTTGAATGCGTTTCTGTTCGTTACGAACGAGTACAGAAATGGGTTTGAGGTGACAGTTGTCAGCCAATTGAGTTAACTGTTGCTGGCGAAGGCAATCGCTGCTGTAGCAGCCGGTATGAAAGGTCATTTTTTCGCCTGGGGGAATATCTTTTAGCCCTTCTTCTAAGGCGGTGGCTGCATTGTTTACTTCATGGCGGTAGAGAATGTTGTGAAAGCCAGCCGTCTCGAATCCGAATACAATTTGGTATTGACTGCCTTCATTCAGTAAGTAACCAGAAACTTCTCGACCATCCTTTTTGATAGTGACTAAACACAGGAGGTTTTGGTAGTTTTGGAAGGGCATAAGTCGGCTGTTACCTCCTTGTTGAGTGGGAGCAACTTTGGGTTTAAGTTTGACTCGGACTTGTGCATCGCTGATTCGGTGGCGAATCGGGTTTGGTCGGTGTTGGGGAACGGGAGAAAGGTATAAAAGATTGCCGTTGTACCACTCATTCCCCGGCGGAGGTCTAAACCTGTCTACAAAAAGGTGAGGTTTGTTACCTGTCAGGAGCCACCAGCTTACAATGAGCCAGAAAGTAGTGATGAAAAACCAAGGCATTCCTAAGCTGAATAGGCCGTTGGTGAGGATGTAGGAAATTACAGTGATTAGCATCCAGGGAATTAGCTGTTCCGCTGGAATGATGCCGATGCTGGCTTGTTTGCCGAGAATTTTGTTGACGGAAATAAAGTCTTTATCTGGGTCTTTAAGCATGGTAATAGGGGAAGGGAAAGAGGAGGGGGAGAGGGGGGGAGGGGGAGAGGGGGAGAGGGGGTGATTCGGAGAGGGGATAATAGAAAGTGGAGTTAAGAAATTAGAGTTTGAAATGAACAGAAAACCAATTCAATCCCACCGAGATTTAGAAGTGTATCAACTTGCATTAGATGTGGCTATGCAGATTTTTGAACTCTCTAAAAAGTTTCCTATTGAGGAACGATATTCATTGACAGATCAAATTCGTCGGTCTTCGCGTTCTGTTTGTGCCAATTTGTCTGAGGCATGGCGTAAACGGCGTTATGAAGGAGCTTTTGTATCCAAATTAAGTGATTCTGAAGCTGAAGCTGCTGAAACTCAAACTTGGATTGAATTCGCTGTTAGATGCAATTACTTGGATGTTCAGGTTGGTAGAGAGCTGTATCAACATTACAATCAAATACTGGGTACACTGGTCAACATGATTAATAACCCTTCTATGTGGCTCCTTCCAGTGCCAAAAAACCATACTAAGAGTCGGTGAACGAAAGAGTGGAAGAGGGGGAGAGAGGGAGAGGAGGAGAGGGGGAGAGTGTGGGAGGGGAAGAGGGGGAGAGTGAAAGAGTGAAAGAGTGAAAGAGTGGGAGATTAGATGTGTGCAGTAAACAGCAAGCTGTTTGAATTTTCAGGTAGATTGCAGTTACATAATCCCTCTTTTCTATTCAATTGGGTGAGTATATGTTAGATGTTGAAGCCCTCTAGTTTTTATCGGGTTGTTGCAAGTTTTCAAACTTCTCCCACTCTCCCCCTCTCCCACTCCCCCACTCTCCCCTTCTCCCACTCTCCCATTCTTCCCTAAGCTCCGCCTCCTCCGCCATTGCCAACGAACAGAAAAGTTATTACGTCAACGGCAATTACAATGGCAAAGGCTAAGGCAACTTGGGTAACAATTGGTCTCCAGTCGTTACCTTGTTGTGCTTGGTTGTAGGCGAAAAGAGAAGCGGCTGCTACTAACAAAAGAAATGCTCCGCGAATTAAGTTGAAAATCAGTTCGATGACTTCGGCATCAATAGCTTCGCCTCCTGCTGAAGAGGCTCCTTCTGCGAGTTCTTGCATAAATTCTTCTAAGCCGGAGAGGAAGAGGGCGTTGGCTGGGGAATCGAGTACGGAGCAAAGTGCCGTAGAGGTGATAATGGCAGTGGCAATGTGCCAAAAACGAATTTTGCAGCCTATGTATCGCTCTACAATGGGAATAGCTCTAGTGAGATGCCATAAACTCAAAAACACAATGCTGGAGCAGCCTAAAGTCGCAATTAAGAGCGGGTCTTGAATGCTGAAGTAGATGAGTGAGGTTAGGCAAATGCCGAGGAATGGAATGTCGCCCAGTTTGATTTTCTGTTGTTTTAACCAGCGTGATAATGAGTTGCGGTTTCGTTCATTTCTTGTTTGGTCTAAGTAAGTAGCCATGTCACTATCTCGATTAAATTAGTGCTTTAATGCTAATTTAAGTTGCATCTAATTCCTGCAAAATCGCCAAAAAAGGTGATTTTATACAGTGAGAGTGACCCCCTCCAAATGGAGGGTGCAAGTGAAAAAAGTTATTTCAAATTTCCATTTCGGTCTCAGTTTTTCTCGCTTCCTGCTTGTTGGAGTTCTGGTTTGGAGCAAGTTGCTGTTGGGAGAGGAGATTTTCTACTACTTCTGGTGGAATGTCGCACAGAAGTACCTCAAGATTACCTTTTTGGAGGCTAGCCTCAAAAACTATTTCGCTGTGAGAGTTAAAGCCTTTGACAGTACCCTTCGACTTGGATTTATCGCTGAATTCGACTTCAAAGTCGAGGCGCGAACCCTGGGAATCGGTAAAGCTGACTTCATCCTGACCGCTTCTCTTTACCATTTCAGCTAGCCGCTCTTGGTTGAGAGCTTGTTGAAAAATCTTTAAGCGGTCGAGTTCTTCTTTTTCTTCAGGTTTCAGGAAGTCGTTTGTAACTTCCCATTCTCCAGTTTTATCCTGTAAAGCTGAGAACATTTCCTCGCCTTCCTTAGTTTTTAAGCTGACAGCGGTAGAGAAGTCAAAATTTGTTACATAAAGTTTGGCTTGTCCAAAATCTACGCCGTCTTCTAATGCAATGCCTTCCGCATTTGCTTCTTCTTCAGCTAGGCTGTAAATTTTTGCCAGTGTTGCTGCAAGTTGCGCGTCCTGAATAAGATTTGGGGCTGTCACAGTGATTTTTTTAGCAGTAGCGCTAGCGCTGCTGCTAGCTGGGATTGTTGATTCCAATGAAATTTTTTCACCTATTTCTGTTCCGTTTTGTACGAATTGGTCGCTGAGGGATGGAGTCGAGCTGTCGGGCGGTTCTAATTTTGCATCGCCAGCTTGAACGCCTGTCTCGCTTTTTTGAAGAGAAAGTTTGTTCTCTAAAGCTTCTATTCGCTCTTCTAGGGTATCGAGTCGCTTTTCAAGTCGGTTGAGTGCTTCATTTATTTGTACGAGTTGTTCTTCAAAACTCGCCTCTGTGTCAATCTTAATAGCAGCCGTTTTTTCAGAAGTGTTGTCTCTCACACTGCCGGAAATTTTATCAACTTTTCCGTGAACTTTGCTAACAGCTTTAGCTAAGAGCATACCGGGTGTTGACACAAATTCGGCATCCGGTTCAGGTAAGATGTTTTGTTCCGGTTCTGGCTCCGGTTCAGCTATCGGTAAAGCTTCGGATTCGACCATTGCATCTGCAACTGAATCCGCTTCAACCAAGTTGGTAACTCGCTGGGAGAGCGAGTCAGCCCGCTGGCTTTGAGCTTGGAGCCTTTTGACAATACCGGCAACTTGGCGCTCTTTTCCAGCCCCAAGAGCAGCTTCTATAATTTGAGAAGCTGCTTTTTTGCCAATCAGAGTAGCGAGAACCGCAACTTGACCGCTCATACCGCTGACAGTTGTACCTTCTACCTCATTTCCAGAAATGGCTGTTCTACCACTAACTTGTACAGCAGCATCGAGGATACTATCGATGTTCTGGTCGTTTGATTTTTTGCCTTGAGGTCGCTGTTGGCTCGTTCGGGTTTTTGAAGGTGTGGCTGCTAAGGATTCCGTAGCTTCTACCGCTTCATCTGTCTGAAGTTTTCTTTTGGTTTGGGATTTAGCTGATAATTCTTCGTCTTCCAAATCTTCTCGCTCAGAGTTTTGAAGGTGGCTTTTAGTTTGAGGCTTAGCTTTAGGTTGAGGTTCTTTGACTTCAAACTCATCTAACTCACTTAGTTGATTTCTCGGAGAGCGGTTTAAGGCTTTAGATTTAACCAGTGGTTCCTCCGAATCCAACTCCTCTAGGTCATCTTTGGGAGGTCTAGTTTTGGTTTTAGAGTTGGGTGATGGCTCGTCATCCTCCCAACTTGCTCTTTCATTCTTTTGTGATTTGGTATTGGCTTTAAATTTCGAGCGACGCGAGGGTTCATCATCCTCTAATTCATCTAGCAAATCGTCTTTTTTAGACTTGGTTGTCGCTTTTGATTTAGACGTGGAGGAGGGTTCATCATCCTCCAATTCATCTAGTAAATCGTCTTTTTTAGACTTGGTTGTCGCTTTTGATTTAGACTTGGGGGAGGGTTGCTCATCATCCAATTCATCTAGTAAATTGTCTTTTTTAGACCTTGTTTTAGTTCGAGGCGAATCGAGTAACGCCTCAATTCCTGTTTTAGTAAATCGGTTGTCGTCCGGCTCTCCCAAGTGTTCCATCATGTACTTTCCTGTGGTAGAGCCGTACTCGGGCCTATCGCTCAAACTGAGGACGAGTCCGTTGTGCTTGACCTCCACGCTAATGCCAGGTTTGCCATCTGCTTCCGTTAGTTCTTCAATTGCATCGGCAAAATCTTCTACGCTGGTGAGTCCGTTTTCCAGGCAGTAATCTAAAGCTTTCTCGCAGCGATTTCTTAGGTAGTTGAGGATTTTCTTGCCCTCGGCTGTGTTAGGGGTGATGTAGTTTCCCTGGCTTCGGCTTCGGTATGCTGTTTTTGTAGCCATAATCTTTGTGGCGGCGTGAGTGGATATTTCCCATGAAATTCGAGCAGTGTGGCTAGTGACTTCACTCTAAAGTGCGGTTTTGGGGAGTTAAACTGACCCCCTCCAATCGGAGGGGGAATCGTCGCCCACTAATAATTAAGCTGCTACGCATCTAAAGTATCTGTTGGTTGGGGAGGGGGAGAAAGAGAAGGGGAGAGGGGGAGAAACTTTGACGCTTTTCCCACAAAGATTGAAGTATACAATTTAAAGGCGCGACAGCTTATCCCCTGTTTGAAACTCACTAAAAAACTAACTGTTCGGTCAACGAGCTTTCCTGGTGTTCACACCTACCCGCTCTTAGCTGTGCGGTAGTTGATGTTAAAGTTGTGTATCTGCATCTCTTTTTTTTGAAGATGTAGAAGCTAATTCAGCATCAACCTCTCTGAGGTATTTGATAAACTGAGAGCTGCTGTTGTCAGAAAGTTTCTTAATGATTTCACCTGTTTTCAAGTCAGCAGCCAAGACCGGATTATCAGCTTCATCTCTGACTAAACACCTAACATTATTGCGAGATTTGCTAATAAAAGCTGTCCAGTTTCCCACAGGAATTTTAGTTTCTCCAGTTTGGTTATATGCTTCAGAAATCGCATCTTTCAGCAATTGTGAGAGGTGGGCGGGGCTGGCAGCAATGTTTTCGGGTTGAGATGGCGGTTTGTTTTGGGTAGGGGTTGGCGATACGGATTGCGATCGCTTTTGGGTAGGGGTTGACGATACAAGCGGTCGCTCTTGACAAGGAGTTGGCGATACGGATTGCGATCGGTCTTGACAAGGGGTTGGCGCGACTTCTGAAAGTTCCTCAACTGATTCAATTAGTTGTACAGAGCTAGGGTTGATGTTTAAGATCAGAGCGCTGCCTTTAGGCGAGGGTTCAATAGTGGCCTCAAAGGTAGTGCCGATTGGCAATTTAGGTGAATTAGCAGAGAACATGGCTAGCTCTTGTCCATCAAGGAGGACAATAGGGCTGCCGTCGCGCCTTGAATCGGTACCGCTAACAGAACCCACCTCAAAAGTCAATGTTTTCTGCCTCCATTTAGGAGAACTAAAGTCAACATCTTTCAAGTCATTGTACTTCTGTCCAATCAGTTCAGCTCTGTCAAACTGAAAGGTTTGCAACTGCTGGCAAATTTCATCTGTAAACAAGTTGAGAACCAATGCTGCTTTAGGTGTTTGGTTTTGGGACTCAAGCCAAGTATAATCAGCAGGAGCTACAATGCGTGAACTGACATCTTTGGTGCGACCAAGACCATCCCGGTAAGTTAAGTCTAAACTGTCGATGTCGTTGGCATTCCCGCCAAACTTCTTCTCAAGAATTCCCACCAGTTTGTCGCTGGGTTCAATTAAGGCAAAATTGACCATTGGCAGGCTCGGATGCAAAGTTGCTTCATATTTAATACCTTTGCTGTCTAACAATTCTTTCCAATGTCCAGCTAAGTCTTTGCCAACTGGCTGTCGCTTCTTATCCCTGACAGTTTTATTGTTGCCGTCCCGTTCAAATTCCTCGAAAGGGACACTCAGAACGTAAGTGTCTTTTGGCATTGCTTCGTGGAGTCGCTCGTACTCAGGTTCAAGGTTGAATTCAATCAGCAGTTGGCGAGAAAGTTCCTTACAAGCTTTGCGAGGGACTTCTAAGTTGGGATTTGCGGTTTCGACGTGCCACATCGCACTAGCAGCTAAAAACCGTTCTTCAGGGTCAGTCCAAGCTTCGGTCACATCGGCTCTTAAGCTCTCGTATAACTTGCTGACGGCTTCTTTAATTGCCTTAGAATCGCCGCCGCACTCCAAGTGAATTTCGCCCATCCTTTCTCGATAGCGTTCCTTAATATCTTGCGCCCACCTGACATAATGTTTCTCCCATTTTTCTCGCTCATCTAAGTCAGAAGGAGACTCGAACAGGTAGCGAAACTCGTCGCGGTGGCGGCTTTTTAGACGAGTCGGTTCCCACTCTGGGTTAACAGCCTCTTTAGCAATGCAATTGATAGCGGTGCCGTCTCCTATAGGTAATGGCACCGTTTTGTAAAGCCTGGGGTCGTCTTTGTAATCAAATAGGTAGCTTGGGTGCTGTTCTGACCACTGCTTAGCCTTGGACAACAAGGTGGGGTGGTGGTCTTCGGTACGAGTAGCACTTTTGGGACTGTCCACTTCAATTTGCAGGGCATCAAATAGCTTTCCAAGAAGCTGCCGCTTCTGTTGATTGAATAAACTTTCTGGCTGTCCCGGTTCTGCTGCTGACGATTGCACTCTCCCGATTAAGGTAGCCACCCAGCCGATTTTATTTTGGGCGATCGCTACGGCAATTTGCCGCAATTTGGTATACTTGCGATCGCCATTACTATCGGTAGCTTTATTGTAGTCAACTTTCTCTCGCTTCTCAACTGCATCGTACTCATTCTCTTGATTAGCGTGCCTGGTTTCAGAGGCGATATTCGGCATTCGGGAAGCAGGCGTAATCACTAATTGATCGCCGTCAAAATCGCATTGATGGTGCTGCATGGCTTGGTCAGAGCGAATGAAAACGCACCCTTTGTACTGCGTTAATTCAGGATGGCTTTTGTTGTCTACTGTGTAGCGGCGGATGTTATCTTTACTGACAATTGGGTATCGGGTAACGATAACTTCTGTGCCGTGTCGCAAGTGGGGGGCAACAATTGTACCGGGTTGGAGGTTTTCACAAGGTTGAGCCATTGCTGAACCGTGATGAATTGCTCCTTTAATTGCTAAGTCTTTCCACTTTTTAGCCAGTTGTTCTTGCATGAAATCGACGACTTTGGGAAAGTCGAGGAGTTGACCGAGTTTGTCGTTCCTCAAAATTGAAATTAGCCGGGATTCGTTGCGTTGGGCTTTTTCATCTGTTTCGTCTTCTAATCCGCTGCTGTCTTCGTGAAGGCTAGATTGAAAAGCAGCTTTTTTGTCGTGTTGCTCTACTAAGTATTTGGCAAGTTGCAGCCGGTTATTTTGCAAGTCAGCTAGCTTTTGGGCTTCAATTTTGGTCGGTGTGGCTATGTCAGCCCCAATAGCTGCTTCGGAATACCAAATCGAAAATTGCCAGGAATTTTCGTATTCAGTTACTTGGGCGTTGCCTCGATTTCCCAGTATAGCTTTGGGAAATTCGTAGTCGCCACAGGGGATAAGTTCAGCTAATTGCAATGCGGCAACTCCTTTGATAGAGGAGCGATCCATGATGATATCATAACCCAAGTCCGAGGTTAAATTAGCATCAGGCAACAGCGTTCCTTTGGCAAGAAAGCTAATTTCTGGAGTGTGGCAGTCTTCTTGTCCCCATTCCTGCATCCAGGCAAATCTGAATTGAAAAGGTCGGTTGTAATTCCCTCCTAATTGTTGGGCTAGTGCCGGTGAAATTTTACCGTGACAGTCTCCGGTTTGCCACTTATGAGCTTTCGCTTTTTCACTTTGGTCATCGCTTTGAGAATCAACAATTTTGAGTCGCAAGGTTTCGCCGTCAAGGGAGCTATCTAACAATTTGGCTCCTTGGTTGCAACTGCTAACTAGCAGTGAGCCGTAGCGACAGGCGTGGTCGGGTTGGGTTTTGAATACGCTCAACAGTTTGGTTGAGAGTTCAATGTCTGCAAAGTACACATTTTTGCCGGAGCTGAAAGCAACTCTTCTGGTAATACCATCTCCGAAGTCGATGTTTTTGAGAGGGTCGAAGCTGCTATCATTTGGGTCTGGTTTAACGATGGTTAGGGATGCTAATTCTTCAGGTTCAAAAAGCAGTTCAAGCAGGGAGTTACGCAGCACTTCTGATTCAGCTTGGTACCGCCCCTTTGCTCTACCGTCAGTCAAGGACATATCAAAGACTGGGATTTTTAGTCCTTCCCCAGCTACCCATTCTGTGGAGCGATGTTCTGGGGTAAGTTTTCTTCTGCTCATTGATTAGCTCCTGAATCCTAGTTTTTACATTTTTAGGACTTACGCACAGCAATAGTCCAGATTTTGACAAGGTTGTTCCTTCACAAATTCCTGCTACTGAGTGATATTCACCCCCTCCAATTGGAGGGGTTTAGAAGAAAGAAGTAGCGTGTTACAATCAGGATGACAATCCCAATGTGGAGAAAAAAAGTGAAAGTAGTTCGCACAAGTACGGCTATGGAAAGCCAACGGGATTATTTCTCTGATAGCGATAGCGATGCACTTCCTCGTGTTGCTTTTGGAGAAGGTGAAAACAGCCAGCAATTGGGAGGTTTGAACCTCGATGCTAACGGGGTTATTAAAGGTAGAGCGTCACACTTATTCAACGTCATCGAAGAACAAGTGGAGAACCCTCAATACTGGATTGATTTATAAGAGATACCGACCGAAATTAAGTCTTCGCTCTTACAAAACAAACGTGTCACATTGTAATACCATTTGTAAAAAGTCTTGCTACAATCTGCATCGTTGGGTTTATTTCACGAAATCAACCTACTGTTGCTACTGTTGCATGACTTTTCATAAATGGTATAATTCGGAGGTGTCTAACTCGGAGATATTTAACAATTCAGGTGTCAGATCAAGGTATTTGTGACACCTGAAAAGATGGCTAACGCCGTTTTTTGGACGGCGTTTTATCCGAAGAACGACTTTCAAGCGTTTGGTTGACTTGAAGAGAGTGCAAATTGTTACCGGGAAGCAAGCTGTAAACCACTTTGCGCTTGCGGAACACCCTAGTGCCATCTACAGGCATTCCTTGTTTCCAAGCGTCTGAAATCGCCTTTTTGTCGGCAGAAATTACGGTTTTGGTTTCGACTCGGCGATAGGGTTCTGGCAGTTGAGATGGGTCAATCAAAACTTCACAGGTAGGGGGATTTTCCTTGACAGCAATGCGGCGGTGTTTGCCAATAATTTCGGAAGTTAACACGCCGCACTCGTTGAAGTAGAGAACGGTTTTATCTAACCGTTCTCTCCACCCCTGGAGTTTGTTGAGAGCTCTTGAATGCAGCTCTATCAAATACTGCATCCGGGCTGTAATTCCTGCAATTTCGGCATCAATTTGGTCGGCTAAGTCGGCATGGGCATCAACAGCAAGTTCCTGGGTTTCTTGGGTTTGCCAAAGGGATTGCAGCAGTTGGTCAATTTCTTCTGAGCTTTCTGCTGACTCTAGTTGATGCCAAAGTTGAGCCGCAGTTATTGAACTTTGAGCAAGCGTTGCGGTGGCTAAATTCATGCTTAGTATCCTCCGTTGATGCAGGTGTGATAATAATCGCGGCGTTCTTCGAGTTGAGTAAGCGCAGCCATTGTTGCCTCGTCGGATTTAAGAGAGATTTGTTTGTCCTTTTGAATCTTGCTACCTGGTTGAGAATGAGTTAAATTTTGTGAGTTTGACTGGGTGAGTTTTTGCATACAATTCAAAAAACTTTCTTAAAAATAGCGCGACCGCGCTCTAAAAAAAAGGAGTATTTGAAAATATGAATTATCCTATAGTTTTTTACCCAAAAGCGGTAATGCAGTTTTGCCATCAATATCCTTTACCAGAAGTAACTTCTAGTTGTGCCACCTCATCCCAACTTCAAGAAACTCAACAATTCGGGAAACCTGTTGTTTTGTTGACTCCGCCTCAACCACCTGTGGTGTTACCTGTCAAGTGGCTGTGGTTAATTTGGGTGTTTTGGCTCTATGGTGCGATCGTACTTCCGCTGTTAGCTATTTCCTGGGGTTGGCTGTGGTGGGAAGTGCTGTTGGTAGTAGCTGCTTATTCATGTTTAATTGCGGCTGCTTATAGTTATGTGTTTGGTTGTCGCCAAAAGCTGGTATCCAGGTATAAGCAGCAAGTTCTTGAGTACAAACAACAAGAGATGTTATCCCAACAAGAGATATTATCCCAACAAAAAAGATTATCCCAACAAGAGATATTATCCCAACAAGAGATATTATCCAACAAACAGCAGGAATTTTCTAGTTTTAAGCTAGGAAAAGAAGGGTTGCAGACAGTTTTTAAAAGTGTAAAAATTGACTTACATCACAGAAATCGATTGCTCAAGGATTTGATGTCACTTCGGGTTAGTTCTAATGGCACATCTCAAGCTCGGCAAGGAGTGAGTGAACAACGCTTTTTGCAATATTTGCAGCAATATTTCGAGGAAGTTGTCCAAGCAGCAGAGTTTAAAATTCCGTCATCTCAGAGGAGCTATTCAGCAGATTTTACTGTAATTCACACTCCCTCTGGACTCGGAATTGATGTCGAGATTGATGAACCTTATGCTGGCAAATCTAAGAAGCCCACTCACTGCTGCGATGCTGACAGGGATATGCGCCGCAATCAATTATTCTTAGAGTGGAATTGGATTGTGGTTAGGTTTACTGAAAAGCAGGTGGTTCAGGCTCCTTTGAGCTGTTGCAAGTTCCTAGCTCAGGCGATCGCCTTTGTAACGGGCGATCGCTTTTATTTAAAGCAACTGGAAACTGAACCCGATTTGCTGAGCGTCAAACCTTGGACAACAAGAGAGGCAAGGGCTATGGCTAAAAGCAACTATCGCCTTACTTATTTACCTGGATTTGGCGTCGGTTCTGCTTGCGATCTGGTTTCAAAGTTTTGATGCGAGCGCACGCAATATCCGACTTATTGACTGCAATAAATGTTTATAATTAATACAAAGGAGATAAAATAGATATGCTGTCATTTGAAGAGGGGTTCATTGAAAGTCAACAGCTCAACCAAAGACTTCTGCAAACAATTCGTTTGCTTGGAGAGTACAAGGGAAAGCAGGAGTTATTCAAACAACAAGCCCCACAAGTTTTAGGCACTTTGCGCCAAGCTGCGGTTATTCAGAGTACCGAATCTTCTAACCGCATTGAAGGCATTACTGTGCCGTTAGAACGCATTAAGAAATTAGTAACAGAAAAAACAACGCCGCGCGATCGTTCAGAACAAGAAATTGCGGGTTATCGGGACGTGCTAACTACAATTCACACCAGTTATACTCACATTCCTTTTAGTACAGGTGTTATTTTACAACTGCACCGCGACCTTTACCAATTTGCTGTTAATACAGGTGGGCGCTGGAAAACAGTGGATAATGAAATTAGCGCGAATTATCCTGACGGGACTAAAGTGGTGAGGTTTCAACCTACTCCCGCTTATGGTACTCCTGCGGCAATGGAACGCCTGCAAGAACGGTTTAATCGCCTCTGGGAATCGGGCGAGATAGAACCTTTATTGTTAATTCCAACTTATATTTTAGATTTTTTGTGCATTCATCCATTTTTAGATGGAAACGGGCGAATGGCAAGGTTGCTAACGCTGTTGCTGCTGTACAAAGCTGGTTACGAAGTAGGACGATTCATTAGTTTAGAACGGATTGTAGAACGAACTAAGGAAAGCTACTACGATACGCTTTATCAATCTTCCCAAGATTGGCATGAAGGGCAGCACAATCTATTACCTTGGTGGGAGTATTTCTTGGGAGTCATGCTGCTATCAGCTTATCGGGAGTTTGAACAGCGGGTGGGATATGTTACATCCGCAAAAGGAACTAAAACGGCGATTGTATTGGATGCGATTAACAATTTGCCTCAAGAATTTTCAATTAGAGAGTTGCAGGAAAGGTGTCCGACAGTGGGAATTGATTTGATTCGGCGTTTATTGCGCCGGGAGAGAGATGCTGGGCGTTTGCAATGTCGGGGGCGAGGGGTAGATGCTCGCTGGCAAAAGCAGTAGCCACAGAACTTATGTACAAGCAACTGCGTGTTGAGTAGAATCATAAAACTCAACACTCAGTTGCAACTATTTATGCAATCAGTAAGTTGTACTGCATTTAAATTGTAGAGCTCAATGACCCTCAAAAATTGTCAAATCCTCTCTCCCTCGAAGACCATAGACCAATATGCTTGGGTTAAGAACAATCTGACTTTTAAAAGATGCATATATTGTCATAAAATCGTAACAGAGATAGAATTCGTTAGAGAGCGTTAACCCAAACGTATTGCACCATAGACAATAGAGTTGCATTGCATTTATTCGCTCTCCAATCAGGAAATTCTCTGCGTTTATTTGCGTTGAGCAGTCTTGAATCTGCGGTTAACCTATTAATCAAAGATTTAGGCAATTCAAGTCTAATCTAGATGCACAACAGGTTATTAGTTAAGTGCTGCTTCTGCATCGAGTTTGTTAACCTGCTGTCGCCGGAACAATTCTTGTGAAAGTTCGGGCCACCTTTCCAGAGTGGGGTCTTTTGCGACTATCAACTGTGCTGCTTTCCTAGCTTGCTCTAGTATGGCCTGGTCGTTGATTAAATCAGCCTTGGCAAATTCTGGCAGTCCCGCCTGCTGGGTTCCTAATACCTGACCTGGCCCTCGCAATCTCAAATCCATTTCTGCTAGAAAGAAGCCGTCTTGCGAAGTTTCCATTATCTTGAGCCGCTCTCTAGAATTATTTGATTTGGAATCGCTTACCAACAAGCAGTAAGATTGTGCCGTGCTCCGTCCTACCCGACCTCTGAGTTGGTGCAATTGCGACAGGCCAAATCGTTCCGCGTGTTCGATTAACATGACTGTGGCATTGGGGACATCAACTCCGACTTCAACAACCGTCGTGGAGACGAGAATTTGAGTTTTATGGGCAATAAAGTTGGCGATTTCTGTTTCTTTCTCGGCGGAATTCATGCGGCCGTGTAGCAGCCCGATATTGACATTGCGGAAAATATTTTCCCTCAAGTACCGATGCTCCTCAATGGCGGCTTTGAGGTCAAGCCGTTCAGATTCTTCGACAAGTGGCAGAATGATGTAGGCTTGATAGCCCAGTTGGATTTGTTGTCGAATTATTTCGTGAGCTTTGTGGCGAGTTCTACTCGTAAATAGCTGAGTTTGAATTGGCTCTCTCCCCGGTGGCAGTTTGTCCAGCAGGCTGATGTCTAAATCGCCGTGCAGTGTCAGGGCTAAAGTTCTAGGGATGGGTGTGGCGGTCATTGTCAGAATGTGAGGGCTAATGCCTTTTTGCTGCAACTTGAGCCGCTGTTGAACTCCAAATCGATGCTGTTCGTCGATCGCCACAAAACCCAGTTTCTTAAAGCTTACAGTATTTTGAATCAGTGCGTGAGTACCGATTAGCAAGGGAAGAAGCCCCAAGTTTAATCCTTTGGCAATTTCTTGACGAATCTTAGCTGTTGTGGAGCCTGTTAACAGCGTTACAGACAATCCCAGCGGCTCAAACCATTCACTGAGTTTGCGGTAGTGTTGGGAAGCTAACACTTCAGTCGGTGCCATTAGTGCTGTTTGATAACCGGATTGAATTGCTGCAAGGATGGCGACTGCTGCTACTACTGTTTTGCCGGCACCGACATCTCCTTGTACTAAGCGATTCATCGGAGTTGGTTTGCTCATGTCTGACAGAATTTCGGCAATGACTCTTTGCTGTGCTTTGGTGAGGGTAAAAGGTAAATTCTTGTAAAGTTTTCTGAGCTGTTTTCCTGTTGAGTTTAGGGAGTATCCTTGCTGTTGTTGCAAGGTATATCGGTGCTGCAATAGCCTTAATTGCAAGTAGAAAAATTCATCGAACACTAAGCGGTGGCGGGCAGATTCGAGGGTATTGCTGTCTGGGGGACAGTGAATATGTGCGATAGCTTTTTGGAGAGCTATTAACCCAAAACGTTTGCGAAGTCGTTGTGGCAGCGGGTCTTCAATAAAACCAACACAGTCAAGTGCTGTACGAATACAATGCCGGACTAGCTCGTTAGTTATGCCTTTAGTTAAGCGGTAAACTGGTACAATAGAGGTCGTGCTGGCTTTAGCATCTTCAAAGCTAACAACTTTAACTGTTGGGTTGCTGATGGTTTTACCATAGCTATCTTGTTTGACTTTTCCTGTCACTAATACAATAGCACCTTGTTTGTAAAGTTCGGCTTGGTGGGAACGCCATAGTTGCGATTGGTAATAGCTGTGGTTGTAAAATTGAGTGCAAACTATTCTGCCGGTTTGGTCGCAAACAATCCATTTTTGTAATGTAAGTTCTGGTTTAGTACGGCAGTCGAAGATACTGTGGTTGATAATTTTGCCTGCAATTGTTACGCAATCTCCTGTTTTTGTCTCAGCAATCCGAGTGCGTTTGAAGGCGAGATGTTCTCTAGGAAAATAGTAGAGTAGGTCTGCAATGGTGCGAAGACCTAGTTTTGTTAGTTTTTGAGCTTCGGAAACAGCAATTCCAGACAAATGTTGTAAGGTGAGAGTTAAATCCATCTTTTTTAGTTGAGTTGAATTGGCTGAGAGTTAGCCGCGAACGCGGCTCATCTCCAGAGAGTTAATTTATCTATCAAAAAGGGAAGACAATTTATATCGAATTTTGTCGCAGCAACTCGGTTTTTAATAGTGGTCGCGATTAATTTGAACCATTTAATCTAGTTAAATCGGCTCTCCTGATCTTGAGGTTATAAGCCAGCCTGATCAATCCTCAATCCATTGCCCTATAAGGCTTTCAATTCAATCTTTTGATGAAGCTATCAGCAACCCCCACTTTTTCACCAAAAGTCCAGGAGAGCCGTTAAATCTTCCATCCCCGATGTGAAACTGAACGCTCCAACTGAAGCGGGTCAACTATATTTCCTCCAATTGAAGGGGAGTTGCGTAAATTTTTAGCAGGGCTCTGATACGTAAATGAACACGTAACAGCCGTGAGGCTCCCAAAGCTTTATGTCCCCAGCTTCAAGACGCAACAAGAGGCGCCAGCTTCTGGAACTGTACGGAAACCGCTGCCACTGGTGCAAAAAGTCTATGCAGAAATCGGAAAGAACTATTGAACACTTACAGCCTAAAAGCTTGGGCGGGTCTAACGCACTCCCTAACCTGCGTTTAGCTTGCTTCACTTGCAATAATTCGCGCGGTAACAGTCCCTTTCCTCCCCGCACCGCCCGCGAATCAGCCCGCACCAAGACATAAGTCACTTGCCGTTTATTAATTTTTAACCCTCTTAACACAGGTTATCGATCGACTAATGAGACAATACAGAGCAGATTAACTCGCTCTTTAAAAAAGTGGCATGGACGATCGAGATGAACGGTTAAGCGCTTTAATCGCACAGGTGCGCCAAAACTCAGCCCAAAGCAGGAAATGGCGAACAGCCATGAATCAGCTATTGCGGGAAATTCAGCAACTACCAAAACTTAAAAAATCAACTCATCCAAATTATCCCGAAGCCTTAAACCTTACTTTAGAATGGGTGAGCCGCGAAATTACTCAATTTGAGCAACGCCAGCCTTCTATTGCAACAAGTTTGAGCAATTGGGTTAACGGCTACCAGGGTCGGCGAATTCAAGATTTGTATTCTCCTAAAAAAAATGCTCCAATTAGTTTAGATGCTCCGATTGCGGTGGATGCTGGGGCAATAACTCGGGTCGAACAGTTACCTGATTTTACGCTCAGTGGGTTGGATGGCATGATTGAAAGCGCTCAGAAAGAAACCATTCAGCGGATTGGTCTCGAACTAGAACTTTACATCGAGCAAGATCCCGAAGAAAATCTCAGAAATAGCTATCCTGGTTCTTGCCCAGAGTGCAACTGCCAATTTCTAAGTCTGAGAAGAGTGTTAAAAGACCCTCCTGACAAGTTTCAAGACTTAGCAGAAGAGTTAAACGTTAAGTACACAACCCTGAATTCTCATTGGAAGAGAAAATGTAAACCACTACTGCAAAAAATAGCTAGCAAGTTAGGATATGGACAGGAGCAGCAACCATGAACACCGCAGAACTACCTCTGTTAACAGTACCGATCGAGTTAAAAGCGCACGACATGGCGCGGCAACTTGCTGCCGTTCAAAGTACAGTACAAAAAGGAAAACGAGTTTACTTGAATGCACTGGCAGTTTACGCTGTTCACAGCTATTTAAAATGGCTGCAAATTGAAACTGATTTGGAAGGTTCTGATAGCTTCAATCCAGCAAAAACGGCGCTAGCTAATGTTGCTGACTTGGTAATTACTGGCATTGGCTCTTTAGAATGCCGCCCAGTTTTACCTTGTGAAACAACCATTCTCTTACCCGAAGAAGTAATAGAAAATCGGATTGGATATGTGGGAGTACAATTTAGCGCTCGCCTGGACTCCGTGCAGCTATTGGGATTTGCCCCAAGCTTAGATAGCTCAAATCCACCACAACAGTTAGCGGTAGCAGAATTAATGCCGATCGACGCTTTAATCGAACAGATTACTCGTTTAGAAGAAGCGATCGCCTTCTTAGAAACAGACGATCCGGTGGCGGTACAAGTGAGATCTCAGATAGAAACTCAATCGCGGAGCAATATTGTTGCCCAATTAGAGCGTATTTATCGAACTTGCGAGGAGTATGAGTGGCGGTACGCTGCGGGAGAAGTGTTAGCCGGTAGCCCCGCAGGAGGAGAGTTGACTCGTGAAAGCGCCGACAGCGCCGACAGCGCCGACACTGATTTACAGGATTTAGCCGAAGATTTGCTGGAGAAGTTAGCAGGAATCTGGAGAGATGCTGCGTAATTTTGGAGCGGATGGCTGATGTATATATGTAGTCTCCCCTTCGTAACCTGTAAAGAATATGGCAAAAGGATTCGGCCCATCGGCGAAAACTCCCCAAGCGACAAAACGCCAGACAGCTTATTTCAAGCTAATTCAAGCGCTCCTCGAATGTCCTCGCGGTAAGGAACTGAAGATTTTAAGGAAGCACCCGCAGTTGGTTGATGTTGGTTTGCTGGAAATGATGGAAATGGTAGCTACAATTCTGGTAGCACAGAGGGAGTTTTCGGGTGCTGATTGTTTAATTGATTTGGCTGATTTTTTAACTAAAAACCGGGAAAAATTAAACCTGGAAACATTCAGGAATTTTTACACAGGAAGCGATGGCTCACCAATAACAGACTCTTTTGTTAAAGCTCCGGCTTTCTTGTGGGAAGTATTACGGACAATTCTGCTAAGCCCAAGTGACCAACAAACTGTTTACCTGATACTAGCAATTAACAATGAAGCTTTTTTGCGACACTTTTGTATTTGGATAAATTACACGCTCCTGAAAAGCCAGCCAAAACTAAAAAAAGCGATCGCACTTTTTCTGATATCTTTCTGCAAAATGCTCTGGCTGTTTCCACTGGGCAATAGGGCAATTAACCTGGAAATTGCGATCGCAGGTTTTGAAGGATCTGCCAAAATTTTTACTCGTGAGGCTTACCTACAAGTATGGGCGCAAATCCAATTTGATTTAGCCCCTGCTTACCGGAATCGGATTTGGGGCGATCGCTCGCCCAACCTTGAAAAAGCCCTAACGGCTTGCACTAATGCTTTGCAAATCTACACTCGTGACACTTCTCCTCAAGAGTGGGCGATGGTGCAAAATAATCTCGGTCTTGTTTACAGTGACAGAATCGTCGGAGATAAAGCTGAGAATTTAGAAAAGGCGATCACCTGTTATGAAGGAGCCTTGCAAGTTATTAGCCGCGATCGAGATCCTGAACTTTGGGGAACGCTGCAAAATAACCTGGCACTTGCTTACACTCGCCGAGTTGAAGGCGATGGGGCACAGAATTTAGAAAAAGCGATCGCTTGTTATCAAGTTGCCTTAAAAGTTCGTACTGATTCTGATTGGGCTAGTAGCCAATTTCACCTTGGTCTTGCCTATAGCGAAAGGATTTTAGGGGACAAAATCCAGAACCAGGAACGGGCGATCGCAGCCTATCAAGCAGCCTTACAAATTTATACTCTCGAAACCTATCCAGAAAGATGGGCTAAAACCCAGTTAGATTTGGGTTTTGCTTACCGCAAATTGGCACAAATTGCTAATGCTTTAACCTGTTTTCAAGCGGCCTTAAAAGTCTTTACACCTACTTCGTTCCCTAGAGAGTGCATCGAAACCGGACTTGAGTTGGGAAAGGTAGCATTGGCTACTGGCAAAAAGGCAGAAGCTTTTGAAGGTTTTGAGATTGTAATTGAAGCTGTAGAGATGCTCAGCCGTTGGGGTGATTCTGAATCTTTACATCAAGAAATTCCTGCAAAGATTTCTGCTTACACAAAAATAGTAGCGCTTTGCATGGACTGTGGAGAACTAGAAAAAGCTAGAGAATATGCTGAACGCTCAAGTTCTCCTATTATTTTAGACATCCTAGAAAATGTTCATATCCAGCAAATAACTTCAACTTCACAGTTTCTTATTAAAGTTTTAGACACCGTTGCCAAAAGCGAAAATAATTCGCAAGCTTTGTACCAGCTTCTAGAAGCCAACCTAGATAAACTGGACAACAGTTTTGTCGAACGATTAAGTCTAATAAAGTTTGATATATCTCAACTAGGACCAGGGGAAGCAATCAATTTAGCGGCAAGAATTCTTAACTTTAGCAGTCTCATTGAAGATTTCCCCAAAGGCAATTCAGAAAACAACCGGAAGATTGCTAAAACAGGCTACGAAGTTGCAGCTACTGTTTTTACCGAAGAAAATTTCCCCGAACAATGGAATTTTATTCAACATAAAATTCGCCCTAATTTACCAGTGGAATTATTGGAAGTTATTTCCGAAAATCAAGGTAAAATTCGAGTGGATACCTTACTTGAACATGAGCGAGAGCAACTTGAGAAGTATTTTGTTAAAACAGCGCAAAAACTTATATCTTTGACAGCTAACCCAGAACCTATAGACGAACTTTTTATAAAGTGGCTACAGAAAATATTTCGTGATGCTAACCCAGAGCAACTTGACGAAATTTTTGTTGACGAGATGCCAGATGAAGACGATGCTATGCTATCCGAAGTTCCACCTGAAAAAAGAAAAGAAATTGCTTCGGGTATTTTGGTTTTAAGCTGGCGCATAAGCGACTTCAAAAAAGGTAATGAGGCTAATAATTTAGAAATTGCGATCGCAGGTTACAAAATTGCTGCCACAGCCTTAACCCGCGAATCTACTCCTGAAGAGTGGGCGCTTTGTCAGATGTTTCTCGGCATGGCTTATCGTCGCCGTTTTAAGGGCGATCGCGCCGAAAATCAAGAACAAGCGATCGCTTACTGTCAAGATGCCCTACAAGTATATACCCGCGAAGCTTTTCCGATACAGTGGGCAACGATTCAAAATACATTGACTCTTGCCTATGACAACCGAATTTGGGGAGATCAGTTAGAGAATGCAGAATTGGCGATTGCTGCAGGCGTTGCTGCAATGGAAGTTCGCACCCGCGAAGCAATGCCTGAAGAATGGGCCCAAGTGCAAAACAATTTGGGCATCGTTTACTGCGATCGCATCTGCGGCGACAAGGCGGAAAACTTGGAAAAAGCGATCGCCTGTTATGAAAATGCCCTGGTATTCCGCACCCGCGAAGAATTCCCTGAACTTTGGGCGCAAACTCAAATGAATCTGGCCTCTGCCTACCGCCACCGACTTCATGGCGATCCGGTAGAAAATGTTGAGAAGGCGATCGCAGTTAACCAAGAAGCATTGCAAGTTTACACTCAAGACGAGTTTCCCGTTGATTGGGCTAGAGTAAAAATGAATCTGGCTAATGCTTATTTGCATCGACTTAATGGCGATCGAAATGAGAATTTAGAAATAGCTATCGCACCCCATAAAGCTGCCTTACAAATCTTTAACCAGGAGGATTTTCCTAGAGAGTGGGCTATGGGTCAAATGAATCTAGGCAGTTGCTACAGCCTCGATCGAAATGAAGAGGCGATCGCCTGTTATCAATCAGCAATGGCTGTCTTCACGCCAACTGCTTTCCCATTTGAATGCTTGAAGGTTGGAGAAATGCTGGGAAACAGAGCATTTGTAATGGGAAATTGGAAATTAGCCATTGAGGGATATAGTATCGCGATTGAAGCTGTAGAAACCAGCCGTACTTGGGCAACTTCGGAATCTCGCCGCCAAGAAATTCTCTCAGACGCGATCGACGTTTATGCAAAGATGGTGGAAGCCTGCATCAATAACAAGCAGTTAGATAAAGCTGTTGAATATGTAGAGCGATCGCGTTCTAAACGCCTCGTAGACTTGATGGCAAGCAATGACCTCTACTCAAGTGCAGAAATTCCTGCTGAAATTAAACAATATTTACAGGATTTTGAACAGCTACAGCAGCAAATTGACAAGGAACGAGGGCGCAATCAACCTAGCAGCGACATTGATAATAGCAAACTTGATAACAGCCGTGCTGCTGTCAAAGCTTACAATCAAACAATTGCTGATCTGGAAGCTGAAAAACTCCTGATTTGGGAACAACTTCGCCGCCTAGATCCGGTGCTGGCTGGTCAAATTCGAGTCAATCCTCTCAACTTCCCATCCATCCAGCAACTTATCGATAAACCCACTACTGCAATTCTCAGCTTTTACACCACCGTTAGCGACACCTTTATCTTCGTGGTGCGGCAAAACCAAATTACCCTGCAAAGTTGCGCCAATTTAGGATTGGAGGCTTTACACGGGTGGATTTTCCAGCAGTGGTTAGAGCAATACGTTGAGGAGAAAATTTACTGGCAAGAGCAATTGAATAGGATGCTAGCTGAAATCGCCAATTTTTTAAAATTGGATGATTTAATAGTATGGCATTTAGATGGAATTCATGAACTCATTATAATTCCTCATGTTGCCCTTCACCACATTCCCTTTGCTGCGCTTCCTATTGCAGATAACCGCTATTTAGGAGACAAGTTTCTCATTCGTTACGCGCCCAGTTGCCAAGTGTTAGAATTCTGCCAGCAGCGTCCCTCATTCCGCAGTAACCTTAATTGTGGCACTGTTGAAGATGCAACGGGCGACTTGCCTTGTGCCAGTTTTGAAGGAGAGCAACTCGCACTTCTTTATAGTATCCCAGACAATCAACGCTTAAAAGGTCGCCATCAAGCTACAGTTAATAACTATCGAGAACTAGCGCGAACCGTCCAAATCCTTCACTCTAGCCACCACGCCCAGTCCCGCCTCGACAATCCCTTAGAATCGACATTAATTTTAGGAGATGGCTGCATTACTTTAGGTCAGTTAATGACTCCTGCATGGCGTTTCCCTCAGTTATCGGATGTATTTCTTTCCTGCTGTGAAACAGGATTGGGGATGATTGATATTACGGATGATGTCCTTACTTTTTCGACGGCTTTTTTGTCTGCGGGAGCTAGAAGTGTTATCAGTACGCTCTGGGCTGTCGATGATTTAGCCACAGCGCTTTTTTCGATTTTTTACTATCAAGAGTGGCAGCAGGGAAAGAATCGACCAGAAGCCATTAGAAAAGCTCAATTTAAGTTGCGGATGCTTACGGGGGATACCCTAGCTGCTAGTTACAAACCCCAACTCAAAGAAGTGTTGAAACAGAAACTTAAAGAAACCGAGACGCTCCGCAAAAGCTCTAAGGCAGAACGAGATACTTGCTCCTCCGGTTCCCAAGTTTATCGGCAATTGCATGAAGAATACCAAAAGTATGATAAGATTGGCCAACAAATTCATCAGTCTCTCAAAAATTTGGATAGAATTTGTCAAGAATCAAAGCCTTTCTCTCACCCTATTTACTGGGCAGCTTTTATAGGCGCGGGAGTTCGCTAAAAAAAATAGAGCTAAAAAAGATGTTTTATGTCCGATAATTTACTTGACCCCATCTATCATGTTGTTCGCGATTGTGAAGGACGCGAGTACCGCTTGCGAGTGGACGGTGACAGTGGTTTATTCATTGTCAAGGTGTTACAGCAAGGCAGCGAAATCGGAAGGGTTCAGTGGTTTTTTCATCCACCAGATCAAATGTCCCTTGGCGACCTAATTATTGATGATGCTGTCGTCCACACTCCTCAAAACCTGGCGAGCGCACTTTTGCAACTTGTATTTAAGCCTCTGCCCGTAGATTACCGTCGCAGAGGGCTAGGCACAGAGTTGCTGCGATTTGCGATCGCTCAAGCCCGCAGGCGTGGTGCAAGGCGGATTTACGGTTCCTTGATGCAGGAGGACATCGCTAGGAATCCAAATCTAGTTGATTGGTATAAAAAGCATGGATTTCATATAGTCCCGCCCACTGCCGAAAACGTTCCTGGCGCAGTAATGGGGATTTATATGGATTTAAGTTAAAGGGATTTGAAGCAACAAAACTTAAGACAGTTTGAGAGGCATTTATTTAAGCATAAATGAGTAAATTTTTCAGTTTTATTTAATTGGTTGGTAATCCGCAGACTTCAGAGCATGAGCCAAAAAGCGTTCTGTGTAGTACAAAGCCAGTTGATTGCTCGGTCCATTAAAAACTGCATCAAAGGCGTGTTCAGCCCACGGAATTTCCAGCAAAATAGCCCGTGAAGCGAAGCTATCCCGTCGGGAATCGCCTGTGGCTCGCAATCGTTGGTAGAGCGATCGACCAAACTTAGCCTGAACGATATGATCGCGACCTGCATAAACCAGTAGAGAAGGGGGAAGATTGGGTTTAACGTAATTGATAGGGGAAGCCTGACGGTAAAGCTGATTGAGTTCGTCTGGGGTTCCTCCGAGAAAGGCACGCAAGACGGCTCGAACATCGATTGCATCAGGAAAAGGTGGGTCATTGTATCCCCCAATCAGGTCATTTGGCTCGTAATAGTTCACCACTGCTCTAACTAGAAGCACGCTTGAATTATAAGCAGTTAGCATTGCTAAATGGGCACCGGCAGACCTTCCCATCAGAGCAATTCTATTGAGATCGATTTCCCAATCATTGGCATGAGTTTTGATGTAGGAAAGAGCGGCTTGTACGTCCTCAAGCTGAGCTGGGAAGCGATACTTCGGAGCGTGGCGGTAATCAATTGCCACAACACAATAACCAAGAGCGGCCATGTAGCGACTGAATTCCTCATTGTAATCGGGATTGCCTCTGAGCCAAGCTCCCCCGTAAAGCGTGATAATCGCTGGATATTTGCCAATTTGCATCGGCCGGTAAAGGTTTAGTTTCAGTGAAACTCCGTCAGGGTTGGCAAATACAATAGTACGATCAATCCTCATGTCTCTAATGGGAATTCCCCGGAACGCATCTGCTAAGATAAACGGTTGAGGGCGTAGCGGCGCGCGTAAAGCTTGAGGAACGGTAGCTAAATAGTTTGTCCCTAGAACTGCTTGCATTTCGGTAGCTATCGCTGCATTGGCTGCTGGGAATTGCATCAGTGGCAGCAGGCTCTGAATTAGGGCGAACAGGTTACAAATCGGTAAAATAATGTAGACTTTGCCTAGATGTCGTCTGGGCAGATTCAGCAGAAGAGCAATCGCATTGATACCGACTAACCAAGGACTAATTTCTGGTGCTCCCACCGCCAAAGGGTACAGAAACAGCGTGGGTGCTGGTACGATGACCCATAAACTGAGAAATAGCCCGATCGCACTCAAGAACCAAGGGATAAATTGCGAGATTAAGAACGCTGCCAATAATGGTAACTTTTTGCGGTTATTCTTGGGGAGCATCGGATTTTCTGCTCCTAATTTTTAATCAGCTTAAACTAATATGGCGGTTACTACTAAGTGTGAGGTATGGTAGCAGTAATCTGTAAACCAGCTAGCCAGGATTTGAGAGAGAATTAAGTAGGTCAAAGATACAGAACGATAGTTTACGCCTACACGCATTTGTAGGACAAAACAGTTCCGGTCAAGCATCAGTGTTGCAAACATTGCATTATCTTAGTTTACCAAATTTGTGCAAATAGGGCAGAAGCGTTTGTGGTTCTTTTGCCTCTTGATTGTTCTCTCAAAACTTTTGTATGCAACCCAGCATTCTGCCAGAACAAATTTTATTCCGCGTTCTCGGGCGGCGCCGCAAAACTTAGCCCCTCTGCCTTTTTTATGGTGATAAAGCCTTTCGTCCAAATCTTTAGTCCAGCCGACATAGTGTTGAGACGGACGAGTCGGACATATCGGCTGCTCAAAGTGCAGGAGATATACATATCCTGCTATTGTGTTTGCCATTTTTGAATGTGGTTTTAATGTTTGCTATTGGCTGCCGGAGAAACAAACTTGTCTCTCCGGCATAATTGAATTACCAGTCAATTTTTAGCTCGCAGTTTTTGTGGCTGCCGTTGCTGCTACCATTGCTGCTGTCGTTGTTGCTGTCGTTGTTGCTGTCGTTGTTGCTACGGTTGCTGCTTTCGAGAGGGAATTGGAAGTTTAATGCCAGCAGTTCTTGTTCAATAATTGACTTTCGATTTTGGACTTTTTTGTCTCTCACAAGTCGCAGAGCGTGGATTATTTTGTCGAGCGTTTGATAGCTTGTTTGTTGAAAATTCAGTACAAGTGTTGTTTCCTTGCCCATGATGTACAGTTCGTTTTCTGTTTGGTGGACGCAGGTTAAATTATTGAAGTAATAGGTGTAGGTTTGCGATAGTTCCATTTTTTTTCCGATGCTTTATTTTTGGGCGCGACAGCGCTCACAAATTTGTTTTTTCGTAAATATTAGTGAGTACGATAAAATGTATAAATAATTTATTTTTACCCATGTTGACTCACAAATCATTTGAGCAAGCACGGCCTCAATTTACTTAATAGTTACGCCAAAATAGTTGATAAATACGTTAAAAAAGCTGTCAAAATTAGTGGCAGCAATATCAGTAATTGGTATTCCTGCCTGGTAAGAATAATTGGGGGGATAAAAGGGTTGACCCACCGTTATCAAAACCCTGAGATGCCAGAACTACCCAGTAATTTATGTCGCAACCAGGAAATTTGTTAGCTAGCGCTTTTATTTAATAAAAGTCAAATTGTTAAGTGGCAATAACTAATCCAGTTCGAGGTCTTGGGTGTGCCGTTTATACTGTTGGTTATTTTGTTTAGGAGTTTGCTGTTCTTGCTCAATTAATTGTATCCAGATATCATTCCAACTTGACGGTGGATTGACAAGTTCTGCATCCGGTAGCAACGATCGCGCATTTCGAGCGAGCTGAGAATTTTCGGCGATCGCTATAATAACGCTATCGAGTTCTTGTAAGAATTGTATAGGCAGTTGTGAAGCTCGTTCAATTCCTAGGTAAAGTGTCGCTGGTGCTGTTGTAGAGTTATCCTGTTCAATAAGCAAAATTGAAAGGGCTTCGATTGGGTTACAAGCAATCACAGCTCGCTCAATTTCTCCAGTAGTGGCCACCCAGAAAGCAGCTTCAGATGATAGGGGATGGGTTGTAGTAAAGTTGCCTCTTTCATCGAGAACAAAAGCGAACCGGGCTTCCCCGTCAAGCGTCCGTGCCGTAAAGACAGCCTTTTCTGAGTCGGCATACAGCCAAGAATGAGAGTGCAATTTTTCAAGCAATTCTAAAGGTAAACTGTACTCGACTGCTAGATGCGATCGCACTTTTTGCCACTGAGTTTCATTCCTTTCAGGCAGGATAGACAGTTGTAACTCTAGCTCATTTGCTGTTGCAGGAATTACAGGTGTAGTTGTTTCTAGCTCAAATTGTGACAACTCTAACTCATTTGCTGTTGCAGGAGTAGCAAGTGCGGTTCCTGCTAACTCGGATTGTGACGACTCTAACTCTTTTTCATCTGCCTCGCCAGGGGCGTTCGCTAAGTGTTGTGGCTGCATTAAAGCTTCAATTAGGGCGTTATCTCGCCCTTTGTCATAGCTAACACCTCGATGCTTCTGTAATCCAGAAAAAGTGTAGGCTTTACCCAACTGAGTGCCACTTAAAGCGACCCCATCTAACTTGTAAGAAATGCCTTTACTGAAGCCGATTCCAGTTCGAGTCAATCCGACTTGCACCTCTACGGCTTGTTGCTGCAACCGCTCAACGAATTCTGGCATACTTGGGTTGTCTTGGGTAACTTCATCAATTAGGTCTTGCAATTGCACCCTGACACTCTTGTTTCCCTTGCTTTTTAATTGCCTGTGTTCTCCTGTAGTCTGAGCTCGCTTGTCTGTTTCCCAACTGGGTGTAACAGTTTCCAAGTTGTAGTTCCGTTCGAGCTGGCGAATAGTTTCTTGGCTTTTGTAATAGTCCCAGCTATCGTCAACAACGCCTCCATCTAGGCAAATGCGACTGGCGACGATGTGGATGTGGTCGTGTTCTGTATCGCTGTGCTTGACAACTGCGTATTGGTTGTTGTCAAATTCCATCGCTTTCATGTAGTTGGCTGCGATCGCCAGCCAGCGTTGGTCATTTTCTTCAGAATCTTCTAGTTTTTCGGTGCTACCGACAGATAAAGTGGCGTGAAAAACTGCTACTTTCAGGTTAGGTCTTAGTTGTCGGGCGATCGCAAATTCAGCAGCGAGTTCTTCAGGAGTTTGTCCGCACATAGTACCGCCAATTAGAGCGGCGTCTTTTTTGCCCAGCACGTAGTTCAGACAGCCCCGAAAGCCTGTACCTTTGATTTGTTTGCCAATCATAACCGAAAAAGCGTCAGTTGCACAGAATCGATTGCTCAGGCGGTAAAGCTCTGGCTTGTTAATAATTAGCGTACTGTAGATTTGGCGAGGTTTGCAACTATTGTTTTAATTGCCTTCCCGTTTTCTCGAATGAGTTGCTGTACGCTTTCTAAGAGTTTTGTATTGACAACAACTGGTTCTCCCAATGCCACAGCACTATTGCAAGCTTTAGCCATCTGATTGAGGTTGTTTCCTGCAATTCTCAATTGGGCATCAATCTTGCATAAAACTTGATAGGATTTTAAGTCAAATGCAGCTAGAGGGCGCGGCAGGGCTCTTCTCAAAGCTGCGCGGCGCATGAAGTCGCTCATGCTCAAATTGACTTGCTCTGCTCTAGCTTTAATTTGATTGTAGTCTGAGTCAGACAATCTCAGTTCCAACCGACTCGAAAGTCTCTGATTTTGCGGCGGTTGAGGAAATTTATTGAGCTTCATAGCCATGAAAATAGTTGAGTTTATCTCATTTTATAAATTTATAACTACTTTCAAATTCACCCCAAAAGAGCAAACTAGGGGCGTAAAGTGACCCCCGCCATTTGAGGATAACTGGTTGCGAGCGCGAATCAATAACTGACAATCTATCCATTTGCTTAAAGTGTTTGCTCGACAGGCGAGGGCGTTGTCAGCTCCTTTCTCCCTCTCATTTCTTATAGCTGTATAATATTCAGCTTGATTTGTATTACAGTTAGCTACATTTGTCATTAAAGCTTAAGAAAGTCTTAAACCTGACCTGGCGGCTAGGATTCCGCATTTATGAGGTGCATTGTTTTTATTTAAAAGTAATAAATAAAGCTTTGTACGGACAAAACCATTGCTTGCTACCGAGAGAGAACCGCCATAACCAGTCCCAACAGGAATTGGCACTTTCTGCACAAAAAAACAGTAAAGGGACAGGAAAAAGCAGGCTCTTGCCGGACATTTTGGGGTAAAAACAGGTAGAGTGCAGTTCCTGCAAATGCCTGCATTCTCACGCTCTTGTGTACAGCAAATACCTGACTTATTACGGTAAATTCCTGCGTTGTGATCGATCGCTACTTACAGTCGATGGCTATCGTGTTGGCAACTGTAAAAGTCAACGCATACTCCGCCCTTCGAGCGCTCGACCTTCGTAATTAACATGGGACGATCGTCCCATGTTTGAAATAAAGGAAAGCTGTTTCTTTTCTTCGCTCGTAAAGTATTCTCCCTCATTAGTGAGAGGCCAAATAACCGAAGAATTACGAAGGTCGGATAAAGGATTGCGAATTATTCGCTCCCTCCGCTTTAATTCAATCTTGTGCTTGAAGCTCCGTGACCTCCTATGCACTCGGTTTACAGTAGCCGTGAGGGAACTGTGGCTTCATTTACAGCAGTCGTGAGGAAACGGCGGGCTTGGTTTACAGCAGTCGTGAGGGAACGACCGCTTGGTTTACAGCAGTCGTGAGGAAACGGCGGGCTTGGTTTACAGCAGTCGTGAGGAAACGGCGGGCTTGGTTTACAGCAGCCGATCGACTCCCAACTATCAATGCTCGTTATAGTTCTCCACCTGATTAGTACAGGCCGTAATCTCTATTCATGGGGTGGATTGTTTTTCTTTAAAAGTAATAAATAAATCTTTGTACGGACAAAACCATTGCTTGCTACCGAGAGAGAACAGCCATAACCAGCCTCAACAAACAAATGCACGCTCGACACAAAAAAGCAGCAATTTGACCGAAAAATTCAGGCGTTTGCAGGATATTTTCAGGTAAATACAGGTAAAATGCAGCCCCTGCAAATACCTGCAAATACCTGATTTTGTACTGCAAACGCCTGACTTTATACTGCACTTGCCTGACTTTAGGGCACACAACAATTAGCTATTTTTTAGCGTTTTTAACAAAAGCTGAATTGATTTAATAGTCAAGTTACGCTATCTAAATTGAATTAAAAATCAAGTTTCAGAAGTGCGAAAAAATTGGCAGCGTAGTAGCCGTTATGTCAGCCTTAAAAGTCGAGTGAAATGTTGTTGTCGGGCCCCCGCTTTGCAATCGGCTAAACTGTTATTGTCCGATCGAGCTTGACAAGGGCTTCTGCCACTTCCTCTGCATTCAATCCCATTCCCAACAGCCGAGGAATTGCATCCAAAAGTGTTTGTTGGGTTCTAGAGGCTCGTTGTGCACCTGTCAGCAGCAAATTGCCCTCGGTGTCCCACCACCGCAGACATAGCAGTGTCTGGTTTTGATAGCTGCCCTGCCACAGTCCTAACTCTACGCCGATTGGCGCGATCGCATGCAGGGCCGCGCAAGTTCGGAACCCACTGCTGCTAAAACCTATTGTTCAGGTTGTAAACCTCCAGCCTGCCGCTGCCGAGCTCATAGATGCGACAATACCATCTAATGCTACTTTTGACTTAGGCTTCGAGCAAGATATTAAGGCGCTCGATGAATGCGCGATCGCACGAGTACCAATACCTGGTTAGCTTCTGAGAAGGGCTTAAAATAATTCTTTGTAGTGGTAATGGGACAGCCACCCCCACCAGCTTTAGTTTCTCCGTTTCTTCAGTTGGACAGACAAGCGTGCGATCGCTCTCGTCATCCAGTATAAGCAAGCTCTGATGAAAAAGGAGCTGAAGGAGGCGACGGTCAATCGGAGGCCGGCTGCAATTAAGTCTGAGGCCTCAATATTAATTTATAGGACAGGGGTAAAGACAAGAGCATCGCGTAGGTGTTGCCGACGATCGCTACCCCATCAGGGCGATCGCGATCGCAGGAGATATTGAGCCAACCCTTGCTCCAAATATAATCACTCCCAATTAAACTCCATACCTAAATATTCCTCTAGTTCCTGATTATAAGGGTGGAAGAACTCCACTAATTGTTGACGTAATTTATCAGATATGAGAGAATACGAACCTGGATTGTAATTACGATACTCAGCCAGTGAATAATCTGGTAAGTTCAAAAAACGATGAACTTGCTTCATTGTGGCTGAGGGGTTGCTATAAAAATCTTCACTTTTGAGAATTAAAAGCTGTTCCTTTGGAAAAACATTCATCCATCTTTTCATAAAATAAATATACACGCTCGGTATTGTATGGATTAATGAAATTTCTTCGAGCAAAGAGTCTGTGGTGAATTTCTTGTTCAGGACGCTTAGCAAATCGAATTCTGGTCTTTTTTTGAGAGTCTCAATACTAAAAGTAAAAGTTTTTTCTAAAGAAAATTGTCCAATCCCTAAACGATTGAAAAGGTAAAAGGATGAAATTGCTCTGTCAACGGGATTCCTGAATAAAAAAATCAACTTAATATTGGGAAATAACTGAAAAATTTGTTGAGGATTCGCCCAAAAGAAATATGAGGGAGTTGCTTCACCAGTTAAGTAATTATTATTTACAATCGCCGGAAAATGGGCATAATAATAATCCAGCCCTCGATGAAAAAAGTGAGAAAAAAAGTCAATTTCTTTTTCAACAGCAGTCAGAACTTGAGGATGAGAGGTTAAATAACCGTAAATCGAAGTTGTTCCACACTTGGGTAAACCACAAATGATAAAGTCTGGCTTTCGTGATGTTGGAGGATTCCAATGCTGTTTAGCTAGTTCTGGATGAGATGCCAATATCTGTTGATAACTAAACGTTTGGTAACAAGCAATTGCTTCTTTTACTTTTCCTTGTTGACTCAGTAAATTACCCAGTAAATATTTAGCGAATAAATATTGTGGCTGATTTTTAATTGTTTGTTTCAGTAAATCACTTCCGATTTGCAAATACTCTGGGTCGATTGATTGGTTAAATATATTTGAAAAAAATAGAACTATTTTTAAATCATGGTAACATGAATTACTATTGGGATTAGATTGAATGGTTTTTAAGTAATAATCAAAAGCGCGGTTAAACTCGGCTAAATACTGATATTGTTTGCCAATTTTGTAGAAAGCTGTAGGATTGTCAGGCTTGATCAGTAGAGCCTTTTGGTAGTGCGCGATTAAATTTTTTGTTGGGTTTTCTAGCAACATTAGGGAACCTTTATTCTTAACGCCTGTCGATTCATACAATTCTCGGTTGAAGCTGTAAAGCGCGACGGTAACAGGTACTTGCTTCGTGGATTTGACCCAGTTCTGCTAAAGCATCCCCTAAGTGTTGGTGCGACCAAGAGTAAGCTGGGTTTAACTCGATCGCACGTCGGTAAGAAGCGATCGCATCATCCCATTTCTTTTCTTTCTCTAAAGCCTTTCCTAGTTCTAGGTGAATTTCAAAGTTGTCCGGGTGATATTGGAGTGCGGTTTGGTAAGAGGCGATCGCATCATCAAAGCGATTTTGTCGAACTAAAGCATTGCCTAGCTGTAAATGGATTTGATCATCATCTGGCTTAATTGTCAATGCCTGATGGTAAAGTTGGAGGTCGTCAGGGTTGGATGCGATGCGAAAACGATAATAGCTCATCATCCCCTCTGCTCCCTGAGTTTGTTGGAGATAAGACTTAAGTTGTGCTAATTCAGTTTGCGAGGTTTGTAGTTCAGATTGAGATTGGGTCAATTCAGTTTGAGTTTGTTGCAATTGAGAATCAATTTGTTTCAATCTGTCCTGAGTATATTGTAAATCAGACTGAGATTTTACCAATTCCCCCTGACTTTGTTCTAGTTGAGCTTGTGTTTGCTGTAGCTGAGTTTGTAACTGTTCAATCTGTCTCTGAGTTTGTTGTTGAACTTGTTGCAGGCTTTCTTGATGCCAATCGGTTTCTGTTTTTGCTACTTCTAGTTCCTGAGTTCGGCAATCGAGTTGTTTTCGCAAGTTTTCCAATCGTTCTTCTAACAGATATGTTTTCGATGTCTTTTTAAGAGCTAGAGTAATGTAATTGAAGACAATCTTAAAAATACCAATAACCCCGAGCGATCGCATTTTGATTGAGGGGTAGAAAAATACAAATGTCAAACCTAAAAATACTAGAAATATTAGATTGCGAGTAGCTAGTAAAGTTGCTAAAGCAAGAGGAAACCAGACTTCATACAGATCGTGAGGAATAATATTTTGTCCGATTGGGGGAGATAGGGGAGATGGATCGAACGATATTTTAGTAAAACGAAATTGAGCAAAAGTGACTAGGACATAAACAATAAAAAATCCGAGTAGCAAAGGGGCAAATTGAGACAGAACAACAGCTAAACCTCCAAACAGTGCAATTTCACACGGGAATATAAAGCGGTTAATCCACAAGCGTACTGATTCAAGTTTAAATTGAGTAACGAAGGTGGAAATACCAGAGTTAAAATCGTTATCTCGATCCCAAAGTTGATGCAGGAGAATACCTCGTACTCCTGCAAAAAATGCCCATGCAGCAGCAATGATGGAAAAAGTCAGAGCATTGGGTTGTGGTGCTGCACTGAGATTTAAAAAGGTAGCAGCTACAAATAGAGTCGGAATAAGGTGCGCTCCAGCAGCATCACTAAAAATTCCCCAAATTCCTCTTTCCTTCAGGCGTAAGGGTGGAGCGGAGTAGAGGGTGGGTAGCAAATAGTTGATAGCTAGCAGGATAATTGCCAATGTACTGAATTTCATCAAGATGGGTACGGCAAAACCTGTGGTTATAAATAAAAGGCAAAATAGAAAGCGTTGCTTTGGCAGAAAATGAGCCATTGCATTGCTTTTACCTGCTTTGCTATCTACTTCGATATCGAAGATGTCATTAACAATATGCCCGTAAGCGAATAGAGAAGCAAGAGAAATCAACAAGCATAAATCAACGAGTATTAATGGAACAGTTGGAAAATCGATCAAAAGTATTTCAGCATAACCGATCGCCAGCAAAGGTGGAATTTTATACAGCCACCAATTTTTTAGTCGAATGATCTTAAATAATAATGACAATGCTCCTTCTACTTTTGCTTTACTTGGGTTCTGTTTCTCAAGAACGGATTTTTGCTTTTTATTACGAGCAATGATTGCTTTTTGTTGTTTTCCCTGGAATAAAGGATATTCAAGAACTTCGACTTGAGAAAAATGTTGAGAAAATAGACTAACCATATACTCTACTTGTGGAGCGAACATATTTAAGTGCTGTTTTCCAGATTTTTCAATCCAACTCCAAATGACTGCCTCAAATCTGGTAGTGCCTCCGTTTAAATCTAAGTTTTTGCTAGTATAAGAAAGTTGAATTTCCCCACTTCCTAGTTTATTGGGATCGCAAATTGGAAAAAAACAAATACCTCGATTAGATGTCCAATCCGCTAAATTTTCAATTAAATTTTCTAACTCTGATAAGGACTTTACATAACTGTAAGCCCACCCCATAGAAGATACCAGATCCCATTCTCCTTCCCACTGAGGACGTTTATCTCCATAGTCACCTTGAACAACCAAAGTATTGGGATTGGCTTGTTTGGCAAGCTTTAGCATTGCAGGAGAAATATCAATTCCTGCTCGTTTTACATGAGGAAAGCAACTCAAAAAGTAGCCTGTACCACAAGCTACATCAAGCCACGTTGCCCCCTCTCCAATTTCATCTAGCAGTTTATTGATAATTTCTTGTTCAAACTTGACATCAGTTTCAAACCAGTCGTTGAGAAGAAATTTCTGATTATATTCTTGGGCGTAGTCTTCATTGTAAATTTTAAGTACATCATTTTTATCCATAGCTCGGTCCCAAATAGCGCTATTGTAGCAATAATTTCCCGGTTGACCTTCGTTGTATAAAGCTATCAGCTTTCATCAATTAGTCATTAACACAAGTTTGTTGACACAAATTAATTCGTTTAAAATGAATTATAAGCGGTGCGAGAATTCCCTCTACCAGTCCGTAATCGGGAAAATAGGGTATCCAAGTCACGGTGACACTGTTGGAGTCGTACCCGCAAGCTTGTTGAAGTTCCGCTAAATGCCACATCAGGTTTTTGCCATCGAGCATCACTCCCTTGGAGGTGGAAGTGGAACCGGAGGTATATTGCAGGTAGGCGAAGGTATCGCCATTAATTTTCGGCAGTTGCCATTGGGAGACTAGCTGGGAGGGAATTTTCTCGGTGGCTGTCCAAGGAATAGTGGCGAGTTGGGGTGTTTTTTCGGCGATTTCTCCCTCTGCCACGTAGTAGTTGAGTAGGAGTGAAGTCCTGCCTTTAAACCAACTGACAAAGCTTCTTGCCTTAAATGTTAAATGGTTGTCGGCACGGCTGGCTAGCAGACTGGCGGTGGTTAAGATTAATGAAGCTCCAGCATCGGCGGCGATCGCCTCCAATCTCGGTAAAATACGTTTTAACCGCGCCGCTTCCGGTGCAGGTGCGGGAATGGCAACAACTCCAGCGTAAAGGCAACCGAAAAAAGTGGCGATGGACTCTAACCCTTGGGGATAAACCAGCAAAACTCTTTCGCCAACAGAGAGTTGAGATTGTAAGTAAGTGGCGATCGCCCTAGCTTTTTCGTCCAAGGAGCGATAGGTTAAACTGGCGATCGGTTTCTCCCCATCTTCTAGGAAAGTATAGGCGATGCGATTCCCCTGCAGGGACGCTGCGCGAACGGGATGTTGGGAAGCGAGATTTTGCAAGAGATTAACGAGAGTGAACAGGGCCATACCTTTGTTTTTTGCCAGATAGCCTATTTTAACTAAACTTACAATTAAGTTACATCCCCTTAAAACACGACCACCTATTGAGGTCAACGAGCAAAATGGCTGTCTTCAACTTGTCAAAAAAAGCAATTTATTGAATTCACAGCTCAGAGCACTTTGGATATTTGAAGGCTTTCCTTACAGCCAAGATATTTTATCAATTATACAGCAACAGTATCTTACTAGCATTCGCATGAAAGCAGGACAGGCATTAATCTATGACAAACGCCTTTTTCACGGTTCACCACCCAATACAACTGCTACTGAAAGAGTGCCTGCTATATGCAGCTTAGTTCCTCAAGAAATTCTCCTTCATTTTTGTTACAGAGAGTCACCAACCTCTGATAAGATAGGATTATTTGAGGTAGAAGATGAATTTTACAATCGCTACATCGTCGGTGAAAAACCAGAAGACGTTAAAAGTTTAGGCATCTTCGATTACGAAGTCGAACCCCTCACTCAGAAATTCTTATGGAAAAACTCGAAAAAGATAGTCAGTTGTCCTCAACAAATAAGCAGGTTGTCTCTCCCCAATCTCAAGGTTGGATGCTAACCGCACAGCAACTTCAAGACGAGCTCACACAGACTCAAGCTGAGCTAAGAAATTCTAACCAACAACTCCACCAAACTCAAGACGAATTAGAGGAACTAAAAATCCAACAATCCCAAACGCAAGCAGAACTGGAACAGTCTCAAACTCAACTGCAAAATCAGTTAACAGAATTTAATGAGCAACTGCACCAAAAAACGAAAGAATTGTCAGCACTAAAAGAAGAACACTCCCAGGCGCGATCGCAACTTGAACGGGAACGGGAACAATTGCAGACAACTCAGACCGAACTCGAACAGTATCGACATCAACTCCAAAAAAATCAAGCTGACTTGGTAGATTCTCACGAAAAACTGCACCAAAAGATGAGAGATTTAGAAATATTAAAAGAGGAACACTCCCAGGCGCGATCGCAACTTGAACGGGAAGGGGAAAAATTGCAGACAACTCAGGCAGAGTTAGAGGCTTATTACCAACAACTCAACCAGGGGCGATCGCAAGTAGAGCAACTACAGTCTCAGCAGCAGCAAAATCGGGCAGAACTAGAGCAGTCTCGACAACAGCTACAGCAAACCCAAGCTCAATTACAACAGTCCGATCTGCAACTGCACGCCACTCAGGCAGAGTTAGAACAGTCTCAAGCTCAACTGCATCAAAAAACAGTAGAATTGCAAAAAGTGAAGTCTCAGCAGCACCAAACTCGACTGGCCCAGATAATTCAGGGGCGAATCCCTAACACAAAAGAGAGGAAACTATGCAAGTCCAACTTAAACAAATCATCGTCCCCCCCGGTCAGCAACTCCTGATGACCGATGTCAGTTGGCAAATGTACGAACAAATGTTAGAGGAGTCTGGTGAAAAACGGGGGTCGCGGATTAATTATAGTCAGGGAATTTTAGAAATTATGGTGCCATTACCGGAACATGAAGATGATAAAATTATTATTAGCAACTTAGTGGAAATTTTGCTGGAAGAACTAGACGTTGAGTTCAGAAATCTGGCTTCTACTACGTTTAAAAGCGAAACGATGCAACAAGGTTTAGAAGCCGATAGCTGTTTCTATATCGAAAACGAAGCAGCCGTTCGGGGTAAAAAACGCATCGATTTAACTGTAGAACCGCCCCCAGATTTAGCCATTGAGATTGACATTTCCTCCCGCACCCAGTTGAATAATTATGAAGCATTAGGAGTCGGAGAATTGTGGCGGTTTAACGGGACAAAATTAGAAATCAACGTGCTGCAAGCGGGGCGTTACGTGCAGGTTACTGAAAGTCTTCATTTTCCCGGCTTGCCATTGCTCGGGGAGGTGATTACCCAGTATTTAGAACAAAGTAAAATCGAGGGAAGAAATAAAACACTGAAAGCCTTTCGAGCTTGGGTGAAGAAACAGATTGAAGAAAGATAGGAAGATTAGGTGTAGGGGCATTAGTGTCAACTTAAAAAGACTTACGCAATGAATCAATTAACTTTACTAAATGAAATCTCTGCAAATCATTTTGCAGTGCGCTTCCAGCAACCCTTTATTGAAAAATTATTTGCCTCCACAGAACCCGTAGCAATCCTCGTCACTCCTGAATATGAAGGCATTTTCCGAAACGGTGGAATTGGCACTTACTATGCTACATTGAGCCAAAAATTAGCAGCCCAAGGTACAGATATTATTTTAATTATATGTCAAACTCAAAAACAATTTCACGGAGAATCAACAGTCCCCCATATCCGCCATATTTTTTCCGCCTACGAAGCACTGCAAGTTTTGGAACTACAGCCGGTTCATCTAGCAATTTTATCTCAATTTAAGGAATGGGACTGGGTAGAATTAGAGAGTTATAAAATCCTCTTTTTGATCCAAGCAATAGCCGCGCACTTTAACAAATCTCCAATTTATGTAGAATTTCCAGATTTGTGCGGACTGGGATATCGCACAATTCAAGCAAAACGTTCAGGGGTGTTAGAAAAAAATTGCGTCACAGCCGTAACAATGCACAGCGGCCAAGAGTGGTTAAATGAAGCCCATGAGAAATATATTATAGAGGGGGGAAATTGGTTTAGAAATGTTTATAGTTACGAGCAATATTCTTTTGAGAATGCAGACTTAGCATTTTTCCTGTCTTATTTCATGGAAGCAAAAGTCAAAAGTTATGGCTGGAAAACTTCTCACGCGGTTCATTTGCCCTACTGTTTCCCAATTGTCGCACCCCTAGATAAAAACCGACTCATGTTAGCGAAAGCCTCGCTTAACCTCAAACGGGAACAGATACCAATTATCTTTTTTGGCAGATTAGAAGAAAGAAAAGGACTCCTGACTTTCAGTGATGCCATTCAGCAATTAGGAGAGAAAATCAGCCAGCAAATTCACATCATATTTTTAGGTAAAAACGTTCCGCTTCATTCTAATCAACTTCAGCCCCAGGATAGTCAGCAATACATCCAGCAAGAACTGGAAGGCAAATTTGATTATACCATATTATCGGACTTATTTAGCCAAGAAGCCATTGCCCTAGTCCACGAATTAGCACCTGCCATTGTTTGCCTTACCAGTCCTCAAGAAAACTTTCCCAATAGTTCTTTAGAAATGGGACAGTTACCCGTAAGTTTAGTAGTTTCAAGTACGGGGGGATTTCAGGAGACATTAAACCTGATTGACCGCTCAAATAGTTTACGATGGTTTTATCCCGGAAACTCCCAGTCTCTAGCAGCCGAAATTGCCAGCGCTATTGACGCTTATCCTGAAACCGTATCCCTTCCCCAACGGGAATTTTTAGAGCAAGTTAATCAAGGGTTATTCAACCAGCGACTAGAGTACATGAAATCGGCATTTTTTCAAACATCTCCCAGTCGCAATCCTTCGTCTAATGAAGATTTATCAACGTCTTTCTTATTAGGGATGACCTCTGTTCAAGAGCAAGTTTTTCTCCAAGATTATGCCCAAAATAAGTATTATGGTAAAGGCGAAATCATCGACTTGGGTTGCTGGCTTGGTTCTGCAACAATTTCTGTAGCCAAGGGATTAGAAAAAAATATTAAAGTAACTGTCAAAGACAAACGCATTCATGCTTACGATATATTCATTTGGGCACCATCCTATATGGATAACTGTGTCAAAGGAACTTCCCTAGAAGGCAGATATAAACAGGGAGATAGTTTTCTGGACGAGTTTGTTCGCAGAATTAGTCCCTGGAGTCACTCGATCGCAGTTTACCCAGGAGATGTGGTTCAAATTGGCTGGAACCAACGTCCTATAGAATATTTATTTGTGGATGCCATGAAAAGCTGGGAACTCACGAAAAGCATTTTCCTAAACTTTTACCCTCATCTAATCCCCATGACTTCTCTGGTACACTATAATGATTTTGCTCACTTTTACACCGCTTGGATTCATCTCTTAATTTACAAACTGAGGCCATACTTCAAACACCATTGTAATCTCTACCAAGCCGCAGTATTTCAATATGTCAATCCTCTACCAATCGACACCTTACTACTGGAACAGGATACTCCCTTTAGTAGCTTTTCTTACGAAGATATTGATCGAGCTTTTGAATACTCACTTGAAATCGTTATCGAGCAATTGCGCCCAAATATTGCCGCAGCAAAAGTCATGGCTTTTATTCATTGGGGAGATTTAGAACAAGCTAAACGCGAACTAATTAAAGCCAGAGAGAAATTTGGAAATATTCTTGAAATCCCAGAAGTAGCAAAACTCTTATCTAAGATATCTGTTTAATTGGTATCATTATGAAAATGCAACCGGAAAATTTAGTATCCCATATCCTCTCTCCTGATAATTCAGAATTAGGCTTTCAGCCCCAATTCTTAAAGGCTTTTAACACCTCAGCTCAAAAAGTTGCGATTTTAGCAAGCAACGAATTTGAAGGATTTTCTAAAAATGGTGGTATCGGCACTTATTATACCACATTGAGCCAAAAATTAGCAGCAGAAGGTTGGTATGTCATCCTCTTGCTTTGCCACAGCCATGAGAACTTCCAAGGGAGATCGCAACTACCAAATCTCCACCACATCTTCTCTACCGGCGAAGTTGAAAAAGTCCTAAATCTTCAACCTATCCACCAAGCAATTTTATCGAAATGCCAAGAAGACTCTATCAGTCAATGCTTTGATGGCGAAAGTTTCTGCTGTTTGTTCTTTACTCAAGCAATTGTTGCTACTTTCCCCGAAGCAGTTGTTTATGTTGAATTTCCCGCAATTTGGGGATTGGGTTATCGCACGATTCAAGCCAAAAAATCAGGTGTGCTAGGTAATAGTTGCCTCGTTGGTGTTACAGATCACGGTGGTTTTGAGTGGTTGCGGGAAGTCAATAGCAGATACACGCTAGATTATCCGAAATGGTTTTGGCAGGCTTGTCACTACGAACAATATTCTTATGACAATGCGGATTTAAGTTGCTTTCCCTCCTACTTTTTAAAGTCAAAAGTAGAAAGTTATGGCTGGAAAACTGCTCATGCTGTTCATTTACCTTATTTTATTCCTATCCTCAACTTATCAGCGGATGTAGGGGCGAAGCATTCGGGCGATAATTTACCGTTAAAAACCCATGTTTTGTGTCCAAATACTTCGCCATCCGAAGGATTAAAAATATCCGATATTCTGACTACTCAACTTGATAGCAAACAGATACCGCTGGTGTTTTTTGGGCGGTTAGAGGAGAGAAAAGGAATCTGTACTTTTGTAGAGGCTCTTCAGTTGCTTAACCCGGATATAGCCGAGAAAATTTACATTCTGTTTCTTGGTAAAATCATCAAATTAGAGTCAACTGTGCTTCAAGGGTTGGATAGTCAGCAGTATATTGATGGCGCTTTAAAGGGTAAATTTTATTACCATGTTTTGCCGGATTTATCCAGCCTAGAAGCAATTAATTTAGTCAGCCAGTCACCGACACCCATTGTCTGTCTTTGCAGCTTGCAAGAAAACTTTCCCAATACCGCTTTAGAGATGGGACAGTTAGCCGTTAGTTTAGTGGTTTCAGATACGGGAGGATTTCAAGAAACCTTAAATTTAATTTCAAGAACCGATGGGGTGCGCTGGTTTGAGCCAGGAGACGCACGCTCGCTCGCCGGCACCATCAGTGAAGCTATCTCAGCTTGTCCTGAAACGCCGATCGCCCCAGAGCGCACTTTATTAGAACAAGTGAATCAAAAATTACTCAACCAAAAACTTGAATATATGAGCGAAGCATTTATCAAATCGGCACCCAAAGAACCTCAAAATCCCCGCGTAACTATAGGCGTAACTTGTTTTTTTGATACAATAAAAGTTTGGGATTGCCTGGAAAGTTTGGCGGGACAAACTTATCAAAATTTAGAAGTTATCGTTTTGTACGAGACACCCGCAGGCGAATCCATACCAGAGGCGATCGCTCTGGCTAAGGAGCAGTTTCCCACCTATGAGTTTGTCGAGTTCGATATTAATAAAAGTTTGGGAGTGGCTTATAACCGCTTGGTAGAACTGGCGACGGGAGAATATTTCTTGCAGTTTGCGGGCGATCGCATCGCACTCCCTCTGATGGTAGAAAAATTTGTCACGGCGGCTTGTGAATCTGATGCCGTAGCTGTCGTATGTCCAGACATGAAGCTGGACAAAGATTTGGAAATTATCAACTCGAATGACGGCTCTTTACTCAAGCTACTGGAATTTAACCAAAGTCAGGACTTGTGCGCTCTATTTGCGGTGGAGTTGCTGCGAGAGTTTCGGTATTCCGAGGTCAGGGATTTGCTAGCTTTAAATTGGCATATTTTAGCTGCTGCGATCGCCACTGGTAAAGAGATTGCCTACTATCCCTATCCCCTCTATCTCTCTGATTCCCACTCTGCGTTCCTTATTAACCCAGCAAAATTCCCAAAAGAACGGTATTATTTGCGTCAATACTTATCTCAAATAGAGGTGTCTCGATGGACTCAGCGCCAACTCAATCTTCTCCTCACCTGCGTAGAACAACTTTGGCAGTCGGAGACACAAAAGCAAAGCCAAATGTGGCAACTTGAGCAAGATAGAAATCGATACCAAGCTTTAGCATCTCAATCCCAAGCTTGGATGCAGACAGCGCTAGAAACCCAAGACGAACTGGATAGCTTGCAATCTCAACTCCAACAGGCTCAAGCTGAAATTGAACGTTTTAAAACAGAACAGCAACAAGTTCAAAAGCCAATCACTACCCGCTAAAACCTCGCTATTAAGATGGGTTAATTCCAATCAAATTTCATGCCCAGATATTCCTCTAATTTCTGGTTGTGAGGTCGGAAAAACTCGGCTAAAGTCTGCCGCAAATCATCGCTTAGAGGATTATAAGACCCCGGATTGTAATTGGAATATTCTGGAAGGGGATAATCCGGCACCCCCAAAAACTCGAAAACTTGAGTTAGAGTAGCCGCTGGATTAGCATAAAAGTCTTCACTCCTTAAAATCAAAAACTGTTCTCTCGGAAATACAGCCATCCACTTCTTGATAAAGTGGAAATACCAACCCAATAATAAATAACCTTTTTCTGTCTGCCAGTAGGTAAATTCATCTTCACCATCAGATGAGAGATGTTCTATTTCTGAAGCAATTACCTCAGCAAAAGCCCTTTGTTCGCTGCCATAATTAACCAGCATTTTATAATGAGAAAATGCTCGGATTATTGGATTTCTTAGAATTAAAATAAGTTTAATGTTAGGAAAAATTAAGGCTAGTTTTTGGGATGAACTTTGGCTCCCAAAATACCAAGGAGTTGCTTCTCCGGTCAAAAAAATAGATTGTTTTGGAATCGGAGGAAACTGAGAGAAATAATAGTCAATCCCCTTATCAAAAATTTCCATAGATAATCCCACTTCTTTTCTAATAGCTGGTAAAATATTAGGGTGTTCGGTTAAGTAGGCATATAAAGAACTGGTACCGCCTTTGCCGGCACCAATGATGAGAAAATGAGGGTGGCGTGGGTTCTTTGTATCCCAATAATTTTTAGCAAAATCAGGTCGTGTCTGTAGGATTTGCCTGTAACAGGCGTTGTGATAACACGAGATAGCCTCTGCCAAGTTTCCTTGATAAGTTAATAAATCTCCCAAACCGATGTAAGACAGAGCAAAATTAGGATGGTTCTGAATTACGTAACGATAGCAGCGAACTGCTTTCTCCAAGGCTAGGGGATTTTCTATTTCGTATTTTATAGAGTAACTTACTCTATAGTATTCTATTAAGTTATAGTGCGCTTCAATAAATAGCGGTTCAATCTCAATCGCTTTGAGACAACAAGATATAGCCTCTTCTAGCTTCCATTGTCGTTGAAAGATTTCCCCCAATCGATAAAAAGTTTGATAAGCATCTGGTTTTAGCTCAATTGCAGATCGGTAGGCAGCGATCGCCTCTTCTAACTTTCCTTCCTTGACCAATCGCTCGCCTAGCGCATTATACATTTCAAAAGCAGCATCGACTTCTCCTCGCTCTTGCAGCACACCAGCCAAGGTTTTCGAGCTACCTGTCAAAGTGGGGTGAATTTTGAGTGCAGTTTCACAAGCTGTGACTGCCTCATCAAGTTGACCCCGTTTGTAATATAATTCTGCCAAATTGATGTAAATTTCGGCGTTATCTGGCTTAATTAGCAAGGCTTTTTGATAATGTACAATTAATCTATCAATTTGCTCAGACATGGGGGCTTTTCATCTCAAAATTTAGAAGATTCTAGGTTTTAGCTTAATAGCGCGGCGATAACAGACAGTTGCTTCATCAGTTTTCCCCTGTGCCGCTAGAATATCGCCCAAGTTTCTGTGCGACCAAGAATAATCGGGGTTTACTTCAATTGCTTTGCGGTAGGAGAGTACCGCTTGCTCCCATTCACCTTTACTCGACTGAACTTTTGCCAAGTTATGATAATGCCAAAATGAAGGAGAAGGATTAGTTTCTATCGCGCGATAGTAGCTAGATATTGCTTCCTCTCGCTTACCTTGTGCTGCTAAAACTTCGGCGAGTTCGTGATGAAACCAACAATGATTGGGGTCAATCTCAATAGCGCGACGGTAGGCAGCCACCGCCAACTCCCAGTCCTTCTTCCGAGCAAAAGCCTTACCTAAATCTAAGTGAATAGCTGGATTTTCAGGGAAGGTCTGGAGCATTGTTTGATATAAATTAATCGCTTCATCCAGCCGATTGTGGTTCACCAAAGTAGTGCCCAACTGTAAACCAATTTCCGGCGATTTTTGCTTAATTTCTAGGAACTCGTGATAAGTCTTTACTTCATTGGCATTGACTTTAATCGCCTTGTGATACCAGTTAAAGGCTGCATCTAAATCTAATCTAGCTCGTTCTCGGAAAGCACCCGCTAATTTGCTTTCAATGCCCGGTAGTTCGGGGTTGAGCTCGACAGCCCGAGAGTAGGCCGCGATCGCCTCCTCCCAATACTGGCATTGCGCTAGCGCTTCCCCTAAATTGTAGAAAGTCCAAGCCCAGTTTGGGTTAAGCTGTGTAGCATAAAGGTAGGGAGCGATCGCCTCCTCCCACCGTTGTAATTTAATCAGTATATCTCCTAAATTATTGTGCGACCAAGAATTATCCGGGTTTAACTCAATTGCCCGACGATACACACTGACGGCTTCATCCAACTTATTCAGCTTTGTTAGCGCATCTCCTAATTGATGATAAACTTCCGCCGAATTAGGATTAAACAGGATAACTTTTCGGTAACTAATAACGGCTTCTTCCCAAGATTCTTGTGCAGACAAAGCCTTTGCCAAACCATAATGTGACCCCGCATTATCCGGTTTAACTTGAATGGAATGACGGTAAGCATTAATTGCCCTTTCCCACTCCTGTTTCCTGCTCAAAATTTCCCCAATATTATGATAAGCTGGTGATAACTTAGGATTCAACTGAATAGCCAGACGATAACACGCCACCGCCTCATCAACTTTCTCCTGTCCCAACAGCGTATTCCCCAGAACTAAGCATTGCTCTGCGGTGGTTCCTCGCGGTTCTAAATTCACTGCCTTATACGAACAAATTGCTGCTTCATCGGTGGCACCAATTCGCTCAAAAATGTTCGCCAACTTTCGATAAAATTCTGCGATTTTAGGCTGTAAGCTAACTGCTTTTTGGTAACAATTAATTGCATCTTGCCATCGTTGCTGCTGTGCGAAAACATTACCAAAACTTGCCCAAGCCTCAGCAAAATTTGGTTGTATTTCTAACACTTTAAAATAACAATTTTTTGCCTCTTCGAGTTTCCCACTCACTTGCAGCGCTTCCCCCAATATATGGTAAGCACCAACAGCCTGGGGTTGAAGTGAAATTGCTCGTTGACACAGCGCGATCGCCTCAGACAATTTCCCCTTATTATAATAATGTTTTGCCAAAACAATTAACGCATCGGCATCTTCAGAAGTAAGCGAATCTAGCAATTTATGGCTATCATGTAGCTTGTTTTTAGGGCTAGATAAATCCAACAGTTTCGCCGATTTATGGCTATCAAAAACCCCATTTTTTTGGGTGGATAAATCCGACACATCCGCCGGGTTAGTTAATTCTATAGCTTTTTGATAATAAACTAACGCCTCTTCTAATTTTCCTTGGCGCTTCATAGCTTCCCCCAAATTTTGATAAGCTCCTACCAAATTGGGGTTTAATTCCAAAGCGCGTTGGTAACAATAAATGCCCCGACTAATATCATCTAACCGCACAAAAATATTTCCCAGATTGACGCATTCTTGTGCTGAAAATTTTTCCGGTTCCAGACTCAGTAAAGCATACCAACAGTCTGCCGCATCGCTCGGTTTATTTAACTGGGTCCAAACCTTTGCTAAATTGCGGTAAGCTGCCGTTAAACTAGAGTCAATGTGTATTGCTTGTTGATAATACTTTATGGCTGAATCCCACTGTTGCTGCTGTGCGTATAAACTGCCTAAGTTTACATAAGCTGCGGCAAAATTAGGCTGAATTTCAATCGCTTTAATGTAGCAGTGTCGGGACTCTTCAATCTTACCTTTTGCGTGCGAAATATTGCCCAGAATTTTGAGAATCGGTGCTGACTTCGGTTGAATATTCAAAGCTTGCAAACAAGTTGTTTCTGCTTCTTCTAATTTTCCTTGTGTTAAATAAACTTCGGCTTGTTCATTTAACTGCGCTAGGGTAGCTTCAGAATTGATAGTAGTTTGCATAGAAGTGGGTTTGGCTGCAGAAGGATACTGCACTGCGGTAGCTTCAGAATTGATAGTAGTTTGCATAGAAGTGGGTTTGGCTGCGGAGGGATACTGCACTGCGGTAGCTTCAGAATTGATAGTAGTTTGCATAGAAGTGGGTTTGGCTGCAGAAGGATACTGCACAGCGGTAATTTCAGAATTGATAGTAGTTTGCATAGAAGTAAGTTTGGCTGCAGAAGGATACTGCACAGCGGTAATTTCAGAATTGATAGTAGTTTGCATAGAAGTAAGTTTGGCTGCAGAAGGATACTGCACAGCGGTAATTTCAGAATTCATAGAATTTTGCTTCTGAGTCGGCTTCGCGATTATTGAGGAATTATGATTTATTATATTGGCAATTTTCATCATTTCTTCCAATTGGCTAAAGCTAACTTTAATATCTTCGGTCAGCGGATTTTGATACATCAGCTCTCGGATGGGATAACAGGCAAATACCTCCCCTATTAAATAGTAATGTTCTAGCCCTACAAGTTGACTGATGATACAATAATAAGGTCTAAGATAGTGAGGAGAAACAAGTTCAATAATTTTAGTACCATTGCGGCAAAAAATAATATTAGTTAACCCACTACCATGCGGGGCTATAATTATTTTAGCATGATAAAATAGCGCAATCTGTTCCACTACCGACAAAGATTCTGTTACAAAAGTTTGAAAACCGAATTTAGCCAGGTAATCAATCACTTCTCCTTCATTGATTACCCGCCGATATTGAGACTTGGCTCGACTAATGTAAATACGTTCTGGGTAAGGGGAACTTGACGATGAAATTTGTTTTAGAAATTGCTGCCGTAGAAATTTCAAAGCGGTCGGTTGCAGCCAACCGAGCGAACCCGAAAAAGATGGTACAATGAGTTTTTTAGCTTGAATGTAAGGGTGGCGATCGCTCTCGATAATCTTGGATGGTGAAATTCCTAACAGTAAGAGCGTTTCTCGCTGAAAAGGTTGCGCGATGCTATTAACTAAAAACCCATCTATTTTCTCCCAATCTACCTTACTTTGACGTAAAATGTCGAGCCGGGGCAGAATATCCACCATCCAATGAAAGTAAACATTTCCAGAAAGTCCAGATAATACTGCAACTGTCCCATCAATTTGTTCTAATATTGGTAATTCTTCTAAATTAAAAACCCGATGTTTGTTTGTATCATGTTGCATACACCCCGGCAAAGAACCAGGATACTCACGAGAAACATCTGTTAACAGATAATTATCGGGAGTAATAATAGCAATAGCATTACAAATCATCCAAGAGTTTTTTTGCGGAACAACCCAAGCGCGCCCCTCTGGAATTCCCGCTACAAAATTACTGGGTGTATCAATAGAAATGTTCGCTCCCTTATTAAAAACATGAATTCCTAACCCCTGATGAATGGGAGCAAACTGCTGGTAAATTCGCTTCAAGCACGGCGTGCAGTTTAATCCCTCACATCCCGCTTGGAAGGCATCAAAGTTAAGTAATTTGCTACAGATTGGATTAGACTCAAATTCCGTCTCAACACCAACAGACATCTCTAATAAGCCCTGTGGAACAGGCATTTTGGCTCCATTTGACTTGCTTTTATGGAAATGGCTAATATAGCTAGCCCCCTTTAATTCTGTGGTAATAACCCAATCTTTTGCAGATAAAGCGCCTTTGGGAAGCGAGTTTGATCTCATTTTTTCCAACTGAAAGTAAATCAAACTAGCATTTGGTTGAATAATTCTTGCGATTTGGTCTACTATCACTGCCGCCTTGAGCCGTTTCTGTTTTACTAAACAATGATTCACCCGCCCTAAAATATCTACGTCATTAGGTTTAACCTGTAAAGCTTTATGATAATATTTTTCTGCTTGTTTGTATTCACCATACTGGAATAAAACATTTCCTAAATGAACGTAAGTTTGCCAGAGATTGGCATAAACTTCGGGAGCGTTTGATTGTCGCTGTAGTGCTTGAAGAAATCTGGCACAGGCAATTTTAGCTTGTCCCAGTTCGTCAATTTCTTTACCTTCTACAGAGCTTTCGTGTATAGTTTGGAGAACCAGAGCGCAGTAAGCTTCAACAAATGTCGGCTGTAGGGAAATTGCCTGCTGAAAGCACGCCATTGCTGCATCCAGCTTGCCTTCTGCCATGAGAGAATAGCCCCACTCACTATAAGCTGAAGCGTTACCGGGAGCGAGTTCTATCACCTTCTCAAAACACCGACCCGCCGACCCGTGCTGACCTTGGCTCTGCCAAACTTGGCCGGCGTTATAATGAGCTAAAACCAGATCGGGCTGTAATCGAATCGCCTCGATGTAAGCAGATATAGCGTCACCAACTTTTCCTTGTGCCTGAAGTGCTTGACCGAGGTTATTATGTAAGGTAGCCCAGTTGGGGGAAAGAGCGATCGCTTGTTGGAAAACCTCGATCGCCTCGAATAACTTATCCAGCTTGACAAGAACGCAACCCAGATTGCTGTAAGCTTTGACATAATCAGGTTTAAGGGCGATCGCTTGTCGGTAGTTGCTTTCTGCTTCAGGTAGCAGATACCGCTCGTCAAGGACGACTCCAAGATTATAGTAAGCGGTTGCATTGTTGGGTTCGCGGGCGATCGCTTGCCGATAGCTAGTTTCCGCGTCCGTTAATTCTTCTTGTGGGTAAAAGACGTTACCGCGACTATAGTAGATATCTGCCTTGTTTTCCACGATCGCTATCAAATGGGGAATTGGGGAATGGCAACCTAAAAGCCTTGAAACATTCGATTGCTTGTTCTTTCGGGAAACAGGTTTAGCTTTATCATATCAATTCCGGCAGTCAGGCCGGAATGATATCAAATCCGCGGTTCATCGTCGGGCGTAAAGTCAAATCCCGATGCCAACAAATAATTCGCGCAATTTTCATTTTTTTGACCCCTCCTTCTACAGTCAACAGTCAACAATCACGGACGGTGCAACCGGAATCGATATCACTCCTAGACACAGCATCACCATTTACTAGGGGCAACTGTGAGGGATTTGCCCCTAGTAAACGCACTTGTGTAGAGGCTTTGCCTCCATAGATATTTACACGATATCAAAGTCGTTGGAAGTGATATTCAGATTCGGTTGAAGCTGCATTAACGGTACTTCATTCCCTAGCGTACCCAAAGAATTGTAGTACACCAAACCGCTTGTTTTGTCGTAAATTACCCGAGCCGGACTCGCGCCCTGATTATTGACGTTAAAGTTATTAGTAACGCTGAAAAGATTTGCTGGCAACGTACCTGGTTGCAACACGGGCAAGGCCCTGCGATCCAATTGAATCTTATCTTGTGCTGGTGTGAAATCAGTCAACGTATCTAACCCAAAAGGATTTCCGTTTAGGCCGCCACCAACTGATACCGCTGATTCGCCCGATTCGAGATACTGGAACTGGAACGTATCTGCCCCCTCGTCCCCTGCTATTAAGTCATTGCCGACCCCACCAAACAAGAGATCGTTGCCGGCACCACCACAGAAGGTGTTATTTCCTGTACTGCCATAAATAGTATCATTGCCATCACCACCGCAACTTGTATCGTTGCCCTCATCGCCAAACAGCAAATCATCTCCCCTGCCGCCGTCAACGATATCATTACCCTGATTTCCGTATAATGTATCATTACCTTCACCGCCAGAAAGCGAATCCTCACCTTCATTGCCAAAAAGCAAGTCATTTCCAGACCCTCCAAATAGCAAGTCACGCCCTTGAGAATCTAGATTGTTCGGATTTCTAGTACCACCGTATACAGTATCATTGCCCTCACCACCTACAAAGGTATCATTACCAATTTCGCCCCAGAGCAAGTCATTATCTTTGCCACCCAAAACGATATCATTACCCTTTCCGGCATAAATAGTATCGTTGTTAATTCCACCCGCGATCGCATCATCCCCACGATTGCCAAAGAGCAAATCTCCCCGATCATTTGTATCCGTAGTATTTGGATCGCCGTAATCACCGATAATCGTATCTTGACCTTGACCGCCATAAAGAGTATCAGGCCCTTTTTCGCCATAGATCAAGTCATCTCCTTTACCCCCATAAGCGAGATCGTTGCCATTATCGCCAATGATGGTATCGTTTTGTTCCATCCCAAACAGTAGATCGTTGCCACTACCACCAAAGATTAATGCAGGTTGATTCTGCATTTGGGCAGACAAAGGTTGATTCTGATTGCGCTTCAATAAATCTATGACACCACCATAGATCGTGTCATCGCCACTGCCACCAATTAAGGTATTTGCACCGAACTCACCCCAGATTAAGTTATTGCCGTTGCCGCCAAAAATAAGATCGTTGCTTCCTCCATCAAAGATTAAAATGTCATCGTTAACCCCACTGTCGGGAAAACTGCGACCATTATCGCCAATAATCGTGATGCGCCCGTCGCTAGTAACTTTTGGCGGTTGCACTGGTGACTGAAATATAACCGTTGGCGGTTCTGGGAGTTCTGGACACTCTGCGTCTAAATTGAGTAAGCTGACTTGGGTGGTAATGAGAGTTGGGCTTGAACTTGGAGATGGTGACAGGATTGGAGAAGCAGTCGCTGTTGAGTTGTTGGGGGTTGTTACTGGTGGTATTGACTCAGTAGAAGAACCATTACTTGGGGAGGGTGGCAAGATTGGAGAAGAAGGCGCTGTTGAGTTGTTGGGAGTTGTTACTGGGGATGATGGCGTTGTAGAACCACCATCACCACTTGATGATGGCGGTGTAGAAGTACCATCACCGCTCGATGAGGGGGGTGTAGAAGTACCATTACCGCTCGATGATGGCGGTGTAGAAGTACCATCACCGCTCGATGAGGGGGGTGTAGAAGTACCATCACCACTTGATGATGGTGGTGTAGAAGTACCATCACCACTCGATGAGGGGGGTGTAGAAGTACCATCACCACTTGATGATGGCGGTGTTTCGACGCCTTGGATATCCATACCGCCCGCAGGAAGGGGGGGAGAGGGCAGGATTGGGGAAGAAGGCGCAGTCGAATTGTTGGGGGTTGTTACTTGGGACATTAGGTTTTTTGGAAATAAAAATTATTCACGCTGCGTGATAACCGCGCATCAAACCAATTGCTCTTATGCGCCGAAACCCATTTTTAAGGATTTGAGCTTTCCTCTGCTAGGAGTGAGGGGACTGAAAGCATCTTGAAAGCCTTTTTTTTGTTTGAGTGCGTGATGCCTAACCTGCATAGAATCTAGGGTTAGCCCCGCGGTGTTAAAAAAAGATAGGTCTCCTATTGCGAGCTAGCTGGCCCAGTGCAATCAACCGATTTGCATTATCAATCGCGTTGGTGGGCATCGTCTGTTCAAAAAAGATTTAACGATCGCCCTAAGCGTTAATTTCCAGCGTTTGAGGGGCTTCTGTCACCACCAGCCACGCGGGCGGGCCCCAATTAGCGAATCATTTACCCTGAATCACTTTGTCCACCAACTAATCTCTATCTTATATGCTTGAGTTGTATTTAAAAAGGGAGAAGGCTGCTCAGTGGATCTGGCGATCGCGTTTTTTTGCGACTGGGCGACGTGCCGTTTTTTGACGCCAGCGAGTTGTTTCCTGATAGACTTGTTGGAGTTCCTCCACCGTATTCACGGTTCTGGCGTTGTAACTTACTGGCAACTGAGTCACCTCTTTCGACACAGTTCCCTGAAGTTGTAGGAACCTGAGCTCGATAGATTATGCAAGATCCGACTTTTCCGACTTTACGATCCGACTTTTCCGACTTACAAAGGCGGGGGAGAGGAAGTATTATAGAGATAAGATGCCGTTTCACAACCTGTGGAAGCAATTAATAGACTTTCATAGCTTTTGAACGATACAGTTATAATTAGGGTTTAACGCTACAAAAGGGGCTTCTACTTAATTACTGACCTATTGTTTACAGTGGGCGCGATGATCGCACGTCGAGCGTGAAATTACGGCTATTGTTTAGCTCGTAATTTACAGAATAGTGCGTCCATCATTTTTATATCAGTAAATCCCCTATGGACGGAGGGATATAAGGATGTACCAATTATCTCAAGAACTATTTGCTCTAGAAGTGAATGTAAATTGGGGCATTTCTTCTCAAGCTTTTTCTACGTTACTCACGTCCAAACCAGGAAATGTTGAATTTTTACCTTCCATGACGTTTCCTTTACACAAGTTTTATTGATTTCGCTTGACAAGCATCTATCCAAAGAATTATCTTAAGTATGTCTAGAGATAGATGACAAATAAACAAACTGAGGAATATAGGTGGCAAAAAGATTAAATTGAATCTATAGGGGGTAGGGGCTCACAAAATCAGATTCTTAGTGTGATCAAGGCGTTCAAGAGCGGACGTAGGGTGCAATAGCAACGTCCGGCAAGAAATTTCGTACCGAGCCAACTTTTTGAAAGGTACCGAAAGATTTGGGAGGACAGTGGGTGCAGTTAGCTGTCTTCCAAGTCAAAGCGAGTGATCTACGAACACAACAGCAATAGCATAATTCACCTATTGCTTAACAAAATTATCCAACAATAGCAACGTGCCTAAATTGGCTGCGATTGGAACTGAAATGAGCATTGATTAGACCCCTGCCAATTGACCACACAAATTATTTAATGACCAGGATTATGACCATTCTTAACTACAACGAAAGCACCTATCCGCAAGAAAATCAAGGGGTGGTGGAAGCCGTAGCTTCAGGCATTATTCCCAACAAGTTTTAGCATTGGATAAGGTTTAACTTGATTGGATAAAAAACTTCCCGGATATTCCTGTTGGCCGTTGTAAACCTCTTATACCGAGGGCGGTATCCTGTTCTCCGTTTCTTTGCTTGATAGGGCGTTACGCCTAGGTTTTTTCGTTTAGCTTTCCTAAAACTTACGCATTTATACTCGGTTAGGGCAAGCCATTAAATTGCTACTACAAAATTGCCCTCAATGTAACGCTCGTTCTCACAGCTCTCTTATTTGTAATTGAACTTAGACACATGGTATCTCCTTTTAATGAATCAGAAATTTCAGTATTTAATCCAGAACAGCAATTTAGAAGCGAAGAAAGTTTAACAGACACCGAACGGCATAAGTTATTAGTCGAGTGGAATAACACTACAAGAGAATATCCCCAGGATAAGTGCATCCACCAGCTATTTGAGGAACAGGTAAAACGGACACCTGACGCTGTGGCGGTGGTCTTTGAAGAACAGCAACTGACGTACCTCGAATTGAACGCAAGGGCAAACCAACTGGCACATTACCTGCAAGGGCTGGGTGTAGGGCCAGAAGTATTGGTAGGAATTTGTGTCGAACGTTCCATTGAGATGATAGTGGGATTGCTGAGTGTTCTCAAGGCAGGTGGTGCCTACATTCCGCTCGATCCAGCTTATCCCTTTGAACGCCTGGGCTTCATGCTGGAAGATTCTTCTGTACCAGTGTTGCTCACTCAGTCTAAGCTAATCGAGAAACTTCCCCCACATTCTGCGCGTGTTGTCTACTTGGACAAAGACTGGGAAGAAATTGTCCAACCAAGTAAAGAAAACCCTAGCAGCAGCGTCACCTCTTATAACCTAGCCTACGTTATCTACACGTCAGGGTCTACAGGCAAGCCCAAGGGCGTCTTAGTAGCGCACAAGGGGCTGTGCAACCTAGCCATATCAACAATTCAGCTATTTGATGTGCAGCCAAAGAACCGTATTCTTCAGTTCGCCTCTTTTAGCTTTGATGTCTCAGTTGGAGAAGTTGTCATGGCTCTGGTGTCGGGAGCGACACTGGTACTGGCTTCGCTGGACTCATTAATGCTGGGGCCTGCTTTGATTGGGTTGTTGCGCGACAAAGCCATTACGACTGTTGCCCTACCACCGACAGTTTTGGCGCTTCTGCCTCCTGAAGACCTTCCGACATTGCAGACAGTGATTGCCACTGGGGAAGCTTGTAACAGCAACCTTGTAGCACGTTGGGCATCAGGTCGTCAGTTCTTCAATGCTTATGGGCCAACAGAAGCCACTATCTGGGCTACCCTCACCCTGTGCACTGACGAAACTCAAAAGCCCTCTATCGGGCGGCCGATCGCTAACACCAACATTTATATTCTCGACACTGAGAACAAACCTGTCCCCATTGGAGTAGCAGGAGAACTCCATATCGGGGGTGTTGGTTTAGCCCGAGGATATCTCAACCGTCCTGATTTAACCGAGCAAAAGTTCATTCCTAATCCATTTAGCCACGAACCAAATTCTCGCCTATACAAAACTGGAGATTTAGTTCGTTATCTCCCAAATGGCAAGATCGAATTTATTGGTCGCATCGACAACCAAGTGAAAATCCGAGGTTTCCGTATCGAACTCGGCGAAATTGAGGCTGTGTTGTCTCAACACCCAGCAGTTTTAGAAACTGCGATCGTGGCGCGACAAGATGTTGCAGATCGCAAATATCTAGCAGCCTACATTGTCCCTAGGGATGCCAGGGCGATTTCTCGCAGTGACTGGCGCGGTTTTCTCAAAGATAAACTACCCGATTACATGATTCCAGGAGTGTTCGTTATGTTAGATGCCCTGCCATTAACACCGAATGGCAAGGTAAATCGTCAGGTGCTACATGAATATGGTGAAACGAGGGAGCTAAATCCATTAGAAACTAATATATCTAATCAAAAAATGGATATTACTTCCTCTATTAAGCACAGAGATACTGGATTACAAACTACATCCTCCGACAGTATTAGCTCAACATTACGTTCTTTTGTAGCGAAGTTGCTACAAATAAAGAGCGAGGAAATAGATGATGATACCACTTTTTTAGAACTGGGAACTGATTCACTCCTTCTTTTAGAAATAATGCAAAGCATTAAAAGCAATTTTGGAGTCAATGTGGAAGTTCAACAGTTTTTTGAAGAATTAGAAACTATTGAGACTCTAGCTAATTATATCGAGAGAAATTTGTCCGAAAAATCGAAATTATCAACTTGCTTAAATTCCGAATTAAAGTCGCTTGATACAGTTAAAACATCCACTTTTCAATCCAGTAAAACGCCCCAAAAACTAGCTCAAGCCAAAACATTTAATGCAGCAGTAGCCGTCCCCCAATATAAAGCAATGAAAAAACCAAATGAAAATGTAGAATCTGAGCCCAGTGTAGAAAGAATTATCGCGCAACAGCTTCAATTAATGTCTCAACAGCTTGAACTTTTACGTAACGATAAGCCACACAAGGATTTTAAGTCTTTAGAAAAAAGAACAGTCACTGAATTCGCCTCCCCCAAGTCATTCGATCGCTCCGCCACAGTTACTAACCCATCTCCCGTGTGTTCTTACAATGAATGGGACCCACTGGAGGAAGTGATTGTGGGCATTGTTGATGGGGCAATGGTTCCCTCCTGGCATACCATCCATCGCGCTACCGTGCTTCCCGGTCAGGAGAAACAAATGGAAAGCCTGAGCAAGCGGACAGAGAAACAGCCCCTCCCCTATCCAGAGTGGCTCGTTCAGGCTGCTAGCAAGTGTGTTGATGAATTTGCTCATATTCTTGAATCCGAAGGAGTTGTTGTACGTCGGCCTGATGTTGTTGATTATTCTGCTTCCTTCCGCACACCTGATTGGGAAGTAATGAATGGCTTTTGTTCAGCCAATCCCCGCGACGTTTTCTTGGTAATTGGGAATGAGATTATTGAAGCTCCAATGGCCGATCGCACTCGTTATTTTGAGTCCTGGGCTTATCGCTCTCTACTCAAAGAATACTTAAAGGGAGGAGCTAAGTGGGTCGCTGCACCCAAGCCACAGCTACTCGATGCACAATATGACCCAGATTACACAACTCCCGCTCCGGGTGAGGAAAGGCGCTTTGTGATCACTGAGTTTGAGCCAACTTTTGATGCCGCCGACTTTGTGCGCTTTGGACGGGATATTTTTGTACAGAAGAGTCATGTCACTAACAGTCTTGGGATTGAATGGGTGCGGCGGCACCTGGGTGATGAATATCGAGTTCACGAGCTTCAGTCACTCTGCCCCCAAGCCTTGCATATTGACACTACCCTAGTTCCCCTCGCTCCAGGAAAAGTGTTAGTAAACCCCCTATTCATAGATGTTGACAACCTGCCTGACTACTTCAAATCTTGGGATATCCTGCTCGCACCTAAACCGAACCGAACGCCGATGACACTGTATGACACAAAAGTGATCAGTCAGTGGGTCAATATGAACGTACTTAGTCTCGATGAAGAGCGAGTAATCGTCGAAAAATCACAGGAATCTACGATTCAAGCATTAAAAGACTGGGGGTTTAAACCGATTCCTTGTGAATTTGAAAGTTACTATCCTTTCATGGGTTCTTTCCATTGCGCGACATTAGATGTCCGCAGACGTGGCGAACTCCGTTCCTATGAGATGGAGGAAGGCGCACTATGAATATCAATCAATTTTTAGCTGCACTTGCCGAACGCGGTATCAAATTGTGGTTAGAGGGTGATACGTTGCGTTTTCGCGCTCCCAAAGGAGTAATGACATCAGAAGATCGGGATTTTCTGGTATTAAATAAAGCAAAAATTATCTCGTTGCTATCCCAGAATAAGACAAGTGCGAACGATACTGACCGAACAATTGTACCCGTCTCAGAAAAAAGGGACATACCTCTATCTTTTCCCCAAGAACAACTGTGGTTTTTGAACCAGTTAGATCCAAATAACGTTTCTTACAACGAACTATTTGCTTTACGATTCTTGGGCGTACTAAACATCGTTAGGCTAGAGCAAAGCCTGAACAAAATCGTTGATCGCCACGCAGCTTTACGAACAAACTTTACGACGGTTAACGGGCAGCCAGTTCAGGTTATTGCTGAAAGCTTGATTTTGACAGTGCCAGTTATAGACTTAAGCAATCTACATGCTAGTGACAGAGAAACAGAAGTCCAACAATTAGCAACGGAACAAGCCCAAAAGCCCTTTGACTTAGTTAGTGAACCCTTAATCCAAGCGACTGTACTTAAGCTAACAGACATAGAATATATATTCTTGCTGAGAACTCACCACATTGTCTGGGATGGTTGGTCATTAGGTGTTATGTGGCGGGAGTTAGCAGCTTTCTACAATGACTTATCCCAAGAATTACCTCCACTCCCGGCTGAGTATCCAGACTTTGCAGTTTGGCAGAGGCAATACTTGACAGGTGAGGTATTAGATTCCCTACAAACTTATTGGAAAGAACAACTATTAGATGCCCCACCTCTATTAGAACGGCCCACTGACCGAGCGCGAGGAGTTACACAAACTTTTCGAGGAAAACATTATAGATTTGTCATTCCAAAGCCTCTCACCGAAGCTCTGCTCGATTTAAGTCGGCGGCAAAAAGTGACTATTTTTATGACGCTCTTAACGGCGTTTCAAACATTACTTTACCGTTATACAGGGCAAGATGATATTGTAGTCGGTTCGCCCATTGCGAATCGCGATCGCGCCGAATTTAAGGATTTGATTGGATATTTTGTTAATACGCTAGTATTACGCACTTGTTTGGCAGGAAACCCAAGCTTTGAGGATTTACTCTCTAGGGTGCGAAAAGTAACGCTCGGAGCTTATGGTCATCGAGAGCTACCGTTTGAGAAATTAGTAGAGATATTGCAGCCAGAACGCTCTTTGAGTTACACACCACTGTTCCAGGTGATGTTCATGCTGCTCGATGAATTACCTGAAATCCAAATGGAAGGCTTAAGGGTAAGTCCATTAGCAGTAGAAACTGGCATGGCGCGGGTTGATTTGGTTTTGTCTATAGAGAAGACTGCATCGGGACTTATCGGGGAGTGGGAATACAATATCGACTTGTTTGATGATGTCACGATCGCTCAAATGACAGATCATTTCCAAACCTTGCTAGAAGCGATCACAGCCAATCCAAAACAGAAGCTTTCTGAATTGCCCCTGCTGACAGAAATCGATCGACACCAGCTATTAGTCGAATGGAATAACACAGAAGCTGAGTATCCCCAGGATAAGTGCATTCATCAATTATTTGAAGAACAGGTTGAGAATTCGCCTGACGCTGTGGCAGTAATGTTTGAAGGGGAACAACTGACTTATCGAGAGTTGAATGCAAAAGCGAATCAGTTGGCACACTACTTGCGCTCTCGCGGAGTTGGGACAGAAGTTTTAGTGGGCATTTGTGTCGAACGTTCTCTTGATGCCATTGTGGGAATACTAGGCATTCTCAAAGCTGGCGGTGCTTACGTCCCCATAGACCCCGCCTACCCGGTTGAGCGCATCGCCTATATGCTCGATGATTCGCAGCTACCAGTTCTATTGACTCAGAAACAACTGGTCGCCTCGTTACCAGAACATCAAGCACGGGTAGTCTGCTTAGATTCTGATTGGGAAGAAATCTCTACTGAAAGTGAACTTTCTCCCTTCACTAACGTGACACCAGAAAACTTAGCTTATGTCATTTATACCTCTGGCTCAACCGGAAAGCCCAAAGGGGTTTTAATTCCCCATTCAGGACTGTTAAATCTAGTTTTTTGGCACCAACACGCTTTTGAAATAACATCGTCAGATCGAGCTACTCAGCTAGCTGGAACTGCATTTGATGCTTCCGTCTGGGAAGTATGGCCTTATTTAGCATCGGGAGCAAGTATTTATTTAGTTAAGCCAGAGATTCTTCTCTCTCCAGAAAAGCTCCGCGACTGGGTAGTTGAGAAAAAAATAACAATTACTTTTGTCCCTACCCCAATAGCAGAAAAGCTGTTGTCTCTGCAATGGCGCTGTGACGGAGCTTTACGAATTATGCTGACAGGTGGAGATAAGCTTCATCAGTATCCATCAGCTTCAATTCCTTTCAAGGTAGTCAATAACTACGGGCCAACTGAGAACACTGTGGTCACGACTTCTGGATTAGTGACCTGCGGTAGCACAGATAATACATTGCCTCATATTGGTCGTCCGATTGATAATACTCAAGTTTATATTCTCGATTACTACCTCCAACCCGTTCCCATTGGAGTTCCTGGAGAACTACACATTGCCAGTGCCGGCTTAGCGCGAGGCTATCTAAACCGGCCTGATTTAACCGCTGAAAAATTTATTGCCAATCCATTTAGTAACGAACCTAATAGCCGACTCTATAAAACCGGCGACTTAGCGCGTTATCTCCCAGATGGCAACATCGAATACCTCGGTCGTATCGATAATCAGGTAAAAGTTCGCGGTTTCCGCATCGAACTGGGCGAGATTGAGGCAGCGATCGCCCAGCATCCAGCTATCAGAGAAACTGTAGTTATAGTCAGAGAAAACGCTACAGACGATAAGCAATTAGTTGCCTATGTTGTCCCATATCAGGAACCAGCACCTGCAATTAGCGACTTGCGCCATTTCCTTAAACAACAATTGCCTGATTACATGATACCGAATGCTTTTGTAGTGCTGGAGACACTACAACTGACCCCCAATGGTAAAGTAGACCGCAAATCATTGCCACCACCAGATATCAATAGTTTAATTCACAAACCCGATTTTGTAGCTCCTGGGACTCCTACAGAAAAATTGATAGCATCCATTTTTGCTCAGGTCTTGGAAGTAGAAAAAGTGGGGATAAATGATAACTTCTTTGAATTAGGGGGGCATTCTTTACTAGCCACTCAACTCATCGCACAAGTGAAGGAAAATTTTTTAATCGACGTTCCATTATCTAAGTTTTTTGAAGATCCAACTATAGCGTGCCTTTCTAGCTACGTTGAAGCAATTTCTTGGGCCAAAGAAAGTCTAGAAGCCAGCAACATCACAATCAATAACAAAGAAGAGGAAGTGGAATTCTAATGAATACGATTGAGTTTGTTAATCACCTCCGAAAGTTAAATATTAAGCTGTTTCTGGAAGGCAATCGCCTACGTTGCAAGGCTCCTGAAGGGATTATTACGCCTGCTCTTAAGGCAGAAATTAGCGAGCGCAAAGCTGAGATTATCTCATTTTTGCAACAAGCGAATCTTCAAAGCAATACCACTGCGATCGCTCCCGTATCCAGAACAGAAAACAATACCTTTCTTCTTTCCTTTGCTCAACAGCGATTGTGGTTTCTTTATCAACTACAACCTAACAGCCCCTTTTATAACATTCCTCTGAACTTGCATTTTAGCGGTCAACTCAATATTGCTGCCTTGGAATCGAGCTTGCAATTACTCATCAATCGCCATGAAATCTTACGCACTAACTTTATTACCGTAGACGAAAAACCTACTCAAGTCATAAATGCGGCTAGAGAATTTTATTTACCAGTCGTTGATTTGCGTTCTTTGCCTGCCAGTGAACGAGATTTGGAGTGTCAGAAATTAGCTTTTATTGCAGCCAGCTATGTATTTAATCTCTCCGAAGAGCCTTTACTGCGGACACAGTTAGTTCAATTAACCTCAACTGAAAATGTTTTAGTTCTAACAATTCATCACATAATTTTTGATGGTTGGTCTATTAATATTTTTATTCAAGAATTAACTACAATTTACTCATCTTTAATTGAAGAAAGTAAACCAAATCTGACCCAAATAAATCTTCAATATGTAGATTTTGCTGTTTGGCAAAAGCAGTGGTTACAAGGAGAAGTTTTAGAATCCCAACTCTCTTACTGGCAACAGAAACTAGCTCTAATGCCAGAGTTGTTAGAATTGCCAACAGATCGTCTTCGACCTGCTCTACAGTCCTTTCGCGGAGAAACCCAATTTTTTACGATTGAGCCAGAGATTAGTGAAGCACTTGTAAATTTAAGTCAGCAGCAGGGAGTGACGCTCTTTATGTTGCTGCTAACAGCATTTAAAATATTGCTCTATCGCTACACTAATCAACCCGATATTGTAGTTGGTTCCCCAGTGGCTAATCGTCAGCACCCACAAACCCAAGGAATGCTAGGATTTTTTGTTAATAATTTGGTGCTACGTACAGATTTATCAGACAACCCTACCTTTGTTCAGTTATTACAACAAGTTAAAAAAGTTGTCCTAGAAGCTTACGATCATCAAAACTTACCATTTGAGAAGTTAGTAGAAGTACTACATCTAGAGCGAAATCTAAGTTACGCCCCCTTATTTCAAGTAGTTTTCGCTTTAGAAAATGAGCCAAAGACTACTCTTGAACTGAAAGATTTAACAATTAGCACATTTGAATCTGAAAGGAATCACACAGCTAAGTTAGATTTAGACTTATCGTTGCATAAAACCCAGCACGGTTTAACAGGAGCTTTTGAATATAGTACAGACCTCTTTGATACCACGACCATTGCTCGAATGATAGAGCATTGGCAAACTTTGTTGGCTGGTATTGTAGCGAATCCAAAACAAAGGCTATCAGATTTATCCATTTTGACAGCAATTGAGCAACACAAATTATTAGTAGAGTGGAATCAAACCCAACAAGACTATCCGAAGAATCTATGTATTCATCAATTATTTGAAGCACAGGTAGAACAAACACCAGATGCAGTAGCAGTAATCTTTAAAGAGGAGCAGCTAACCTACCGAGAACTAAATGCCAAAGCTAACCAATTAGCACACCATTTACAAGGACTGGGGGTAAAACCAGAAACACTGGTAGGTATCTGTGTCGAACGTTCCCTTGAGATGATTGTAGGAATCTTGGGCATTCTCAAAGCAGGTGGTGCTTATGTTCCGATAGACCCTGCTTATCCATCGGAGCGCATCGCCTATATGCTCGATGATTCACAACTACCAGTTCTATTGACTCAGGAAAAACTGGTTTCCTCGTTACCAGAACATCAAGCACAAATAGTCTGCTTAGATTCTGATTGGGAAAAAATCTCTACTGAAAGTGAACTTTCTCCCACTACTGGCGTGACATCAGAGAACTTGGCTTATGTCATTTATACTTCTGGCTCAACCGGAAAGCCTAAAGGAGTTCTCGTTGCTCATCGAGGATTGTGTAATCTAGCACAGGGACAAATCAAGCTGTTCGATGTGCAGCCCGATAGTCGGGTTCTCCAGTTTGCATCCATTAGCTTTGATGCTTCTATCTCAGAAATTGTCATGGCTCTTTGTGCGGGAGCAATACTTTGTTTGGGAACGCGGGAGTCACTGCAACCGGGAAACCCTTTGCTGAGGCTATTACAGGAGCAAAAGATTACCCATCTTACTCTTGTACCATCAGCACTTGCTGCTCTGCCGAGTGAGGAGTTGCCAGCGTTGGAGAATATCATCGTCGCGGGAGAGCCATGTCCTCCTTCTCTAGCCACTCAATGGGCAAAAGGACGGCGCTTCTTTAATGCTTACGGGCCAACTGAATCCACTGTCTGCGCTACAGTCGCACAATGCTTTGAAGGTATGGACGTGCTGCCGATTGGTCGTCCGATTGATAACACTCAAGTTTATATTCTTGACCCTCACAATCAACCCGTACCGATAGGCGTTCCGGGAGAACTTCACATTGCGGGTGTGGGACTTGCCAAAGGTTATCTCAACCGTCCTGAGTTGACTGATGAGAAATTTATTCCCAACCCCTTTAGCAATGAACCGGGTTCGCGCCTCTATAAAACTGGAGATTTAGCCCGTTATCTTCCAGACGGCAACATCGAATATATGTCCCGCATCGACAACCAAGTAAAAATCCGAGGTTTCCGCATCGAATTGGGCGAGGTTGAGGCAGCATTATTGCAACACCCAGCTATACGAGAAACTGTAGTTGTTGCCATTGAAAATACCACAGACACCCAACAATTAGTAGCTTATTTCGTTCGCCAAACAGAAGTATCACCCACCGTTGCTGACCTACGTCATTTCCTCAAACAGCAACTCCCCGATTACATGATACCCAGTGCTTTTGTCACACTGGAACACTTTCCCTTAACCCCAAATGGTAAAGTAGACCGTCGTGCTTTACCTGCCCCAGAAATTCGACCGGAACTCGAATTAACTTTTGTTGCACCGCGCACTCCTTTAGAAGAAATATTAGCCAACATTTGGGCGGAGGTACTAGGAATTAAACGAATAGGAATTAATGATAATTTCTTTAACTTGGGAGGACATTCCTTATTAGCGACTCAAATTATCTCTAGAATTGGCGCAAGTTTAGCTGTGGAAGTTCCGTTACGCCATTTATTTGAATCCCCTACTATTGCCTCACTAGCAGAACAGATTCAAATTTTACTAAGTAACGAAAACCCTGTACAAAGACCACTCATATTACCAGTTCAACGCACAACCGAAATCCCATTATCCTTTGCCCAAGCTAGATTGTGGTTCCTCGACCAATTGCAACCAGAAAGTGGATTCTACAACATCCCGAACATTTTACGGTTGAACGGTCAACTCAATATCAGTGCTTTAGAGGATAGTATCAATGAGATTATTCTTCGTCACGAAGCTTTACGGACTAACTTTACTACTCAAAATGGTAAACCCGTTCAAATTATTCAGGCAAACTACAAGCTGGAATTACCGATTATAGACTTAGAACCTTTATCTAAAGAAGCGAGAGAAATTGAAGCCAAAAGATTAGTTACTCAGGTGGCACATCAACCTTTTAACCTCCAACGAGAACCTTTACTAAGAAGTTCTTTGCTGAAATTAGGTGAACAAGATTATATCTTTGTATTAGTCTTCCACCATATTATTGCTGATGGCTGGTCAATTGAGATACTCGAACGAGAACTAAGTACAATTTATACAGCATTATGTAATAATCAAACTCCGAGCTTGCCAGAATTACCCATTCAATATGCTGACTTTGCTGTTTGGCAACGCAACTGGTTAACTGGTGAAGTATTCCAAACACAGCTTAACTATTGGCAGGAACAACTCAAAGGGATTCCCGCTTTATTAGAATTACCAACAGACCGACCCAGACCAGCGATTCAAACTTACCAAGGTACACACCAATCTTTTCAACTTCCTGTTGAACTAAGTGAAGCTATTATTTCACTCTGTAAACGCATGGCTGTTACCCCATTTATGTTCCTTTTAACAGCATTTCAAACGTTGCTTTATCGCTTATCAGGTCAAGATGATATTGTAGTAGGTACGCCAGTAGCTAATCGTCATTATCGAGAAACAGAAAAGCTAATCGGATTTTTCGTCAATACTGTAGCTCTGAGAACTACTAATTTATCCTTAAATCCCAGCTTTGAAGAGTTAGTACGTCAAGTCAGGGAAGTGACATTGGGAGCATACGCTCATCAAGATATGCCTTTTGAGGAATTAGTAGAAGCATTGCAACCAGAGCGTTCTTTAAGTCATTCCCCTGTATTCCAGGTCATGTTTGGGGTTGAAAATGAGCCAATATCTAACTTCTCTTTACCTGCATTAGAAGTCAACCGATTGATAGTAGGAACTAACTACGCTAAGTTTGATTTGGATTTATCGTTTCAAAATACTAATGATGGGTTTATCGGGCAATGGGAATATAATACTGACTTATTTGATGGGTCAACTATCGCTCAGATGACGGGTTATTTACAAACTTTATTATCAGAAATTGTTGCCAATCCTAAAACGCCAATTTCAGAGTTACCTTTACTGACGGCAACCCAACAGCATCAGTTGTTAATAGAGTGGAATCATACTCAGAGAAATTATCCTCAAGATCGGTGCATCCATCAGTTGTTTGAAGAACAAGTGGAATTAACTCCTGATGCTGTGGCGGTGGTTTTTGAAGCGGAACGAATAACTTATCGAGAATTGAATTCAAAAGCCAATCAACTAGCACATTGTTTGCAAACTTTAGGGGTAAAACCTGAAGTTTTAGTGGGAATTTGTGTAGAGCGATCGCTCGAAATGGTAATTAGCTTGTTGGGCATCCTCAAAGCAGGCGGTGCTTACGTTCCACTCGACCCAGCATATCCAAAAGAACGTTTGGCTTTCATGTTAGAAGATTCCTCAGTACCAGTGCTGCTCACCCAACAGAAGCTGGTCGAGAAACTTCCTCCTAATTCGGCTCGTGTTGTCTACTTAGATTCAGACTGGGAAAAAATCTCTTTCCATAATCAAGAAAACCCTTCGAGTTTAGTAAAGCAAGAAAATTTAGCTTACGTTATTTACACATCAGGGTCTACTGGAAAACCCAAAGGGGTTTTAATTGAACACAAATCGCTAGTTAATTACACGACGGTTGCGATCGCTGAATATCAAATAGAGAAGTCAGATCGCATTCTCCAATTCTCCTCAATTAGTTTTGATGTTAGCGCTGAAGAAATCTATACTAGCCTGACTTCTGGTGCGACGCTTGTATTGCGTACCGATACAATGCTGGATTCAGTTGAGGGATTTTTGCAAAAGTGCAAGAATTGGGAAATCACTGTAATGGCTTTGCCCACAACCTACTGGCACGAACTGACTGCTTTCTTGACTCAAGAAACGGTGGTATTACCCCCATCATTGCGCTTAATAATCATTGGCGGAGAAAAAGCACTGCCCGATCGACTGAAAACTTGGCTTGAGTGTGTGGAACAGCCAGTTCGTCTGGTGAATAATTACGGCCCAACAGAAGCTACTGTGGGAGCAACGATATATGATTTATCGGTAGCGGACACCACATTGAAGGAGTTGCCCATCGGTCGTCCCCTTGGTAATGTCCAAACCTACATCTTAGATGGGAATCGTCAGCCTGTACCCATTGGTATTCCTGGTGAGTTGCATATCGGTGGTTCTGGTTTAGCACGGGGGTATCTCAACCGTCCTGAGTTGACCGATGAGCGGTTTATTCGCAATCCTTTTAGTGACTTTCCCACTGAGCGCCTTTATAAAACTGGAGATCGGGTTCGCTATTTGCCCGATGGTAATATTGAATACTTAGGTCGGATAGATGACCAAGTGAAGGTGCGCGGTTTTCGTATCGAACTCGGAGAAATCGAAGCAGCACTCAGCCAACATCCAAACTTGCTCCAAGTCGCTGTTACGCTTCGAGAAGACATTCCGGGTCAAAAGAGCTTAGTGGCTTATATTATCCCTCTTCAGGAACCAGCACCCACTTTTAGTGAACTGCGCCATTTTCTGAAAGAGCAATTACCAGACTATATGGTGCCTAGTGCTTTTGTGATTTTGGAGTGCTTGCCAGTGACCCCCAATGGTAAAGTAGACCGCAAATCATTGCCAGCACCAGACCTCAATAGTTTGATTCAAAAAGGAGATTTTGTAGCTCCTCGGACTCCTACAGAAGAATTACTAGCATCCATCTGGGCTAAGGTCTTGGGAGTAGAGAAAGTGAGTATAAATGACAATTTTTTTGAATCAGGTGGGCATTCTTTACTAGCGACTCAACTGCTCTCCAAAGTGAGTCATACCTTTGGGCTGAATCTGCCTTTATCGAAGTTGTTTGAATCTCCCACTGTAGCGGGTATTTCTAGCTACATTGAAGCAATCTCTTGGGCGAATCAAAATATCGAAACGAGCAACACAACTATTAATAACCGAGAAGAGGTGGAATTTTGATGAATACAATTGAGTTTATTAATAATCTACGCAAGCTGGATATCAACTTATTTATGGAAGGAGATCGCCTGCGTTGCAACGCTCCTGAAGGGACACTCACCCCTGCTCTCAAGTCAGAAATTAATGGGCGTAAAGCTGAAATTATCTCCTTTTTGCACCAAGCCAATAATCAGAAAAATGCCAGTACAATCGCTCCTATATCCCGAACAGAAAACAACACCTTCCCTCTTTCCTTTGCCCAACAGCGTCTTTGGTTCCTAAACCAATTGCAGGCGAACAGCGCGTTCTATAATATTCCTGTTGGCTTGCATTTTAGCGGTCAACTCAATATTGTCGCCTTAGAGTCAAGCTTGCAATTACTCATCAATCGCCATGAAATCTTACGCACTAACTTTATTGCTGTAGATGGAGAACCCGTTCAGGCGATCGCTGCCACTAGAGATTTTACGCTGCCAGTCGTGGATTTTCGTCCTCTGCCAGCAAGTGAACGAGAGATTGAATATGAGAAATTAGCTTCTCAGTCAGTAATGTATGTGTTTAATCTCGCCCAAGAGCCTCTACTCCGAGCACAGTTAGTTCAGCTTACTCCAACAGAAAATGTTCTACTGCTAACAGTTCACCACATTATCTTTGATGGTTGGTCTGTCAATATCTTTGTTCAAGAGTTAACCACAATTTACTCAGCTTTAGTTGAGCATCATGCACCAACTCTGCCTAAAATCCACCTTCAATATGTAGACTTTGCTGTGTGGCAACAGCAGTGGTTACAGGGAGAAGTTTTAGAATCTCAACTCGCTTACTGGCAGCAAAAACTAGCAGGGATGCCAGCGCTGTTAGAATTGCCAGCCGATCGCCCCCGACCTGCTGTACAATCCTTTCGCGGAGAAACTCAAGTTTTTACCCTTGAACAAGATATTAGTGAAGCACTCGTAAGTTTGAGTCAGCAGCAGGGGGTCACGCTCTTTATGTTGCTCCTCACAGCATTTAAAATATTACTTTATCGCTACACTAATCAGCCCGATATTGTTGTTGGTTCGAGCGTTGCTAATCGCCAGTACCCTCAAATTCAAGGAATGATTGGATTTTTTGTTAATAATTTAGTGCTACGTACAGATTTATCAGAAAACCCTACCTTTGTTCAGTTATTACCACAAGTTAGACAAGTTGTTTTAGAAGCTTACGATCACCAAAACTTACCGTTTGATAAGTTAGTTGAATCACTACACCCAGAGCGTCACTTAAGCTACTCGCCCTTGTTTCAAATAAGTTTCGATATGGAGCATGAATCAACGTCTGATATTACTCTCCAAGATTTAAAAGTTAACATATCTGAACCAGGAAGCAATGATACGGCTAAGTTTGATTTAAGCTTATCTTTACAGAAAACCAAGCAGGGATTAACAGGAGCTTTTGAATATAGTACAGACCTCTTTGATACCACGACCATTGCTCGAATGATAGAGAATTGGCAAACGCTATTGGCAGGTATTGTAGCGAATCCAGAACAAAGGCTATCAGATTTACCGATTTTGACGGCAATTGAGCAACACAAATTATTAGTAGAGTGGAATCAAACTCAACAAGGCTATCCTCAGAATCTATGTATTCATCAATTATTTGAAGCACAGGTAGAACAAACACCAGATGCAGTAGCAGTAATCTTTAAAGAGGAGTACCTAACCTACCGAGAACTAAATGCCAAAGCTAACCAATTAGCACACCATTTACAAGCACTGGGGGTAAAACCAGAAACACTGGTTGCCATCTGTGTCGAGCGTTCTCTGGAGATGATAGTAGGACTTCTGGGGATTCTCAAAGCTGGGGGCGCATACGTTCCGCTCGATGCCGCATACCCGTCTGAGCGATTGGCTTTCATGCTAGAAGACTCGGCTGTACCAGTGTTGCTGACTCAACAACGATTAGTTGACAGACTAGCCCAGCATGAAGTACAGGTAGTCTGCCTGGATACACAATGGGAGGCGATCGCCCAACACAGCGAAGAAAACACTGCCTGCGGCGTAAATGCCGAGAACTTAGCCTATGTTATTTATACATCTGGCTCTACTGGAAAACCAAAGGGAGTTACTATCCAGCATCGCTCTTTGGTAAACTATACCACTGCCGTCAATATTGAGTATGAGATAGAGAAGTACGATCGGATTCTCCAATTCTCCTCAATTAGTTTTGATGTTAGCGCTGAAGAAATCTATACCAGTTTGAGTTCTGGTGCGACGCTTGTCTTGCGTACTGATTCCATGCTGGACTCCATTGAGGGATTTTTGCAAAAGTGCAAGAATTGGGAAATCACTGTAATGGCTTTGCCGACAGCCTACTGGCACGAACTGACTGCTTTCTTGACTCAAGAAACGGTGGTATTACCCCCATCATTGCGCTTAATAATCATTGGCGGAGAAAAAGCACTGCCCGAACGACTGAAAACTTGGCTTGAGTGTGTGGAACAGCGAGTTCGTCTGGTGAATAATTACGGCCCGACAGAAGCTACTGTGGGGGCAACGATATATGATTTATCAGCAGCTAATGCCACATTCAGGGAGTTGCCGATCGGTCGTCCGCTTGGTAATGTCCAAACCTACATTCTAGATGGGAACGGACAGCCTGTACCCATTGGCGTTCCGGCTGAGTTGCACATCGGCGGCGCTGGTTTAGCACGGGGATACCTCAACCGTCCCGATTTGACCGCTCAGCGGTTCATCCCCAACCCCTTTAGTGACTTTCCCACTTCTCGCCTGTACAAAACTGGAGATTTGGTTCGCTACCTGAACGACGGCAATATCGAATACTTAGGTCGGATAGATGACCAAGTGAAGATTCGGGGATTCCGCATCGAACTCGGAGAAATTGAGGCTGTACTGGCAAAACATCCGAACGTGCGCTCAGTGACAGTCATTGACCGAGAAGATGCACCTGGAAACAAGCGCCTCGTAGCTTATCTAGTCTCTAACCTTATTCCAGAACGTGTCCCTTATCACAGTGAATGCCAAGTAGAACTAGACGGTAACGCCATCACAATCCACACACAGGATATCTCCACTGGCGGCGTTGGTTTGGTGGGGGTGCCAGCTATCGAGCGAGGTGAGAGTGTCCGCGTGCATATGCAACTACCTGGAGAGAGCGAACCGCGCTGGCTTTCTGGGACAGTAGTTTGGTCGCGTCCACCACAGGCTGGGATTCGCTTTCATCTTACACCCAGCGAACAGGCTCAAATCGAGCAAAGCGTAGATTATCAGTTGGACACTCAAGACTTGTGGAAAACTTTGCAGCGCACTGTAACTCGCAACCTGCGCCACTACCTGAAACAAAAGCTACCTGATTACATGATACCGAGCGCGTTTGTGCTGATGAAAGCGCTGCCGCTGACACCCAACGGTAAAATAGACCGTCGCGCCTTACCCGCACCAGATAACTTTCACAACGAACAGGAAGACAAATTTGTCGCCCCTGACACCCCGACTGAAACAAAACTGGCTGCTATCTGGGTTCAAGTTCTGGGATTAGAAAAGGTCGGCATTAATGATAATTTCTTTGAACTAGGAGGACATTCACTGCAAGCAGTTTCACTCGTATCCAAGCTCTCAGCAGAGATGAACCTTAAAGTTTCAGTCAAGCTTCTATTTGAGCATCCCACTATAGCTAAATTAGCCAAAGCTATCGAGCCGCTGTTCACCACTGAGCCATCTGTCAACCCACAAGAACTTCAAACCGAAGTTGAAAAACCGATGACTGCTTCTTTACCCAAAATTACAGACTCCTCTCCATTTTTTAAACTAGAACAGCGCTCCTTGCTATCCTTGTTAGCTGTAGGAAAAATAGCACCAGTTGATTCAGCAGCTCTGGGTTATCTTCCTCTTTCCCTACTAAAAGAAACCAAGTTGACTCGCGATGAAGTCCTCCAAAAGTGGTTTGAAAACCTTCCGATGTGGGATGCTGTTATGGAAACTAAATGGGGTCGAATAGCGGGTCTAATCCTCCCTATATTCGAGGATGAACTATACAGCGACCAGCAGACACTCGTACAAATGGTTGTTGAAGCTTTAGAAATGGCAGGGCGAATCGGTGCGAAAACTGTTTCCTTAACGGGTTTAATTCCCTCGGCAACCGATTACGGTCGTGCGATTGCTAAAGCTATTGAGGGGCGTAACAACTTACCGAAAATCACTACGGGACACGCTACTACCTGCTCTTCTGTTGTTCTGACCATTAAGAAAATTTTACAGATTAGTAACCGTTATTTACAGGGAGAGAAAGTCGCTTTTATCGGATTGGGGTCAATTGGAATTAATACCCTGCGCCTGATGTTAAAATGTTTGCCACATCCTCAATCGATTATAGTGTGCGATATTTACAGTAAACTCGAATCGCTTCAAAATCTTCAAGGCGAACTGAGCGGTGAGTTAGGATTTCGAGGTTCTGTTCAAATCGCTACCTCTTCATCTTCATCGGAACTCCCACCGGAAATCTACGATGCTACCTTAATTATTGGGGCTACCAACGTCCCAGATATTCTCGACATCGATCGGCTGAAACCAGGCACTCTAATTGTTGATGATTCTGGCCCACACTGCTTTTCTCCAGAACAGGCGATCGAGCGCTTTGAGAAACACAAAGATATTTTGTTTACCGAAGGTGGAGCGCTTCACGCACCTGACCCGATAGAAACGGTCATCTACCTACCCGAATCAATGAAGAAAAACATGGATGAAGATTCATTGTCAGACGAGTTTAAGCCTACCAATCCCCTAAACATTATGGGGTGCGTTATGTCCAGTCTTCTCTCTTCTCGTTTTGACAATATCCAGCCCACTGTAGGATTGCCAAATCTGGAAACTTGCGTGCAGCACTATCAAGGTTTAGAACGGTTGGGTTTTCAGGCAGCCGACTTACATTGTGAAGGCTATGTGTTGCACTTAGAGCCAAACCAACCGTCTGCTTAGCACGAATTAATTAGCCATTATGCGTAGTCTTAAGAATCTCCGCTCCTTTACAACTGGAATAGGTGTTTTTCTTGTAGTCTGGTTCGGACAAATGATCTCTCTAATCGGGTCGGGTCTGACTAATTTTGCACTGGGAGTGTGGGTGTACCAGCGTACAGGATCAGTTACTCAATTCTCGCTGATTTTGTTATTTGCTCTGCTGCCCAATATTCTAATTTCTCCAGTAGCCGGTGCAATCGTTGACCGATGGAACCGACGGTGGTGCATGATTCTATCTGACTCCGGCGCGGGGATGACAACAGTGGCGATCGCCCTATTACTCGCTACCGGAAGCCTTCAAATCTGGCACATCTACCTGGCTGTCAGCCTCAGTTCCATCTGCAAAGCGTTTCAGTTGCCCGCTTACACTGCTTCGACCTCTTCATTAGTGCCGAAAGAATTTCTCCCTCGTGCTAGTGGTATGGTTCAATCAGCAGAAGCGTGCGCCCAGCTAATTTCACCGCTGTTGGCAGGGGTCTTGCTAGGAACCATCGAGCTTCAAGGGATTATTTTAATTGACTTTGCCACATTCCTCTTTGCTGTAACAACTCTGTTACTCGTTCGCTTTCCTAATGTTAAAACTGCTACTGTTTTCCAAGATGAGAAACCTTCACTCTGGCGTGAAGCAATTGAAGGCTGGACTTACATTTACACTCGCCCTGGACTGTTCGCATTGCTCATTGTATTTGCCATCAATAATGTTGCACTCGGAATGATTGAGGTTTTATTCACACCTCTGGTACTTTCCTTCTCTTCAGTTACCGTTCTCGGAACGATTCAATCCCTTGGCGGTGCAGGGATGTTAGTAGGCAGCGTAGTGATGAGTGTTTGGGGAGGGCCAAGACCCTTAATTCGTGGTGTATTTGGTTTTACCTTTCTCAGTCAACTGTGCATCTTAACATTGGGATTACGCACCGATACTGCCCTTTTCGCTCTAGCTAACTTCTTGTTTTTCTTGAGTTTACCTTTTATCAATGGTTGGTGTGATGCTATTTTGCTCCGAAAAGTGGCTCCCGATATTCAAGGCCGAGTCTTTGCCACAATTAATATGATTTGTTTCTCGTGCATCCCCCTAGCTTATGCTATGGCTGGCCCCCTAGCCGAACGAATCTTTGAACCTTTAATGGCGGCGGACGGTTTATTAGCTGGAAGCATCGGTCAAATCATTGGTGTGGGGCCGGGCCGCGGTATTGGCTTGCTATTTATTACGATGGAAATTCTAGCCATACTGGTAACAGTTGCTATTTACCGATATCCGCGCTTGCGGTTTGTTGAAGATGAATTGCCAGATGTGATTTAGTGCTTGGGGAAAGCCGTGAGTGTATCGGTGTTGATTCTCAGTCGGCGTGATAGCTTCAGCATTTGCTGCTGGTGATGAGAGCGATCGCCCCTTATGCGATCGGCGAGGACTAATGATGCCTCAGTCGTGCCGGTGGAAACGGCTGAGTCGCCACCGCCTCAATTATCTGATACTCTCAAAAAACTATTTCCTCACAACAAGATTGCGATCGCCCTCTCCCAAACATTACGATATGCTTAGCCCCTAAAGTGTCAGAAAAACCCACACACCGCGTTTTTTCACACCACTCGCCTGTACCTCCTTTCCCTCATCGCCACAGACAGCCAATAATGCTTGGGCTGCTGCGCCTGCATTTATTCGGATGCCGGTGCAGCGATCGCGCTGTATGACGGTCAGCGAAGGAATCGGCTAATTTTGTCCAGTCCCGTATTGAACCAAGCGACGGATGCTGTATTCTACGCCCGCCCTCCGTGAGCTGGACTACCGCATTAAGAAATCTCCGCCTACGGATGCAGCAATGCAGTAAGTATGCCAGACTCTCAGACGTAGACTTTATCGCGCTTGAGATGAAAATAGAAGGCACGGCCTAGCATTGCTCAAGAAAATCTGCGATGAGCTCTCCACCCTCAGCATCAAAACCCTAAGTGCTGCACAGCCCGTCGCTTCGTTTCTTCGCCCCGGCGATCGTACTTAGCTGTCGTCACAGGGGAAGCGTGACCTGCCAACTTCTGCACTGTCACGATATCGACTCCAGCATCGAGGAGGTCTGAGCAAAATGTACGCCGAAAATCATGAGGCGAGAAAGAATCCACTCCGGCGAGTTGAGCCCGTCGCTGCAAAATCTTCAACACGCCATCGTCCGTCATCCGCCGAAATTGAATTTCTCCTCCCTTACGGATGGGAAAAAGCAGCGGCCCTGGCGCTTCTCCCCTCAACTTGAGCCACTGTTCCACCAACGCCATCGCTGCCTCTGGGAGATAAACCATCCTGTTTTTCTTCCCCTTCCCGAATCGAATTTCCAATGCTCCCGTGGAGCAGTTGAAATCGTCCAAATTAAGGCTGACTGCTTCAGCGCGGCGGATGCCTCCCCCCCGCAAGATAGCAATCAAGGCTGCATCTCGAACATCAACGGTACTCTCGCCAGAGCAGCTTTGCACCAGCGCTGCAATTTCATCCGGGGATAGCGCCCGCCCCCTTGGTTTTCCCGATTGCTTGACGCTTCTCACGTCCACCGCCTTGCTGTAATCCAGGGGGTCGATTAAATCTAACCGCAAAGCTTCCTTGAGCACCCGCCGTAGGGCGCATAGCATTTGATTAACCGATGCTGGCGCGTACTTTTTCTCCAGTGCCGAGCGCAGCGCTGCCGTGTGCCTGTAGCGCAATGCTGCCCAATTCAAAGTCATCGCGCCGCACTCCCCATTAGTGAGCAGCTTCGCCATGATGTCGAGCCCTGCCACCATCGTTGCCTTCGAGCGATCGCTTCCCAAACTGTCGAGGTACACCTCCGCGGGATGAAGCGCCAGCGGCACCGGTGACGCCAGCTTCAAGGTTTGTGGCTCTTGCTCTGGGATTCGGTTGAGCATTTACTCTTTTAAAGTGTAATTATAAATACTAAATCTTACGCCTTTAACGGCGCAAAATATCGATCAATTTGGCTCCTCTCTCGTTCGTCCTCACCGTCTGGGAACGGACTCGTGTGTTTGCGAGGTGGCCACGACCGGTTAGTCGTAAGGAAGGCTAAAGGATCGAAGTCTACAGAGTCAGCGAAGTATCAACTATACGGTTGAGTAGGGGGGTAAATCTTTAGGTAAGTCTTCCCAATTACAATTATTTCTGAGTTGATAAAAGATACCATCCAAAATTTCTCCTTTAGTCCAGTTAGGCGGTCGAGTTTGCTTTGAGAGATGTGTTTTCTTGCCACAGTTGTTCTTCAGGTGGCACTCCGTATCCCTCAACTGCCGACAAAGGAGGGCGCTCGCCAGTGGAGCTAATTGTGAGCCTGTAATGCTGGCTTTGATTGTGAGCCGTCTGTTACAGTAAGTTACTGCTATATACTTTAATGGACTGTTTTTAGCTTTGCAAGCGGTAAGATGACAGGAGTAGTAGAGATTGATATAAAAGGGCCAAGCCGAAGAAAGGCAGAGGTAATTACTGCCTACCTCGACAAAGAAGTCAAGCAAGTGTTGGAAGTATGAGCGAGCGAGCAGCGTTCCCTGAGCTCTCTGGTGGCGTATTTATTGACTAAGGCCGCTTCGTCGTACAAAACTGAACACCAACAAGGTAGCGCTCACAGGATTAGTCCTGAAGGGGAAAATGAAGAATCGCAACATGAATCTCAAGGGCAAAGCGATCGACGATCCGCACGATAATTGGGGTCATACAACGCCAATATAGGAAAGGCTAGAGATGTGTCGATGGGAAATAACGTTCCAGCCAAGGATGCAGACAAAGACGCTCGTTAAAGTATGACAGACCCTGATGACTTGAACGCTATTCTAGATCGCATTGCAGCCGGTATCGATACCGAGAGCGATATGACCACCTTACGGCAGGCACTAATCGTCAGCAGCGATCGCAATGTGGTGCAATTAGGAAAATACAACCTCAACATTAACCAGGGTCGAGATATTCAGGTAGGCGATCGCCATTACCACGGCCCCGATGCAGAAGCAATACAAGCTATTATACGCAAGCTACTAGAGGAGTACATCGGCAGTAAAAATTCAGAGATAAAAAATAAAGAAAGTAGCTACGTTTCGGAAACAGTTTACAGTACACTATTTCCAGTTTTAGCAATGCCTCGCTACATCTACGGCGTTCCTTGCAAATACAACGATTTGCAAGCTAAGGAAGCATCTCAAGAAATTATTCACCCGGTCGATAAAACTGAGATATACCCTTTTCTTCTCCGGGGGGGAATGCTTTTCTGTTTTCAGAATCTCAAAGACCCTAATGGCCCTTTTCGCCAATTCGTGGGCAATCAAAAGGTTGAGCGTTATGAGGTAAGCGAGTGGTGTGACGAACCAGAGTATCGGAAATGGTTTATTACTTTACTGAACCACTCTTTAAATAAGCTTACAGGTCGCAAAGGTCTTCATCTGGATAAAATCCACCACCGATACTACTTTCATCCCCAAGAAGCGGGAAAAACTTTAGAGGTTAGGTATCGACCTCTCAATCAATCAACAGCAAGTAGAAAAGTGGTATGGCAACCCATCACTAAAAAAACTAAGGAACTCAAACCCTATTGGTATCATCTAGCAGTCGCTTTAAAGTTTCATCAAGTGAGTAATGAACATTGGTGTCTCAGTATTCGCCCCGAAATGCGAGTAACGAAGGATGGTCTGCTATCTATCAATTCCAAGAATATTGGCAGCAGGGTTACACATAAAAAGTCCCGACAATTTAACTATGACTTATTGGGAGATGTCAACTTTTGGAGAGATTTTCTTAGTGACGGGCAGCCTCGCATTATCCTCCCTTTTGGTCAAAAAGGTCAAAGTATTATAGTCTCCACTACCATGATGCAAGCAGAAATTGAATGGCCAGGCATTCCTGAAGAGTATGCGAAGTCCTTCACAAACATAGAGTATCCAGAAAACCTCTTTAGTTGGGCTGCATTAGCAGGCATTGAAAATGAGCCTAATGAAGAGAGCGATAGCTGGGACGATTGGGATAGTTACGAGGACGAATAGCAGGAGGAACGCAGATGAATGATGAGCATGACATTCCCAAAATAAATTGTCAGTATCTAGGGGAGCCTCTGCTATGCTTTGCCGATGGCAAGCAACATATCGATCCAAAATTTGGCGTCTTAAATTTTGGCCCCAAGTCGTACAGTCCAATAAAGCGACACCCATCTCTTGTGCGGGTTGGATTCATTGGTTCTGCTGAGACAATAGAAATTGCCAAGCAGTGGATGGAAAAGACCGCACAAGGAGTTTTAGGAAATGACAAGCATCCGGCTTTCCCTGGTTTCCAAAAAGAACGCGGTTTTTTCTCAGAATTAGTGTTTGATGATGCTTGGATTGGGCAACTTAATCGCTCGGAAATTGAAGATGTATTAAAAATTAAATCGGAACGCGAGTGCTTTGAAGCTGCTGTTAAGCTTCTGGAAAGCAAGTTAAATCTTTTATCAAGAAAAGACCAACCACCTGAATATGTTGTTGTCGCACTGCCTGAGCAACTAAGTAAAAAATGCCGGGTAGCTGATTACAAGGACACCGAGCTTGGAGATATCCACATGGATTTGCGGCGAGCGTTTAAGTCTGTGGCAATGAAATATCGCATACCTACGCAGCTCCTGAACATGGAAACAGTAAATGGTCGCGATAAGGATCACCCATCAAAGATTGCCTGGAACTTTTTCACAGGTTTGTATTTCAAGGCTGGTGGTTTCCCTTGGGGGCCTGTTGGTCTACAACCGGGAAGTTGTTATATTGGTATCAGTTTCTATCGTCCTTTGGGCTCTACTTTCTCAACGATGCAGACAAGTCTTGTTCAGGCTTTCGACGAACATGGTGACGGACTGGTACTCAGAGGACACGAGTTTACCTGGAATTCAAAAAAAGAAGGCACAAAATCACCCCATCTGACTGAAGAGCAAGCAATTAGACTTGTAGATATGGTTCTCGCTCGATACCAAGAAGAAATGGGACAGCGACCGAAACGTGTAGTCGTTCACAAGACATCGCGCTATTGGCCGGCTGAGAAAAGTGGATTTGAACAGGCTTTGCAAAAGTATGTGAGTCAATATGACCTACTTGCCTTAATCCCTCAGAACAAAGTAAGGTTGCTTATAGCTAATAAATATCCGCCTTTACGGGGGACTCGTTTCACTGTTGAAGATATAGATTATCTGTACACCACTGGCTTTATTGCAGAGTTGAACCAATTTCATGGAATGCACGTTCCCTCACCCATTCAGATTGCCGACCATATCGGTTATGATACCCCACGAGAAACATTGCTAAAAGAAATCCTCATTCTCACTAAGATGAATTGGAACTCATCGCGCTTAGGTGGTTTGTTACCCATCACGATCCGATTTTCTCGGCTTGTCGGAGATATTATGCGAGAGATTCCGGCTGATAGAGAACCGCTGAGTAATTTTAAGTTTTATATGTGACGAAAATAAATCATACAGCACTTTTTAGGTAAGTGAGGCACAGAGAAACCCAGTTACTTGAAGAAGCATGGTTTCTTTTGTATTCAATAAACTCAAACTCTGTCAGTAATTCGTAAAATTCATCTGCCCTCCCAGCAGTCGCTAAGTGATAGAGCAGATTCAAAATATATTCAGTATCTTCAGCAAAAAGGTTGTTGAGGTCAATCATGAGGTTCAATAGATCGCCCTTTACAATTAGGCCAAACCTTCCAACCGTAAAAAACTTATTTGATCTGAGCGTCCAGCAGCAACAATGGTCACACCATCGGGAGAAATAGCACAGGCATTTACCTCTCCTTCACAGTCAAAGGTTGTAATATCCTCACCACTCTCCAAATCCCAGACTTTTAGGGTTTTATCCCATGAACCGGAAACGACAAATCGCCCATCTGGTGTAATCGCAACTGTCCGCACCCAATAGTAGTGACCAATCAGAGTATTCAATTCAGTTCCACTATTGATATCCCAGACCTTAAGAGTATTGTCATTTGATGCTGAAACTGCTAATTTTCCATTAGGACTAATCGCTACTGCATTTACCCAGTCAGTATGCCCAGTAAGAGTATGCAGTTCAGTTCCACTGTTGATATCCCAGACTTTGAGGGTTTTATCCCGTGAAGCTGAAACAGCGAGTCGTCCATCGGGAGTAATGGCGACTGCCACTGCGGAGTGTCCTTTAAGGATACGAACTTCGCTTCCACTATGGAAATCCCAGACTTTAAGGCTTTTGTTAGTAAACTCAGAAATAACATTTTGACCATCGGTCGTAATCGCAAGTACCTCTCCTAAATAGTACCCAGTCAGAGTACGAAGTTCGTTCCCACTATACAAATCCCATATTTTAATAGTGCGATCGTCTGAAGCGGAAATAACGTGTTGGCAATCAGGAGTAATCACCACTCCATTTACATGATATTGATGTCCAGTTAAAGTACGTATTTCAGTTCCACTTGGTAAATCCCATATTTTGAGAGTACGGTCTTCGGAACTAGAAACAGCCAGTCTTCCATCGGAACTAATGGCGACGGCATTTACCCAGTCTTCATGCCGGCTTTGAGTAACATCTTCGGCATATAAATTCCAGACTTTAATGGTAGTATCGGAGGAAGCAGAAATAGCCCATTGACCATTAGGGGTAATAGCAATTGCATTCACAATTAAGGTATGCCCAGAAAGGGTTCGTAGTTTTTGCCCGGTTTGCAAATCGTAGACTTTAATGGGACTGGCATTTGCACCGCAAATAGCTAGTCTCCCATCTGGAGTAATCGCTACTGAGTGGAAACGATAAGCCTTTTCTATGACAATGGGTATTTCATTTTCACTGCTTAAGTCCCAGACTCTGAGAGTATCATCGTCAGCAGCCGAAACCACCCAATTCCCGTCTGGAGTAATAGCGACTGCTCGTACCGCGCCAGTGTGTCCGGTGAGTATACGCAATTGATTTCCGCTCTGCAAATCCCAAACTCTGAGGGTTTTATCCCATGCGCCAGAAATCGCTAGTTTATCATCAGGAGTGATGGCGACTGCTGTGACTGAACTATTGTGCCCGCTAAGAGTATGAAATACATCGCCACTATCTAAATCCCAGATTTTGAGAGTATGATCTTCTGAACCTGAAACTACTAATTTCCTATCGTGAGTAATAGCAACTGCATTTACCCCATTGGTATGTCCTGTTAAGGTTTTCAATATGCCGCCACTAGATAAATCCCAGACCTTAATAGTTTTATCTAGTGAAGCGGAAACAACTAGCTGCCCATCTGAAGTAATGGCAACTCCCTGTACATAACTACTATGTCCAGTCAAGGTACGCAATTCAACACCACTAAATAAATCCCAGACTTTTAGAGTTTTATCTAGTGAAGCGGAAACAGCTATTTTTCCATCGGGAGTAATAGCCACTGCTTTCACCCAGTCAAGGTGCCCAGTGAGGGTGCGGACTAATGTTCCTTCTGGTGGTGTCAGATTAGATGTTAGGGGACGCAGCCATATATATCCTAGTGATTCTTGTGTTTGAGCAAGCATCGCTTGAATTTCAGGCTTTTTAAAGGACAGCAAACGACCCCAAAGCTGCCCTGCCAGTTGTGCTGGATCATCAGCCAAAACATTGGTGGCTAATTTAATAGCACTTTGAATTAATTTCAGACTTTCCTTTGTTTTTTGATGAATTTGGATGTCTGGATGCAAAGCTAAGTCGTAATCATCAATCAGTGGTTGGGGCGGGAGAGAGAAATTTTTATATTCGATAAATTCGTAGTCAGTCAATAACCCGGATAAATCATCACCGATCACCATTTTTTCCTTACCAGCTTCCGCTAAATGGTAAGGCAAATTCAATACATATTCGGCATCTTCAGGTGAAAGATTGTTGAAATAATTCATAAGTGCGATCGCCTTTCTAATTTTTCCATACCTTCCAAGCGAAGGAAATGTACTCGTCCCGATGCTTCGCCAGCTACAATAGTTGCTCCATCTGGTGCAATAGTACAGCAATTAAAGCGACTATCTCCTGTAAAATTAGCAATCACTTTCTGATTTTCTAAATTCCATACTTTTAGAGTACGATCTGATGAAGCAGAAACTATTAGAGTGCCATCGGCATTAACTGCTAGGTCTTTGATAGTATTTGTATGACTTTTAAGCGTAAAAACTTCTTTTCCTGTAACTATACTCCATACTTTAATAGTATTGTCCCACGAAGCAGATACCACCCAATTTTTATGGGGAATAAAAACTACAGAAGTTACAGCTAGGCAGTGACTTGTTTGACTTTCCTTGATGAAAAAATCCCCTTTACTCAAATATTCCATTCTCATTCGTACTGAATCTTCTGTTGTAAAATCTTGCTCTGCTAAGAATTTTTCTAAATCGGCTGATATATTGTCGCCAATAAAAGTAAATATTTCTTTTCCTGTGTTTAAATTCCATAGCTTGATAGTGCAATCATTTGATGCTGATATTAACTGTTTTCCATCAGGTGTGCAGACAATAGAGTTTATACAATTTAGATGACCTTTAATAGTCAATATATTTACTCTGTTGTCTAAGTTCCATATTTTAATAGTTTTGTCATCAGATGCAGAAATAATATGCCTAAAATCTGGTGTAATCAATAAGGAGTTTACGCTTCCTGTGTGACCTAGTAAAGTAGCAATGTTTTCTTGAGTTTCCAGATTCCACAATTTAATTGTTTTGTCGTAAGAACCGGAAACTAAAATATTTGTATTCGGAATTAAAGCTATAGCCCTTACGAATGAATCATGAGCATTAAGAGTAAATAACTTGTTTTTATTTTTCCAACTATAAATATTAATAGTGTTGTCATGACAAGCGAAAATTACCTGCTTTGAGTGGGATGTTATTGCGACCTTTACGACTGATTGACCATGACTCTCTAGAGAAAGAGATTGTTTGCTAATTCCCAAGCTCCAAATTTTTATATTCATATCTACTGAGCCAGAAATTAAATATTTACCACTGGGAGTTACAGCCAAAGCCCTAACCCAAAAGGTATGACCAATTAAGGTATTTAATTCGACTCCTGTTTGTAAATCCCATATTTTTATAGTGTTATCAGTTGAACCTGAAATTATCTGTTTACCATCGGGAGTAACAATTAGACATATTACAGCACCTTTATGACCAATAAGTGTATTTACTTCCTTTTGTGTTTGTAAATCCCAAATTTTTATCGTTTTATCAAAAGAACCTGAAATGAGTATTTTACCATCTGGAATAATGGCTAAAGTTCCTACTGTTCTAGAATGACCTATCAATGTGTATAGTTCTTCTCCAGAACTAAAATCCCAGGCTTTTATTGTACTATCATTTGCTCCAGCAATTATTTGCTTACCATCGGGAGTTATATCTAAACTTTTAAATGATGATTTATGACCTTTAATAGTTCGTATTTCTTTTTTTTGTTCTAAATTCCAGATTCTGATGGTATTGTCGTCGCTGCTACCAGAAATAACATAATGACCATTTGGAGTTACTGCAACTGCATCTATTTCTCCATTATGACCTTTGAGGGTACAAACTTCATCTCCTAATTCTAGATCCCAGACTTTTATAGTAAAGTCATTTGACGCAGAAATTATCTTCTTCCCATCTCGCGTTATTGCCAAACTTAATACCGCTCTCTTGTCACCTGTTACTGCATGATTATGACCTTTCAATAATCCTATTTGTGTTCCTGATTCTATATCCCAGAGCTTTATTTCATTATCGATAGCGCCCGAGATAAAGTTTTTCCCATCGGGAGTTATTGCCAACGCCTGTAAAGCACCTGTATGTCCATCTATTGTCCTTAATAGTGGCCCATGTGGGTGTGTCAGGCTTGCTATTAATGGACATAGCCAAGGTAATTTTTTTTCTCCTCGGGCTTGTTTAAGCATTTCCTGAATTACTGGCAGTTTGTAAGCAAGTAAGCGCCCTAGTAAATGTCCAGATAGTTGCGTTGGCTCCTTAAACAAAATATTTGCTGACAGCCGAATTGCACCTTGAATTAATCTCAAGCTTTCTTTTTTATCTTCAGGTATATGGATTTCAGGTGCTAAAGCAAATTCGTAATCATCAATCAGCGGCTGTGGTGCTAACCCCGAAACTTTATATTCAATAAACTCAAACTCTGTTAACAATTCACACAATTCATCTGCCATAGCAGCTTCTTTCCTAGAAGCTGCCGCTAGGTGATAAGGTAAATCCAAGCCATATTCCACATCTTCAGGCGAACGATTATCAAACTCACTCACGGCGACGACGATTTTTCCACTTATTTAACTGGTCTTTGGCAATTAGTAGATGAATACCTGGAATTGTCAGCCCAGTTTTATCCAAAATATCCTTACGATGGAGAAAATCCCGGAAACTGGAATGGTAGACACTATAGCGTCTTGAATTGTCCTTAAGCAACTCGTGTAAAAACTGTTCCCACTCATTCAATACAGTCTGTACTGTACGAGTATCCTCCCCAGAAAAATCACAAATTTGCTGGCGAGAAACAGGCTGCTTCACCTCTCCTAGAATGTAAACAATTTTAATTTTAGCATCGGGCAAGGGATTCGCTGTTATTTCCATGCGCCGCCAGTGAAAGTCATAGTAGCCTTGCAGACCTTGAGGGAAGCTTTCAAGGCTCAAGTCCTTATATAATCCCTTTTCAATATCCAGTAGCACGTAGTGCAAGTACATGAAATTGTTTTCACTTTTATCGGCTATTTTGTCAGTGAATATAATAATTGTTTCTTGGCGTTCCTCAATAATCTGCTGCCGTAGATTCTCACTGTCATTAACCCGGTTCTGGATGTATAGGCGCACATCACGCTGGCTATCAATCTGATAGTCCAGCAGATTGATAATCTGATTTGGTGCGTAGGTTGTCAACGGCACTTCGACACCCCGTCGTCTAGTTATGATGAAATACACCCCATCAGGCAAATGAGGCGGTAGGTATAAGATATTTGCATCCCTGTAACTGCCTGAGTCAACTTCATCCAAAGCATCAACAGCTATTACTACAGGTTGACCATTCCTTCTTTGGGCTACTTCGTCCAACAAGTGCCCCAGAAACTCTCCATCTTGCGTCGCATTGAATGGTAAAGGGTCATAAGGGAGTTGGTAGCGGGCAACCAGTTGCTTGCAGACACTTTCCAAGAATTGGTCTGCCCGATTTGGCCCTTGCAGTTGGACGTTGAAATGAGCGATGCACTCCGTATCCTGCACGTACTTAGCAAGAATTGCGCTTTTGCCCTGTCCGGGGTCGCCAATAATAGTGAAGTAGCCTTTTTTGTTTTCTTGTATGAAGGTTTGTATGGCATCAAACACGTATTCGCGTCCAACGAAGCCTTCTGTTTTATCTTGAATCAGCGACTGAAATTGACTGAGAACGGTTGATGGTTTTTGGATGGCGCGGATGAGGGCTTGTATTGCTTCTTCGTTTAGTTCTAGGTAAGTACGATCACCTATCTGTATTCCTTGCCCCTGTCCGATGTTGACGTTATACTTGCCGAGTTGGGTGCTAGCTTGACGATTATCGCCCGCACTCAATACCTGACACAAAAAAGCAATATCTTTTTCAGTCTGCTTATTAGTAGCAATCCGGCTAATAATACCACTTAGCTCATCAGGATCGATCATTTTTCAGGCTCTCCATACTTGTTCTATACCAATAGACAAATCGATAACGGTTCGTGAGGGTAAACTACTCATTTTTTTAAACTGACTCGATACAGAAATTACCTTACATCTTCGTCCTCTTCATACAGAAAAGCAATCTGCTGAAACAGTGATATCGCTATAGAGATAGGGGTTGATGGTTTGGAATTCTCTTTATTATAGAGAAATTGTTGAGAATTAGCAACGCGGCGATCGCTACATCAAGAACTCAGCATATCAAAAGGGCGATCGCGATCGACATTTTTCTGATTTAGGAAATCGGCAATACTCGCATTGTTCTCCGGTGCGTTGAATCACGACGCGACGCAGAGTGGCTGGTACATAACTCATATGGTGTATTTGATAGAATAAAGTTTATCGCATAAATTAATACTCATCCACAAACTGAGGATGAACCCACAGAAATTCGCGGCGTCTGTTCTGCACCCGCACCAAGCCACCAAAGCCAGGATCTTTTGCTTTTAGCAGGGCGTGTAATTCTCGCAAAATCGAGCCTTGGGCGCGGATGGCTGCTTCGCCCTGTTGCCAATCAGGGGCATCACTTTCGGTAGACAAGTTAGTCGTTAAATCACTTCCTTTCAAGGTAGACTCGATGCTTTTTTGTCCTAAATCGAGTTCTTCTTCAATACCTTTGTAGGTTGCCTCATCTAGCCTTAGCTTGGTTGCGAAGGCTGCGACTGGTAAGACTAGACTAAGGGTTCCTGTCAAAATTTTGAGATAGGGGGCTGCTTTGGTAAACCATTCGCGCGACACTTCCAATTCATAAACTCCCTTCTTTTTGTCGTTAGGATTTAAGGCGGGAAGCGGTTGACGAGAGTGTTCGCACCAGAGGGTAATTTGCAATTTTGTACTTATCCATTTTGGGCTATCCCAAGGATTCGGAGCGACGGGCTTGAAACTGAACAGGCGCGGGCCATCTTTCGCTTCATTAGTGAACATTTGCATCAGTGACGCAAATTCCTCATCGACTTTGCTGAGAATGATCCGCTGATCCTGAGACAATGACTGAAAGCGTTCTTCACTTCGACGATCGAATATCGCTAAATCTTTGCGGATAATTTCTAGCTCGTCTTTGACACTATTTCGGAACTGCTGAATGCCGATTTCTTGCGATGGGGGTTGAGTAGTCGGCGCGTTATTTAGCAGACGATCGATGTTTTGCCATTCACCACAACCTGAAATGGAACATGGATACTCATGACGATTCTTCTTTTTGCTTTCAATTAGTTTCTCTACTTCAAATAGCGCGTTTCCCGGCGCATTCATACCGCAGGGCGTAATGCAGGGAACCATTATATTACATCGCAATCCTTCCCAGAAATTCTCGACTAGCCATTTAATCTCTTCCATAAGATAAGACAAAAACCGTTCTGGATAAGCTGCCCGCACGGTAATTTTTACATCAGTCTTAACATATTCCAGCAATGCCCGACCGTTGTAGTCGTTGTCAAGCATCAAACCCCGTTGCCAATGGATACTTTTTTCGTAATTACGTCGCCCCAGTGAGTATTTGTGCAAGCGCACAATCAACTGGTAAAACAATCCTTCTGCTACTGCAAATTGTCCTTGATTGTCCACAATCCGGCAGATTTGCACTTGTTGTCTGTCTCCCGCTTCGGGTTGCTCTCCCCAATTGGGCAATTCCGGGCGTGTATCGCGTACACGTTGAGCAATCAAGCTGGTATTGCTGGGTTTAGCTGGGTTGATTACCACCTGGTAGGACAAATCGAAGCGTTCCATCAGCTTGAGAAAGATGGGATGTAGTTCTTGCGGGTAGCCGTCCTCGCCTGGAAACGGGGGATTACTCCATAATTCGCCCAGATGCTCAAAATCTACTAAACCGTTGCGACGGCGTGTCAATTCATCATCGAGTACGAAGCTGATTGCCTTTGCTAGCCAGTCGGGTTTGAGGATGACGATATCCCGCAGTATTGGATCGTAATCGTAATGGATCAAATACCCCAACCTATGGGAAATGCGAAGGAAAAGTTCTGCTTGTTCTTTATCGATTCCGTGTTGAGCGCAGATGGCAAGGACATCATTGTCGGGCAGATAGGCTTTGTCGTTTGTCTGCAAGATTTCCCGCACTCGCTGCCACTTGGCGGGAACAGAACGTCCCATTTCGGGAAGAGATGCGGCGACACTAGCAATCTTTGCTTTTAATTCTGCCAGCCCGGTGCAGGAGTTCTGAAGGTCAGGTTTGCTGTTTACATGGAAGAAACCAAGCACCGTATCGCTCCCGAATTGATCCTGAATTTCCTGTCTGTCAATGTCCGGTTGTCCCTGTCCAGGGCCGCCGTGGGTTGCGACTACTAGCACCTTGGCATCTGGTTCCCGATGCTTGATCAGGGTAATCCACTCTTTGACAAAGCCCTGCTGGGGGCCTTCCCGCGGCTTCCACACCACCAGATACACGGCTGGTGCACTGAAAAACAACTGGTGCGTGGGTCGATAAATCGGTTGACCGCCAAAATCCCAACCATTGAGTGATATCTCTGTGCCACTGTCGGGATCGGTGACGATAACTGGCTTAATTTCAATGCCGTGAGTGGTAGGACGACTTTCTAGCCATTCATCCTCCCGCAATGCTGCTAGCAAAGAACTTTTGCCTACCTCGCCTTCACCAATTATAATCAGCTTGGCTTCGTTGAGCGTCACTTGTTCCTCTACCTTCGCCTGCATATACTCATAATTGTGTAATTCCAATTCCTCTGCAACTTTCACATACTCCCCACCTAAACGCCTCAACACCTGAGCCGTAACTGTTGCAAAATAGCCAACACCTCCAGCAATCTCACTATCCCTAACCTGTTGCGGATTCTTCAAAACAGCAGCAAAGTCCTCCAAGGATAACCCCGCTTTCCTCGCCACATATTTCGACACCTCATTCATCACATTCAACACATATCCTAAAGGAACCGAATCAACCAATAACTCCCGCACCCCATCCATAAACTCGTACTGAACATAATCAGGATTCGTCTCTGCATTAATCTCAGATAATGGCTTTAACAATCCGCCTAAAAATATCTCAGCCACATGAACCTGTTGAGACTCTTTTAACAAGGTCTTCTGAATTAATCGCACAATGGGTAAACTGATCCTAGGTGCAGCCGCCAATAATCCCGCCAATTTACGCGCCATTGGTGAAGCCGTCACCCGAAACGCCTGAACGCGCTGTTCCGCACTCTGTTGACCATAATTCAAATTAAATAACTCTCTTTCTTTATTAACAGGAATTGGATCTAACTTAAATACATATCCCAATGTCCAAATACCCCCCTTTCCTGACAACATTTGCGCCCAAGTCGCCACCTTATCCGGTTCTAAAGTAAATACAGGAACTTTAACCCCCCGCGTCTCCTCCAATTCATCCCACAAAGACACTTCCTTGGCGATTAATTTCTGGTTAAAATCCCCAGGATTCAACCCTTGTAACCGTACTTCTGAAGCCCTTCCCAAAGCGGTTCTCTTCCACAACCACTTAGGAAGCATTTGCACAATTGCCATAGAACCTTGTTTTGCCCAGATTTCTAACGTAGTTGTCACCTTCCCATCGCGCCATAGGGATGATACACAATCACTCACCACCAACACCAAACAACGACCGCTGGGGTCAATTAATTCCGCTGGACTACGGGGAGATTGATTTTTAGCCGTTGCGCCGATGCCCCGACGAATCTGCACTTGTTCGAGATTATCCGCAATCAATCCCCAAACCCGCACATCTCGGAAAATCCCATAGTTTTTCAGTAACCGTTCCAATTCCCTGATAGTATGTCGCCAAATCTGCATCGAAATTCCCTCATCTACCACCAATTCCAGGTCTAACCAAGGTTCTAGGGTTGGTCTTAATACAGGTAGCCAAAACCCTTCATTAGCAATTCGTTGAGTAGTAGCAGATTCATCTAAAACCAAGGTTGTGCCAGAGGGAATACGACGCATCAAAGGTTTTAATGCCCGGGCTAGGGTTAGAGGTTCGCGCAAAGAAGGGGCATCAGGGACTTTAAAAGATAATTCTGATTTGAAAAGAGTTTCTTGTTGATTTCGAGGATAAATGCCCGCTTTTTGTTCCTGTGGTGACTGTTTTGATGCGGTTTCCCGTGAGTTTGAAGTTTTAGTTTTTATCTCTGGCAATGTTTCCCCCTCTAGCTCCTTGCTTTTTAAGGAGTGCTGGGAGACATCATTTTTTAACTTCTGGGTAGCAGTTGATTCAGATTGAGATTCTTGTATTTGCAGTGCCAGCCAAATCGTATCAGCAATCTCTTCGGCTGATAAGTCCAGTTCCTTACTAAGTGCAGTAATTAAAGTATCAATCATCTGTCCTCCGCACTGGTTAAGTATTTCATCAAAACATCAACCAAATCTTTTTCATCGGCTTTTTCTGGCTTAAACTCACGAGTAACCATATAAATCGCATTCAGCAGTTGATCGGTGGCAATATCACCTCCCTCTCGTAATTCTATAAATTTCTCGATTAAATTCTCTATTTTACCTTCATCCTGCGTCAACACATCATTACCCAAATGTGCTTTGACAATATCCTTCAACGCTTTGGCATCAGGGTCATAGGGCATATTTAACCGCAGGCAACGCCTGAGAAAAGCAGGCGGAAAATCCCGTTCACCGTTGTTAGTCAAGATAATCAAGGGAAAATTCTGACAGCCCACTCGCCCATTAATAATGGGAACATCTATGCCATCATAGGTGCGAACTTCTACTCGATTTACTTCTTTAGCAATCCGAGATAATTCTGGTATTTCAAATTCTCCCTCTTCAAATAAATTAAGTAAATCGTTGGGTAAATTAATATCACTTTTGTCTATTTCATCAATTAACAAAACACGGGGACGGCGGGAAGGAAGCAGGGCTGTACCCAAAGCCCCAAGCTGAATGTAGCGACCAATATCTTTACTTTCATCCTTCATTTGCACATCTTGGAGACGTGCGATCGCATCATAACGATACAATCCTTCCTGTAAAGTAGAACGAGCGGTAATATACCAAGGCAATACAGTCCCCAACCTCAATTCGTAAGCCACTGCATAAGCTAAAGAAGTTTTCCCCGTTCCTGGCTTTCCTGTCACTAACAAAGGTCGTCTTAAATACAGGGCAGCATTGACCATATTAATCACACTATTGCGAGCGCTGCTATTATCGGTATGAATTCTAAAACTTTGCCCTCTTTCCTTATTCCTGGTATTGTCATCTAAACCTTGACAATATTTTTGCCAGCGTTGTTCAATTTCTCGAACTATTGAATCCTCTGCCGTGATAAATTTACGCCAACTAGGAGGTTCAGGAAGACGATTAATATCATCATGAGGTTCGTTATTGCCTTTAAAAATTTTCCAGTCTGTCATATGTTTGAATTTCCAATCTTTTGTTATTGTACGGGCGAGTTCAACTCAAGCATTGCATCAGGAGTTAAACGATAAGGATTTTCCCAAAGAAGAGCTAAATGATGCCCTAAATGTTCCTCTGTTTGAGCATTATCAGCCTCTTCCCTATTGCGTCTAACTGATTCACTTAAATTACATAATGGTTTAAAAGTTAAGATGTCATTGATCGCTGTTACTTGATCCAAATTAGCAATATCAGCTCTTGTCCAAATAGCAATAGGCGTTGTTGCTGCTAAAATAGCTTTAAATAAATCTTTCGTGATAAATTTAGAATGACTACAAGTAACTTTCAGTCCAATTTTTTCTTTTAACTTACTGGTCAATAACTTGCAGTTAAAACTTTCCATTTCTTGAAGATGTTCAAAAATTTCTTGGGTAGGCTCATTCTGTAAAATCTCCCTAACCTTATCCCAAGATTGATACCATTGAGACAAATAAGAATACAAATACCTACGGTTGAGACGTTCTATCGATCTCAGTCGAACTGGATACCTAATTCCTAAAGTAATGTCATCTACAATTGGGTCAGTAATTTTCCAGCGATCTATCTCCATACACATTAAATGGCAGGGCAAGAAAATTTCTATGGTTAAGTTATACTTTCTGTTTATAAGATACCTAAGAGCTTTTTCGAGAAACTTGTTAATTTCTGTAGGAATTTGAGTCAATTTACATAATTTTCCGGCCTGTTCTTCATTCTGGTCAAGCAGGGACTGAAACTTTGATAAGTCTTGTACCAAATCATCAATAATTAACCACGCATTTAGCAAGAATTTATCATCACCATCGCCAGGATTAAGTGTAGCAATAAGATATGATTTAACTGGTCCTAATTGCTTACAAGAAAAATCGGTTGCTGATTTATTATTATGATTCTCTGGATGGTTTTTTGACGCTAATTGGTTGGCGATTCGTTCTCGATCTTTTATAGGTAGATTTTGGTCTTGGCTTAAGCGTTCTAAAAACTGGAAAAGCTGTCTAGATTCCTCCATGTTTTTTAAAAATGCTTTGATATTATTTCCTGCTAAATCAGGCATATCGGCATTGGGAGGTGATAAATCCCATACATCCGCATCGGCCGGTAAGGAATCTTGATACGCTTTTTGAATGCTTTCTAAGGGGATACCAGAAAAATCTAAATCTTGAAATGATTCTTGAGAAAAGTTACTCAATTTACTGTCTTGAATGAGCAAGTGAATAAATGTGCAATTTTTATAAATATTCCGTTTATCAATATCTCTTCCTGCTGCATCTCCACCCTGAGTATTTTGATGAATACCACTTGTTTCTTGAATGACTTTAACTAAGGCTTCCATTGCTTCCTTATCCCACTGTTGATAGATGCGATCGCCGATGTGAATTTCTTTTCCTTCCGTAATATTGACATTGTACTTACCTAGTTGGATAGACAGTTGGCGCTCGCCAGCCAGCAGCCACTGGCGTAAAATGGTCTTATCCTCATCGGTTTGCTGTCCCTTTTCAACCCGATTCAGAATCTGATTGATATCTTCAGAAAGTGTCATTTGATATCTTTGTGTATGTATGAGTTGTATGAGTTAGCATTTTGGTATTGAAAACTGCTTCAGCAAAACTTTATTGAGGCTTTCTGCATCAACATCTTGGTAAATGCGCTCGCCAACCTGAATATCTTACCCCCTGTCCTAGATTGATGGTATACTTACCACTCTGAGACACAATCAGATTACCACCGCTGAGCCACTGTCCCAGGACGGCAATATCAGCCTTACTTTGCTGGTGGTTGGCAATACGATCTCAAGTCTAGCTCATCACGAACACTCATTATATTGTAAAAAGTTTTCTAACTCCAGGTTGTTAAGTCTATTTGGGAACTCATAGGTTGGAACAAGCAGCCAGTAACGAAAAGAGCTTAGCAACCTTCAACTCTTCTAGTCTTTTTCCTTTCCACCAAGCCTGATCGTGAGATAATTCATACTCCAAATCTCTTTTAAACTCTTCCTTATCAACCCTGTCACCAATAAAAGAGCCAGTAAATGCCATAAAATCTGCAAGAAGCTGCTTTTGCCAATCCTGTTGTACTATCATTTTAGCGCCAGTTCGTAAACCAACTACAAAAGCATCTAAAGCTGCATTATCCAGTGTGACAACCTGCACGATACCCCAAGGAAGATGACCGTCTGGTGCATTGGCAGGAGTATGAATAACTTGGCTAGCAGAAATCCAAGTGTTTTGGATGCACCACCCTACGCGATCGCCAAATACTTGAGGATTTTTTTCACATTCGTTGAAGATCCGCTTTTGAACGCTGAACCCAAAACGTCGATCGCTGTACTGCAACCATAAATTATCGATGATTTGCAGAACTGGGCAAGGGAAGTTTTGGATTTGTTCATCGCTAAGCCAGCCTTCTTTTTCTGCATTGGCTGCCTTCAGTACAATAATTCTAGTCGTATCATTTGCCTCTCGCCATCTTCCTGCTGCTAGTAAGTTTTTTAAGCGTGTGCACTCTTCTCGAAGTAGAGCGTTTAGTACAATTTCCCGAATTACTCCAACATCAGGATCTTGGTAAATACGATCTCCTATCTGAATACTCGGACCCTCACCAATATTAACATTATATTTACCTAACTGTACTATCTTCCGATCCGCATCATCTATTGACCTATCGATTAGTTCTTTGGCAAGCCATTTATGATTCGCTATCTGGGTTGCTTTTTCCTTCCATAGACCAGCTTCTGTTAAGTGAATACTTAAATGCCTTGCAGCATAGCCCTGATGTTTTTTATAACTATCTTCTTCCCTAAAAGCTAAGTAGTATTCAACTAAGCGACGATGAGTTGCTTTACTCTCAACTTTTTCTTGAAGAAAGTTAGCGAAAGATTGGTGGATAAGCCGCCAAGTTTCCCTATTATTGTGCTGTTCTTTATTTAAGAATCTTCGCCAAACTTGTAATGCTCGATCTCGAATTTCATCAGGCTGGCGATCTACATGATCCGCAAACCATTCCACGCTGACAGGTTCGAGTGCGACACCCAATAATTCAATAACAGGACGGTACAAACGACTCCACTCATCCCAGCCTTCCTTACAGCGAACTGCTTCCATCCCTGCCCAAAACTGAGCATAATAACTTGTCAGCCCTTGGGGAAGCTTGTTCAAATTTAAAGGAGTGAAGCCAGCCTCGCCACTGGTGATGCTATCCATAACATATTCTAGGTACATAAAATTGCCTTGGCTGGCTTCTTGCAATTTAGCAATAAACTGATTCTGTGTGACAGTTGGTGTAGCATTTTCCAATACCTCACGAATCTCAGGACGCTTTACTTGGAGGGGTAGATACAATTCGATGTCTCTCTGCTGTAGCGGATCGTCCCATGTAATTATTTGTTCCTCTACCCGCACACCAGGATCTGTTGTGAGCAGATAATCTCCAGGACGGTGAGTGAGAATTACATACACGCCCTTTGGCAAATTCTTTGGCAAGTAAAGCCAGTTGCAAGCAGGGGGTGGTACATCAGCTTCATCAATTGCATCTATAACTACTACAACAGGTAAGCCTTCAGGGTTACTGGCTGCTTCTTTTAACCTTCCATAAAACCAGTCAGATGTTTTGCCTGCCCCCATAGGTAAAAACATATGAGGGAGGGTGTAGCGGGCAATAAGCTGAGTGCTAAGAATGTTGAGTATTCTTTCGGGCTGGGTACGGTTTTCGTTAGCACTAACAAAACAAGCTGGCGCTCGATAGCGCTTGGTTAATTCTGCGGCGATCGCGGTTTTACCCAAACCAGCATCGGCAATCAGACGAAAGTATCCACAGGAGTTATTTTGAATAAAATCGGCGACCTTTTCAAAAATAAAGCCTCGACCAACTAATCGTTGAGTTACCCTAGCAATTAAGTCAGAAAAATCAGCCCAGTCTTCTTGTCTAACTGAAAGGACAGTCCCGTTTGTCAGCTTGATTTGCACATTGCCACTAGCCGTAACAACCGTACTGTTTTGCACGTAACCCCAGAAAGTGGAATTTACTTCCTTTGCGCGATCGTTCATTCTTTAGCTTATTGCCTCACTGAGTTATTTAAAGAAAGTAGGATAACATCTGCCTAATTATCATTTACTCCTACCTGCGAACGCTAGTAGCAAGCTGACGTATCGGTTCCGTAATGTCCGGGTGATGGCCTTCCAAAGTTATGACAACAGCTTCTTGAATCTCTGGGGCTACCTCTAAAGACTTTAACCAGCGTTCTATTTTCTTGAGATTAGCTTCTCGCCCTCGCAATACTTCCTTGCGAATACGTTCAACATCCTGAAGAATTTCATCATTGCCCACATCTGGGTCTGCCGGAAGGCGACGAACGCGATCTAAAATCGAGTTAAAAAGCGATCGCACATCATTTTCTGATGTTTTTTCTGCACCATATATTACATCCCCCAATGTTACATCACCACCTGCCACACCAATTGGGCTGTTAGTGACATTGCCAAATGTGGGATTAACTATGTGTGGGTTATCGCCAGTCGCTACTGGCCCATTGGCTGTTCTGATGTAAGTATTGTATTTTCCCCCAGACTGTAATACATTTTCATTTCCCTGAATAACAGGGCTATGATTCATTGTTCCACTATTATTCACACCACCACTCTGATTCTGAACCACCTCACTTGCGCCTTGAAGCTCGTCGAGTAAAGTTTTTCTGTGACTTTCAGTCATAATAGTTGGCAGGACAAAATTGCCTCTGACTCGGCAGTACAGTACCGGAACTCCCCAATCTCGCCAATATTTTTGACGTTGTTCCTTGTCTTTGAGAGCATCACATTGGTTGAAAACAGCTATCCGACCTAATGATACTGCTTGCTCTAAGGGTAATCCCGCTGCCAGTGCTTTGTAGAAAGTTCCACTAAATGCGATCGCACTTTCATCCCAAATTTTATACTGCATAGCGATCGCCGCAGGAATTCCGGCTGCCATTAAATTGGTGACTACTCCACTCCAAGCATTTTGTTCGTCGCGCCGTCCCGTTTCGCAAGCACCTAAAAAGACTAACTGTACGCCGCGAGATTGCAAATTAACTGCCAAGCTTTCGGCTGGCATAGGAGCAGATTTTCCATCTTCACCCAGCAGCAAAATGTATCCACCGCTGTCCTCCGATATCGATCGTTTAAACTTACCATGACCCGCAAAATGAAAAATATCTGCGCCCGCAATCAACTCATCCAGTAACTTTTTTGCGGTTGCATCTTGCACGTATACAGGCTCAATTCCAGGAATCTCTTTCAAAGCAGTATTGATATTCTCGCGCTCTTTATCTAAACGCAGCAGTTCTTCATCTTGAGGACTAGCCAAAGCAACAAGCAAGCGACGTTTTTTGGGAGTCATATCTAGCTTGACTCCAACAGGAAGTAGTTCGTGGCGTACAATAGAAATTTTTGGATTTAAACCACAGAACCCCATACTATTTTTTGCTTCAGTGAGTTCGTGAATGTAGAGATATTCCCAAGGAATACTAACTAAACTCGGAGCTAAAAATAAACGCAGGCGTAATCCTTCATAGGGTTGTAATCGACTGAGACTATATAAAAATAGCTGACGAACTGGATCGGGAAGTAAAAAATCAGCAAGCTGCTCTCCCAGATTAACGATATCTTTTTCCTCTAATTGGCGACCTTCAAGCTGCCGAATTTTACGCTGCAAGCTTGGAGGAATTGACGATATAAATTCAGGGGCTTTGCTTTCACCAGCGGGAGATTCTAAAACTCTAACTGAAAATTGCTGACTGCCTGAATTATCCCGCTGGACGGTATCGAAGACCAGTACAAAATCGTAGTAGTTATTAATTATCATTTGCTGTTTTTTTACTTGTGAGTTGCCAGATGAATTTCTACAATATGACGTACCCCAGGCACGCAATTCAGAAGCGTTAGTTTCGGTGAATCTACATAGTCAGCACCGACTAATATTACATATCCGCCCAAGGTAATGGACAAAGCTGCTATCAGCAGTTCACCTTGAGGCAACGCTGCTGCTGCTAATGTTCCAAACCGCTTCAAACCTTGCAGTACCTTTTCAGCCCAATTTATCTGTTGTCGGTAAGCTACATCGAGCTTGCTAACACTTTGGATGGCGGTAATAAATTGCTCTAAATTTGCTTGACTGTTATCTACTAACTGTTGAAGATGTTGGGAGGTCTGCTCTGTTTGGTAAAATCTTTCTAAAATTTCGTTTAATTTAGCTCCGTCTTGGATTTCTTGTATCCATTCAAGTACCTGCTGGGCTGCTGTTTGTGCTAATGGTCGTCCTAAAAGTTCGATGATAGATTCATAAGCTCCTTTAAAGAAATCGCGACACATATTGTACAGACGAGTTACATTTTCGGTTTGCCCTAATACTCCAGCAATATCCATGCCTACAAAACCAACAGCTTGAGCTAGTTCGGCTACGCTCAAACTCATAACTCTGGTTAACGCCGATTGCCCTGTTTTGCTAGCTCGTTCTAAAATCAAATCAAGGGTATCGACCACAGTATTTAATAACTCTATGCGAGCTGTGGGAAGATCGGTTATTTCTGTCTCACCTCGCTCTACAATTTGAGAACTGACTTCCTTTTTACCCAGTATCACTTGAAGGTTTTCTTCAATACTCCCTAAGTCAGCAGCGCTTCGTTCTCCGCTTTGATTGTTAGACAAAATAGTTCCGTATTCTTCGTCTCGTGCTGCTTGGTATAGATAAGCACTGATTTCTAAATCAGTTAGAGCTTTCGCCAACAGCTTCACCGATACTTGAAAGCGCATGGTTGGGTCAGCCTCGGTTTGCTGAACCGCCAAAGCTTGGGTTAAGGATGCCGATACCGGAGATAGACTTTCTGCTTGTTGGGCTAAATCTTGAGGAGAAGTCGGTCCTCGTCCTCCGCGTTCGCCCGTAGGTTCCCCAGATCGAGCAAACAGCAAGCGCACTTTCTCAGCATAATCCTGGGCAATTTCGGGAGAAGAATCTTGTATATTCATTAGCTAAAGATGACTAATTGATAAGTTATGAATTTGCAAGTTGTCAACAAAACTAAGCAAAGTTTTGTGGCATCAATGGCGATCGCCTATTTCTTTGATTGGGCGTTCGCTCAGCATATGATATTATTTAGTCTACACTCAAAAATGTGTTGTGTGCCATACTTAATACAAAATAATACTGTGTATACTCTTAAGAGTTTCTGCATAGGTGGATTCTAATTGGCTAAATAAAGGACAGGCGTAGAGCCAGATGAGTTTTCAGGATGACTTAAGCGCTATCTTCAATCGCATTGCCAACGGCAAGGAAACTGAGGGATATCTTCAAGCTCTACGGGAGTTATTCCGGAAGTATAATTGTTTGGATGCGGTGCAGTTGGGTAAGTACAACGTTAATATTGGGCAGGGACAGGATATTCACATTGGCGATCGCACTTACGTCACTTGGAATGATGAAGCCATTCAAGCCCTAATCGAGGTTGTTCAAAAGCAACACCCAAAACCAGTTGGAATTCCTGCAAACCTTCCCTACAGTGGCGTGGTGGAGTTTGTTGGTCGGGATGAGGTTATGTCGCAACTCCACCAGATGTTGCAACAGAGTCATCGCGTTGCCGTTTCTGCGATCGCGGGGATGGGCGGTGTCGGCAAAACGGAACTGGCGTTGCAATATGCGCTGAAATACCAGCCGGCTTATCCAGCGGGGATTTGCTGGCTCTCGGCAAGAGGCGTAAATGTCGGGACTCAGATTGTCCAGTTTGGGCGATCGCTCCTCAACCTCAATCCACCCGATGACTTTGAATTATTGGAGCAGATAACGTTTTGCTGGCGACACTGGCAATCCGGGGAAGTGCTGCTGGTGTTTGATGATGTCACCGACTACGCCGCCATCACACCCTACTTACCGCCCTCAACTGCCCTTCGCTTCAAAGTGCTGATTACTACTCGTCTGCGGTTGGGTACCTCAGTCAACCAGTTGGAACTGGAGGTCTTGGATGAAGCAGCGGCACTGGCGCTGTTGGAGTCATTGGTAGGAGGCGATCGGATTCAGCCTGAGCGAGACTGCGCTCAGCAGCTTTGCGCTCAGTTGGGCTACCTGCCGTTGGGACTGGAATTGGTGGGGCGGTATCTCGCTCGCAAACCCGATTTGTCTTTGGCAGTAATGCTACAACGGTTGCAAGAGAAGGGATTAGTGGCACGGGCACTGTGTCAGACGGATGATGATATGACGGCGCGATTAGGAGTGGCGGCAGCGTTTGAGTTGAGTTGGGAAATTTTGTCGGAAAGTGCGAAACCGCTAGGGTATTTGCTAAGTCTGTTTGCCGCTGCCCCGATTCCCTGGTGGCTGGTAGAGAAGTGCTTGGCTGACCAAGACTCGGAGACTCTGGAAGAAACCCGCGACAGTGAGTTGCTCAATCTGCACCTGCTGCAACGAACAAACCCCGGAACCTATCGCCTGCATCCTCTAATTCGCGACTTTTTTCAAACAAAATCATTTGCTTATCAGATAGTTGATTACGATGAAGCCTTTCACCGATTTTGGAAATTAAGGGATCATCTCAAACGGGGAGGACACTGGACGTTGTTAAAAGTCATGTGCGAGAAGCTTTTGCCATTTATTGAAGAGGGGGAAAAAGCATCCTGCTTAATCCTCATTGGGGAGATAAGCATTGAATTCGGTGATTTAGAAGAAGCTGAACAGCATTTTAAAAATGCCATCCCAATTGCCCAAACACAAAGTGATGAAACTAATGTTAAGCTTTGCAATCTCCAATTAGAGCTTATTAGTAATTTTCGAGAAGGGGACATTTTGGATGAGATGAGTTTCAACTCAAAAGCAGAGTACAAACGTCTCTACCCAAATCCATCAGAGTTAACAGGATTTGACTTTCCAGAGTTTCTAGCGGATAACAAGCGACAGAGCGCAGCTTTGAGTGCTAATATACAGCGCAAACTATTGGAATTTCAACGGCAAATGTATCGTGATTTTATAACTGAACATGGAGAGTCTGAACTGGCTAATACTACTTTTCTTCCAATAATTAGTGAGATATTAGTCAAGTTGGGAGAGGCTGAAATTAATGCTGGCAATCTAGAAATTGCAAGGGAAACTTTACAAGAAGCTCTCGAAATCGTTAATAATTGCCACATGATGAAACACATAGCGCTAACGAACTATCATCTAGCCCGACTTGAACAATTCCTTCACAACATGGACTTAGCGCAAATTTACTATGCTTGTGCCTGCAATATCCTTCAAAGTCTCGGTGCAGTAAGAGAACTGAAGCGTATTCAACAGGAGTGGCAACATATAATAAATGAGCGCAATACGTAGGGATGCTTCAATCTACAAAGTATAGCGCTTCTAAATCATTTTTTGCGAAAGTATATTGGAGCAATCGAAAGAGTGCGATTGCCATTGCCAAACATTAAGTAATGATGAGTTCTGAGCAGTTAAACACCATCATTGAGCGGATTGCATCGGGAACGCAGACGGCGATTGATGTTGACTCGCTTCGAGTTGCCATGACCGATCGCAACCAAGATTTACGGGGCAAATATAACGTCTGTATTGGTCAAGGACAGGATATTCACATTGGCGATCGCACTTACGTTACTTGGAATGAGATTTATCGGGATTTGTCAGTTTATTACGAGTATTGGTGAATATAACATTTTAAGTTATTTATCTGAAAGATTGAGACAGAATATTCAAGATGCATCAAAAGCCAAAGATATAATTATAAATAATTTGAATATTGGGCATGATAGACATTTCACAGATGCACACAAAGAGCTGCTTGGTCAGTATTATGATGCTAGTAAGCTAATTTTACATTGCCTTAATCAAAACAGTGCGGTGAGTAGCAATGTGAAGTGCGAAATTGAGCAAACCTTATTGTTACCGATCGCCAAAATAGAAAAACGTAACCGTGAAAAAGATAAGCATTAGGGAATATTTTGATTAGGCAGCTACATTGCCATCCAAGCCTTATAAAAATGTTGATATGGTAAATGTTGAGTGCAGTACCACAAAACTCTATAATATATCTCTAAGTATTCAGGATCGTTTTCTCTTTCTTGATTTTTGAAAACCTTCTTCAGTTCATAAACTACTCTTACCATTGCTTGGGTTCCTTGACTCGAATCTAAAAAGCTAGTTAACGAAGTGACCTCATCGGGCTGAGCAATAATGCCAATCCGCAAGAAGTTTTCATTTATATATCTAGGTTGAAGAGGCATTTTCTGATGCAATATCGCATCAAGTAAATAATCTAGGGCGTTTTGATGGCTAGGTAGAATTTCTCCAAGCTCTACAGATGCAATACATCCTTGCCAATTGAGTTCTCCAGATTTATTTAGTAAATCCTCTAAAGCACTAATTGCATTTTCATTTTTAGGATCAATTTTTGCAAGGTTTTTAGCAATAAAATAACGGGTATTTTCAGATTGAGCGATAGACAATTCTTCAGCTATTATGTGTACAGCTTTCTGATTTCCAGATGCAATGACACCTAAACAATTAAATATAGGAACAGTAATATACGGGTGTTTCTCTTTAAGAAGAATCTCGGAGAATATATCGATTATTTCTTCATTTCTTTCTGGGTTCGCAACAAGAATTTTACTTAGGCTTTCGGTAGCTGTTCTAAAGTTAGCCCAGTGAGTATAATTGTATAATGAATTAATTAGAGCATTAATTACCGCAGAAGATTTGGTAGTAATCGTGCCCAGGCTTTTTACTATTTCTCCAGACAATTGCCATTCCTGAGATGTTTCCAGTAGTTCTATTAACGTAGTCACTACAGATGAGCTATCAGTACCAATTTTACCTAAACTCTCAACGATCTTACAACGTATATGTCTACTATCAAACTGCTTCAGAAAATCCAATAGCGCATTAGCAATCACATTATCACCTGCACCGAGACTTCCCAAACATTGAATAGCCAGACCACAGATATTCTCATCATCTATAATTTCCGCGAAAGCAATAGGTGCGACTCTAACTACTTCTCGATTGCTGGAGCAGTCATTTTTCTCGATTTTAGTTTTATAATTTAAAACTAGATCAACCAGTCTTGGAACAAATGTCAAACTTTTAATTTCAATGCCTTTTATGATTTTTGCTGCTGCCTCAGCCAAACGAATATCTTCCCTTTCAAAGGCAAGGAACAATATATTAACTGCTTTTTCATGACTGGAATTTATTTTTAGCAGACTTTCGGCAGCTTGTAGAGCTGTCCATTTATCTTGACTATTTTCTAGCAGATTTTCAAGAAATTCTATGACTCTTGAATTTCCAGAGCCAAGTTCTCCTAAAAGCTGAATAGCTCGATAACGTTTGTAAAGCTCTTCAGGACAATATTGTATAAAATCAATTACTTCAAGAATAGCTAAGCATCGATTAGTCTTTATTAAAGCTTGCTTTGCTTCTTCTGCTAGTGGGTGTAGGAAATTTTTCCACTCATTTCTATCAAAGTCAAAATACCCAAATGACCATATAACCAGTTGCTCAACAGTCTTTTTAGTATAGGTAGGATGCTCGAATTCAGCAATGCCCTCAGCTACCAGTAATATTGCTTTCTCCCAATAGAAAGATCTGCGACGATCCTCGAACTTTACTAAAGCCTGAATCAAATCTCTTTTTGAATCTGTAGATAGGGTATTTCGCCCCAGCCATAATAAAAATACTTCTTTCCACTGCGGATCAAAGACTCGGTAGCTTGTACTTACATGGTCAGTATTGTCAGGGATATGATTAAGAAGAAAATGCCAATTATCAATGCCTAACGCCGCAAAATACTCCTGAAAAGTCGGATGAAAAAACGCATACACCCCCTTCCTGGGATTCTCTGCCTCGACCCCCACCTTATTCAACCATCCCAACCGCAACGCCAACCCAAACAACGAATCAGGTTCATCCGGTTCACCCAAAAACTCACACACAAACTCATGCCGCAGCCGAAATCGTGTTGCTTCCCTATCAATCGCCTCCCGCGCCAATTCCCCTAACGCTGCATTCAACTGCCTCTGCTGCTTCACCGTCGTCGAAAAATGCTCTCGCTTCCACTCATAAAAATCCGCCACAAACTGCTCATACAGCCCCGCCTTCGTCTCCGGCAGTGTTCCCTCCCCCAGATACCTGTTGAAACACAACAGCGTCAGCCGCAGCGGATTCTTCACCAAATCCCGAATCCGTTCCTTCCCCGGTGCCTTCAGTGCCGCACACAACCGTTCCGCCTGCTCCCCCTGCCCCTCTGGCAACGCCCTAAACCACTGCCCAATAAACTGCTCCACCTGCTGCGGATAGGAAAACTCCAGCGTACGATAGGTATCAAACGTATCCAGTGCATTGCGATCGCCATCCCAGAGATTCAACCGACAGCTCAGCACAATTCGCGCCTGCGAGAGCAATCCTCCCATCCGCACCTGCCGCTCAATCTCTGCCAAGGGATTGCCGGAGGGCACCTGCATTTCATCCACCCCATCCAGCAACAGCCACACTCGCCCCTGCTGAAATTGGGCAACAAAGGCATCCTTAACTTGTCGAGAGGCTTCCGCTTGTCCCAGCTTCCGGGCAACCGCTTGCAGCCATCGTTCCAACAGATACGCTTCTAGTTCTTGCCCCCGCAAATCTGCCAGCGACACCCAAATGGCGATCGCACCCTCTATCTGCTCACTCACCCATTGGGCAATCTGCTGCAACAGCGTCGTCTTTCCCGCTCCTGGTTCGCCAATGATGGCAATGCGCTTCCCCCCACTCTTGGGACTTTCCCCCTGCCGCAATACCTGTTCGAGAAATTGCTCATGTTCAAAGCGCTGGGTAATCTCTGTTTCTTCATACAGCAACGAACCCTGCTCTGGAGACACATCATCCCCTCGCCGAGTCTGCCGCTTGCGCTCCACCAATCCCAGCGGTACATACACCTGCTCAGTTCGATAGCTAATCCCCTCGCCACTGGTTAGCAGGTTGGTGGTGAGCCGCAGTTGCTCCTCCAGCATCGCTTGACTGACAGCCTGCCAGTCAATGTTGGGCAAAGGAGTCGTAGGTTGGAGGAGTTCCCGGAGTGCTTCAACGTCAAATTGGTAATGGCGATCGCCAATGTGAATCTCGCCCCCCTGCACCTGCCCAATATTCGTATTGAACTTGCCATCCTGAGATACGAATTGCAGCGTAGTACCACTGACTTTGAGCCACTGCCGCAGTTGGGCAACTTCTGACTCATCTCGGCTGCCATTGAGAATGCGTTCGACAATCGCTATCAACTCATCAGAGTTAGGCATTTGCAGGTTAACTTAGGGGGTTTCATTCCAGTATGCCCGTTCAACCTCCTAAACAGGAGGAATAGCAACCCAGATTAGAATAGAGTCTGGTGAAACTGCTTTAAAGGTGAGGTAGTCTGGAAAAAGCTGAAGATAATTGTTCAGCAAACTTTGATGCCCTCACCAAATTGACAAAAGGTGTAGAAAAACCTCAATGTGGCTAAAATTTGGTGTTGCTCCCGGCGGCTTCCCGGCGATCATTGATGGAGTTGTGCGGGAAAAACTAACCTCGCTTACCTTTACTGCGACGGTGGATTGACAGTAATAAGCTTTTACGATTATGGCAAAACCCAAAAGATACCCCAACAATTGGCGAGAGATTGCGCTCTCGGTGAAAGAAAGCGCTCTTTGGCGTTGTGCTAAGTGCCATCAACAATGCCTCCGACCCGGCAAACAAAGCGGCTTAACCCAATCTGAACGGTGTGCTTTAACTTTGGCGGTACATCATCGCAACCGGATACCGGAGGACAACCGCCCTGAAAACTTAATCGCTCTGTGTACTGCGTGTCACCTGTCCTACCACAATCGCGGTCAGTCCAACGTATCGCCAGGGCAGTTATCCCTGTTCCCCGATGATGACATTGACTGGGATATTATAGATGATTCCAAAGACTTGGAAATTGAAAATATCGAAGAATATTAAAGAATTAGCAGAACTTTTTCACCGCTTGCGACCTGAAAATAAAAACTTTGGTAACTAAATTTATTTGAAGCTCCAGAATTTCCCGCTCAGCTTGAGTTAAACGAAGACAGAATAGTTATTAAAATTAATCTTTCGCCTTTCCTCTTAGTCCAAAAGTGACATAGTTGCTATTTGTAGGAAGTGGAGAGCAACTGACAGAAACTGAGAGATTTTCATTGAAAGGCAGTCTGTACCCCGCCATTTGGAGGGGGCTATTTTAACTATCTAAAACCACCGAATTTGGTGAGGTCAGACTTAAACTGAAGCCAATACTATCATTTTGTAAGGTAATAAAAGCGAGCGTTTATGAAGAAAAAATCCTCAATACCAGATGCGATTCTGGCTATAGATTTTGGCGGCTTATCTACTAGAGTTTTCTGCCAAAGCTCGCAAGCAGGCAGTAAAGCGAACTCCTTTGTAATGGAATCGCAGGTGGGGCCAGTGAGCCAAGACATAGCCAATTGTTTCACCAAACCAAACCTCGCATCAGCATCTCCCGAAAATATTGCTTGGGTGGCAATTGGTAATGAATGCCGAGCCGTTGGCTACTTGGCAGCAGCGCAATTCAATGCTCACATCGGTTTGGCAGGACTGAAGTACAGTAGCGCTTTGTACAAAGCTCTAGCAGCTTTGTGGGTAGTGTCGCGGAAGTTAGATTTAGGCAATCAATTCAGCGCTGCGCTCTCCGTTTTCTTGCCCCCAGGCGAATTTAATGACTCCAAGCAATTTTTTGAGCTATTAAGTCAATACTCTGCTTCATTTGAAACACCCACCGGCAAGCTCTCCGTTACCCTGGACAAAACCCAAGCTTTGCAAGAAGGCGGCGGCATTGCTTTGATCCACAACAGTAATTTAGGTTCAGCCTTCAAGCAGCGGGTAACTGCCTTTGTTATGGTAGGATTTCGCAATGCTTCGGTAATAGTTTCGGCACGCGGTGCTGTCGGTAAGGGCAAAACTTCAGACTTAGGAATGGTAAGGTTGGTGGATCTAGTTCAAGAGCGAACCTCTAACTACGATGCTTCCCGTTTGGCTTTATCAATCGCTCAAGCGGGCGTAAGCTACAACCGCCCTTACTTTTACCGAATTGCTCGGAATCGAGAGGAAACAGCGAAAGATCGAGAAGTTGACCAATTGATTGAAGCAGTCAAGCTGTCTCGCTTCGACTACGCTCGAATGCTATCTCATTGGATTAATGAAGTGCTGCCGCCCGATTTAGATGAAATTGTATTTTGCGGGGGTACTTCTGAATATATGAAGCCAGAACTGCGAAATCAGTTTTCTCATTATTCGCTGTCTTGGCACGCAGGTATAACAGTGCCAAAAACGCTCGACCCTGATGGCTTAGGTTGCCGCATAGCTGATGTTTACGGACTATTTTCTTACTTCAAATCTCAGTTTGAGGTACTGAGGCAAAGGTCTGTTGCGGCAACTTCTCAGAGGGCCGAAGATACAACTTCCACTTCAGGAGATGCTCCACTGCCTACAACTGATATACAGAGTGTAAAAGAATGTGCTGAACAATCTACCAAGCCAAAATCTGAACAATCTACCAAGCCAAAATCTGAACAACCTACTCACCCAAAATCCGAGCCACCTACTCTATTAAAACTTGAGCAGTTTACTCACGCTAAATCCGAGCAATCTACTGAACAAAAAATTGAGGAATCTACTGAACAAAAGACTGAAGATATTACTGAACCAAAAATTGAAGAACCCGCTGAACCAAAAATTGAGGAACCCACTGAACAAAACACTGAAGATATTACTCAACAAAACACTGAAATTTGCGCTCAACAACAGGCTAATTCAAGTATCAAAGATAGCTGCTTAGATGATTCTAATAAATTGAGTGATGAGTCGTCGTCGAATACAGAACCTTCATTAGAGGAATCAGAAGCAAACTTAGATGCAGCTCTCTTATTGGGAGGGCCCTACCGAGGTGCTGGAAAAAAGGTGAGGAATTATGCCTAGAAAACGCTACAAGGAATTTTGCTGGCGCTGTCAAGTTTTGCCAGATTCCGAAGACGCTATCTTGCTATCTTACCTGCAAAATCATCCTTTTTTTAGTTTCCAGGAAACGATTTTACCTCTAATCAAAGCGCGGTGGCTGTTAGCATCATTACGCAATAGCGGTAGTCATTCTAGTACAGAGTTAGAGTATTTGAGGCGAGAAAGCATTAATTTTTTGCTCAGGCAGATAGATGAAGTTTGCCGAGATGCGGGATTTAACTGTACCGATTTAGGAGCAATTGCCCCTGGTATTTCTTCGGGTTTAATTCCTTTAGCTACTTTCCCTCACTTATCGAATCCAGGTGCATCTATTGCTGCAGAATTAACTGCCCCTGAGAGTTCAAATCCAGCAAGTTTGCCCGAAGAAAAAGAAGCGGAGGAATTTTCGGGAGAAGTTGAGTCTGAAAACAGCGCGTTTAACTTAGCTGGTTTCGATCCGGCAATGGTCGGACCTAGCTTTAGTTAAAAATTATTAAGTCTTGAATAGACACCGACATCCAGCAAGGAGGAATGAAATGACTAACATGATTCACTTGGTTGACGGCGAGAAAGGTGGCGTTGGCAAGTCCATGCTAACTCGGATTCTGGTTGAATTCAATCAGAAGTATGAACTGCTTTACACGTTAATTGATGGCGATTTTCAAAATCCTGACGTGCAGCAGCGCTATCCTGAACACAATGCAAAAATTGTAGCTTTAGTTGAAGATGAAGAGAAGTTTTTCGATATCGATATTATTTTTGAAACAGCAGTAGAAACTCCTGTAATTGTCAATTTACCAGCTCGGGTTTACAGCATTATCAACAAATGGATTGACGAAGCTAATTTAACCTCTCCTGATTTTAAAGAGCAGTCAGGAGTTGATGTATGCAAGTGGTTTATTTGCGGGGGCACGACGGACAGCATTGAAATGTTTATTGACTCTTTCAACTACTTTGAAGGTCAGCTCAATCACATTTTTGTCCGCAATTTTGGAGTTTGCAAAGATTGGTCGCACGTACAAAGCCATAAGGAAATGAACAAGCTCATTAATAATTACCGAATTCCTGTGGTAGATTTGCCGGCTCTGAGTGCAAGAGAGCGCAAGTTTATTGATACGAAGCGGTTGTCATTTTCTCAAGCAATGAAACACTCTGAATTCTTCTTGATTAGTCAGCAGCGATTGCATACTTTTTTGGAAGACTGTTTCCGTCTGATAGAAGATGTAGGTTTGTTTAACAACGCACCCAATCGCAATAAAAAAGAAGTCATCGCTCCCTATGAACGAAAAAAAGATGAGGAAATGCCACCAGAGAATAAACCACAAATTTAGGAACAGGTTGTCAACTTTATTAGACGGAGAAAATGTGTGATTTCAGACTAGAGACTACGCGAGTTTGGACAGCATAAAGATTGGGATTTTGATTAGGTAGGAGGCTGAATGTCGGATCGACTTTTAGAAGAAATTTCCGAAGTTGACTGTGAAGAGTTTGGCGAGATATTGGAAACGCCAAGGGAACAGGGCAGACTTAATAATACCAAAAATAATTCCATACAATCCGCTGAAAATTCGCAAAATTTGCCCGATTCTCCAGATACAGTCCCAGAAGATGCAGTAGAAGAAAAGTTGAAATCAAATGGGAGTAAGCTAAATGAAGAGGAGTTTTGGGAACTCATAGACGATGATTCGAGGGAAAGAGAAGCTCTGAACAGAGATCCTTTATCTGCCCCTCCCATGTACGAGAGAGATACTGAGTCACTAATCAGCCAGGTACTCAAGGGCAAAGACTCCAAATTTCGCTCTCATGTCATTCAGACAGCTTACCGATACGGTCTCAATAAAAATGACCCACTTTTTATCGTATTGCTGGCTACAGGTCAACTCGAACTGCTGTTAGAAAAAAAACCACAAGAGATTGACCAGTTTTTCAAGAATTGGCAATCTCAATGGCAAGGTGATTTGAAAGATTCTCAAGCTGTTATTTCTCAAGAACTGGAACAAGTTCGCCAGCTTACTGAAAATTGGGAAAAAGAAAGCAGGGAGTTTTTAGAACGGCAGGGAAAAGCGGCTGTTAAGGTGCAACATCGCCACATTTCCAACTCAGTTTACACCCTAGTGCGACAAGCAGCTTTAGAGAAAGTTGCTCACGATATTTGGTCGGTGATTTTTGGGAGCGGGGTAGTGTTAGGGGCAATGGCGATCGGCGCGTTTATCGGGTTAGCGGTGCCCCGGTTTATTCCACCGCCAGAACTCGACCCAAAAGGGCCGCGTCAGCTCACTTTAGAACAAGCCGTAGCGCTCGAATGGGGGCTGAGCAAAGAGGGTCAGTTTGCTCGCAAGAACGCGGATACAATTCAGTGGGCAACAAGCAATGAAGGGAAATATGCTCGCCAACTTATGAGCTGGAATCAAGCTTTGTTGAGCGAGAAAGGTGACAAAAAATTGTGTGAAACTGAGATAAATCGATTGGGGGTGACGCTGACAGTAGAGGGTAAACCTGCACAAAAAGGATTTTGTACTTTGTGGATTCGCTCGCCTCAAGAACGAAAGTTTGTTCCTTGATGGCAAATACTAAAATCGAGAATGGGATGTAAATAAGTTAGCTTAACAGGAGAAATTTATGATTGCCAATTTGAACAATCAGCCGTTACCTGACCAAAATCAGAAGCAAGTGCAGTCGCAAATATCGGGTGTTTTAGTTGCACTAAACGACCCATTCGATAAGATGGTTTGGGATTACTGTTTGAGTCAAACATACCCAATATCGGAACAGATTAAGATTGTACTGAGTGCTTTCTGGGGACCGTTTGCTGCAAAAAATGCTAGCAAGTCTCCAGAGCGAGTGCGAGCAATAGCTTGTTATTCACTGCGACAATTAGCAGCTCAACAAAAATTGATTGACTCAGTGTTTGAACTGTCAAGTGAATCAAATAAACTTTCCGAAGTTATTGCTGTTCTCAAAACGAAGAATAGTTGTGAGGCACTCAATCAAGCTTGTGTTTGTTCTCAATCTGTTCTAAATACTGCAATTCGGTGGGAGTAAGAGCCGTTGTTCTTTCTAACAAGTTCAGAATTTCGACTTCAAACGGATCTAGATTTCCTAATTGGTGAAGTCGGTCAGTGCGATCGCAAATTTCTTGAAGTCCGGGTTGATTGTCTAGCGGTACAGCAGTGAGAGCCGAGTGCTTGAAGGTGTATGACTGCATAGTAACGGTGGGGATGTGTCGCATCCACACAGTGGCGGTTTTCTCGCCCACTGACTGAATGCGGCCTAACCTGCCGTTAACATCTTCGCGATCGGGCGCGTATACTTCTACTAAGGAACCAATTTTGAGCGTCAGGTGATGAGCGATGGTAAGTTCACCTTCAAGCTTTACTTTTTGGTCGCGCCCCTGTAAAGTTTTGGCAACTTGAGCCGAACGACTGCGAGCATCCGAAGCCAAAGCAAGGACTTCCTTCTTGGTCAGTCCCGCAGAACGAGTCAGTATTTTCCACTTCATATCCTCTCCTCCAATAGAACTCAGGGTGTCTACTGCTTTAGCAAACTGAGCGTCTCTGCGAATTGTTTTTGGGGATGCCTTGAACTGTGCCCCCAACTTTGTCTCTGTTTTCAAGTGGTCAAAATGACCACTTGATTTTCTGTCTCCGCCGCGGGACTGTTTGGTGAGTTCGTACCAAGTGCCGCGCAAATAGCTGACTGACTCAGACGTGAGATTGCGGCGGCCCAGTTGATTGAGGAGCATCCAAATTTTGACGGTGTTAGGGCTGTCGAAAGACATCTCTACAGTTTGGTAGGGGATGCCGTGCGCCTTACAAATAGCATAGCGGTTGTGACCGTCGATGAGAATTTTTTCCTCAGCCCAAACCACCAAAGGGTCCCGACACCCTTTCTCTTGAATGCTGGCTTCTAAGGTAGCAAACTCGCTCGCACTCAAAGGAGGGATGAGCGTTTGGAAATCTGGGTCAATCCGCAGGGAGTCTGCAACAGTGTGGTGGTGCTTTCGGGTTGAGCCTCGCAAAACTACTAAAGGTTGACGCTGCTCGCTGCCCGGTGTCTCCTGAGTTGGGTGCATTTCCTAGTGCCTCCTGAGATAAGTCAACCCCTGACTTGCCAGCCCCAAAGCCAGACACCAGATTGAAGAAGTTGACTCGTATAGGTTGATTCCATATTACCTATAGTACCACGGAAAACGGCTCGTAATGTGGGATAATAAAGAAAAAAGTCGAAAGGATAATGTTGCAAAATGCCCCCAAGCAAAGGAACGCAGCTCCACCCCAACTCTCTAGCTAATTTAAAGTTAGGCGGAGGCGAACCTCGATATGAGGAGCCAAAAAAGCAAAGGAACATTCAGGTAACATCTGCGGGGTGGGAAGGTTTTCGCGCTATTGCTAGAGAGCGCGGATTGAGTTTGAGCGAGTTGATCGAACAGATTGGCAGGCGCAAGATTACTTTGACTGACGCCGAGGAACAAAGTCGCAAACAACCTACAGCCAATCTTTCAGGTATGGCGAGGCTTTGAATAAAGACGTACATTGCCGTCGGATGAGGAATAAACACAATGGTTCAATCACCTCCAAAACTTATAACTGTTGATGAATTTATTACAAACTACGGCGACAGCGATTGCTACGAACTGATTGATGGTGAATTAACCGAAATGGAACCAACAGGGCCCCACGAACAAGTATCCGGTTTTCTGGGACGAAAACTGAATGTAGAAATTGACCGCCTGGATCTACCCTACCTTATCCCCCCTCGCTGTCTCATCAAACTATTAGGAACAGCAACAGCCTTTCACCCCGATGTGCTTGTATTAGACCAAACTCGACTAATTAATGAACCTTTGTGGCAACAAGAACCTGTAATTACATCAGGTTCCTCAATTAAACTGATTGCTGAAGTCGTTAGCACCAACTGGCAGAACGATTACGCTCGCAAAGTTGAAGATTACGCCCTGCTTGGAGTGCCTGAGTATTGGATTGTTGACTATTTGGGCATTGGTGGCAGAGAATATATTGGCAAACCCAAACAGCCGACAGTTACAATTTGTACGCTGCGAGAAGACGAGTATCAAAAACAGTTGTTTCAAAATGACGATCGGCTTATTTCCTCAATCTTTCCCGACTTGCAATTAACAGCGCAACAAATCTTCGCGGCAGGCAGATATGCTGCTATCTAGCTTATATCCAGGTAACGTCGGTGGGATGGAGAGAATTCGTGCGGTGCGATCGCCATTGAACTGGGATTGAGTCTCAACGAGTTGAGCGAACAGATTGGCAAGGGTCTGATTCCCCTTGGCGCTGAAGAAAGTAACTAATAGCTTGGTCAGGAAAAGGAGGGTTCATTCAAAAAAACTTTTTATCAACTCGTTACCAGAAGTTTTTTTGAAAAAGAACACTAATTTAGTCGTTGATTCTCCGAGCATTTTAACTAGCTTTCAAAATTTGCTCAATTAGGGAGACAACTTGCTGCGGTCGATGCTCAAAGTGCTTCTTAATTTGAAATTTTAACGAATCGGCTGGCACATCTTTTTTGTTGAGTTTAAGGCGAATATGCTCACTTCGTGGGAGAGTGGAATTGAGCGCTCGAATAACGGTGCGGCATTGTCGGAGACTCAGGCTATCGACTTGAATGAAGGGTAGATTTAATGTGTCGGTATCGAGTTGAATATTAGAAGCAAATTCGGCTTTAAGTTGTAGCGAAGAGGTGAGGCGCTGTTCTTCTGTGGGTTCTGGAGTTGCTGCACCTTCGGCAACAGTAGGAAAGGAAGCAATTTTATTGAGAAGAGGCACAAAATCTGGGGCAAGTTCTGCTGAGAGTTTTTCAGAAGGATTCATCCGCTTCGATGCTAACAGCGTAGCGATATAGTGAACAATTAAGCCACCGTAACCAAAAATTACCACAGTTTCAATTGTGAGGGTGAGAAAATGCTGAATATGTTCGTACATGATTATAATTTATTTGCAAGTGGAACATCTCTCAAACGCGCTCGCGTTTAATATCAAAACCTTACTAAAGCCTTCTGAGAATGCGAGCGCAAGTATCGCAAACGGAACTGGTGCGGTGGGTGGGCGGGCAAAACAAATCCTGCTTGGAGCAGGATTTTATCCCCTTTATCGGGGGTCGTCATTGATTACTTGATAAAATCATCAATCTCTTCATTATCGTCAGTTGCCTTTTTCTTATGAGAAGCTTTGACTGCCGATTCGATATAACGGAAGTGCAAGTCAATCACTGCTTGCTCAGATGAAAGCCAGTAAACGTTGCTCAAGATTTCTTCAAGCATTTCGTCAGCCGAGTAGCCTTCATATTGCTTGTTAAACCAAGTATTGAACGCTTCCCAGTCAAGAGCTTTACCTTTCTGCAACTGTCGTTGTTTGGCACGTCCCGTTAACTCGCGGGCAACGTGCAAAAACATCTCGAAGCGCTGTTCTTCAAGAGTTTCTGCAAATTGCTTTTGCATCGGAGTTGGAGCGGATTTGCGATTAGCCATGATTAACCCTCAAGCGTGTTTTTTTTCACAACTAAAGCGACGGCAGTCTGCTAATTACAATTAATTCAAAAAAAATAGTGGTGGGTGAGTGGGTAAAATTAAATTCACAATCAAGGTCAAAATTTCTTGATTGTGAATTTGTTGGGTCTGCTTCCCAGAGCGTCCTGATTCGGACGGTGGCGACAATCATTACCCAGAAGCGCGATTCGTGGAAAAGGCCTCGATAGAGGCAAAAAAATGCTCTGCTTTTTCAGCAGAGCTTTCTAATCAAACTTTAGCAATTATTCGTCGTCTTCCTCAAATTCTTCGTCTTCGTCTAAACTAAAATCATCCTCCTCATCGTCATCATCCTCATCCTCATCCTCATCGCCTTCCTCGTCTTCGTCATCCTCATCAATTTCATCGAGTATGTCATCAATTTCATCATCTTCATCATCGAGTTCGTCGTCGTCATCGAGTTCTTCAGTATCTTCTTCAGAGGATTTAGCTAACTCGTTGCGACGCTTTAAGCTTTGAGCATTGAACTCCATTAAATCGGCAATGGCAGCTTGCGGGTTGTCAGCAATTGTATCGTAAAGTTGGCTCATCGCTAAGGCAACAACTTCGACACCATACTTGAGTTCTTCGGGCCGGCCAACTAGCTTGGGAAACACAGTATTGTTCCACTCTTGCCAGTCGAACTTTTTACCATTGCCATTGCCGTTGCGCTTGTTCAACTGAGCTTGAATATCCAATCCCAGTTTTTCGCGAATTGCGTGACCAACTTTTGTCGAAATACGGCTATCGCGACGCTGAATTGTCACGCCGTACTTTTTATGAATTGTATTGCGAATCTGTTTGACTAGCTCGCCAGCAAGTTGCTCGGAGCTGAGGTTAGGTTGAGGTTTTGATTTGGCTCCATTGTTACTGCCAACAGTTTGACTGTTCTGTTTTTCAGGTGGCTTAGATTTAGCAGGCACTGGTGACTGAGAGCGAATGGGAGTGGCTGCGGTTTGCTTTTTACTTGTGACCATGATTGACAATTTAACTTGCATAACATCAATTTATTAGTGCCGTTAGGCACAATTACCCCCTCCAATTGAGGGGGAAAACTTCGCTCATTAGCAGGACGCTAAATTTTAATTATGTTAGCTAAAGTTTTATGTTAAACATCCTCTATTTAGATATATAAATTCATGAAATATTTCACGATTTCGTCTAATTTAAGAGTCCCTCAAACTCCAATATTTGCCCTAGAATATTACAGTGCAGATCGCCAAAAAATATTGTCATCATTTCATCAGTACGCCAGTGAGTGTTGTTTACCTGTTTATTATTGGAATCCTGGCTATGCAACTCTTCAACAGGTGCGGTGTTTGGATAAAAATCTCCCAATTTTAGGTTGTCATTCAGATAGGACAAGCGTTTCAGATATTTCCCCGATGTATAATAGTGAATGCGTCTTATGTAAAACTGAGCTATCTGTCGGGAGTGATGTGCTGCAATTTCTGCTGGAAAATGACTGTCCCGGTATCTTTTTGTTAGAGGATATTTTGGAATCAGACAGTACCGAACAGCCTCTTGTCCGCCGTTATTCTCAATTGGCTAACGCATTCTTTGAGCTGAAAGGGCGTTGGGCCAACCAATATTGGGTACTGCTGGGTGAGTACATCCAACTGCCATCAAAGCTAAGTCCATTAATTCCTCTACTCAAATGTCCGTTACCCGATCGTTTTGAAGTCGAAGTTCTTGTAGATAATTTTTGCGATCGCAATTGTTCCCTTGATTTTGGTTCAGATGCGGTAGCTGCTAAAAAACGGCTGGCTGTTTCTAGTCTAGGGCTGCCAACTGCTGAAATTGAATTAGTGTTAGATCGATCGCTCTCTATGACTGCTTCAGTTGTCCAAATCGCACAGTTGGTATTGGATCATAAAATATCGCAACTTCGAGACCAGGGGTTGGAGTTCATTGCTTCTCCCGACGTGCCTCATGCTGGCGGTTTAGATTTATTAGACGCTTATTTGAGCGAAGTCGTAAAGCTGTCAGAAGCTGATGCCAAGAAATATCACCTCAGACCTCCCAAAGGAATGCTGCTGTGGGGGCCGCCGGGGACTGGCAAAAGTTTGAGTGCAAAGCTAGCTGCTAAGAAGCTAGGTTATGCGCTTTTAGCAGCAAGTTGGGGCAATATTCTAGGTTCCTCTAATCCAGATCGCGCTCTCAACAAAATGCTGGATACAGCCGATAATTTGGGCGGCTGCGTGCTGTTCTTTGACGATTTTGACAAGGGTTTTTCGGGCTGGGAATCAAATGCGGACGGCGGTGTAGCTAGGCGGCTGTCGCAGAAATTGCTCACCTGGATGCAGGAACATGAAAGCCCCGTGTTAATGTTAGCTACTGTTAACCGCTTAGAAATGCTGCCGGCTGAACTTATCCGCAGATTTGACGACGGCGGAATCTGGTTTGTGGATTTGCCACACAGCGGCGCTCGCTATGAGATTTTCAATTTGCACTTAGCTAAGTATTTCCCAGAGCAGTTTGGGGAAGGAAAAGAGAATCTTTGGAGCGACAGACAGTGGTATTCGCTACTATCTGATTATGCCGGAGCAACGAGTGCGGAAATTGCGATCGCAGTTAAACGCTGTGCCCAGCGAGCTTATTGTGAAGGACGACCTGGTAAAATTGAATTGGCCGATCTGCGTTATCAGAGAACTCAGTTTGTGCTGTCGTCTGAGCGTTCTTCTGAAGATATCCAGGGGATTCGCAACAAAGCGTCCTTTGCTCGGCCTGCTTCTGGAAGGGATGGGTCTAAATTTGCGGGGGCAGAGCAAGAATTATTCGAGTATCGGCCACCTGCTTACGATAAAAGTTGAGTGTATTATTATACACAGCAATAGCATGGGTTTGTTGGTGATCCAAAAAGCTTTGACGGTAGATAGAGTTAGCGCAAAAGTTTTATAACGCTTTCCCTCGCAAATAATAACCAGTGCACAGGGCTATTTCATTCTGAATAGGGTTTTGAGGAATTCAAGGCCAAATCCTGCCACCAGGTTGAGCTTGAGCCATATTAGTTTCCCCCTGCTCGCGATAGAGATTGAGGGCCAAATTACGGGCGAGGGCAAACAGGTTAGGCAGTGGCTGGACACGAATCCGGGAAGCATCCTCGCCTTGTGTAACATCCCGCACATAATGAACCTTATTTTCAACGTGCCAGTAATTGCGAATGCGTTGAGCAAATTGTTCGACGGTTTCGTTCAAGGAACTGATGTAATAGCGGGTCTGCTTTTTCTTAATGATCAGATGCTGTCCTTTGAGCAAATGCCGATACAGCACTTCCGGATGTTATGAGGTACAGTAGCAGCAATTAGTAAACCAGTTTTTGAGATGTTTCGGATTAATTAAGTCAAGAGCCACAGCAATTATGGTGTCTACCATTTTAGTGGTCGTTGGCGAAAACTTTCGCAATAAAGATTTAAGTTGCGACCACCATAATTCAATTGGATTAAAATCAGGAGAGTATGGGGACAAACACAAGATAGAAGCACCCACCGCTTCAATCTACGGGCTTAATTGAATCTACTTTATGCGCTGGTAAGTTATCAATTCACGTCTACTGCTCCCGACACAATTGTGGCACTAAACATTGATCGATAAACACCTCAAATGCTTGGCTATCCATCGAGTTGTCTATGGTCATTAATGCCACTACTCGCTGGAAACTAATTGCACCAATTACTGTGATTTTCTTGCCTCGATAAAAAGGTTTGACCGCATAGGCTCTCGTTCCGAGTTGAGAACGTGCATGAGTTCTGGTTAAACAAGCGTAATACTCCAGTCTCATCTAAAAAGACTAGATTTTTTGGGTCGATATGCTTGACTTTTTCCCAATACTCTAACCTTAATTTCATGACTCTTTCAGTGCCAGCTTGGCTACTTCTCACTGTTTTTTTTTACGATTTAATCCCAACTTTTGTAAAGCGTTACACATGGCTGTTCTACCCACCCAGTTTCCCGTCTTATGGGCAAATAACTCACACAATTCTAGTAAGGTGGCATCGGGATGGGCTGCCACTATTTCTCTCAAAGAAGCTGTGGAATTATTCAAATGACTGTATCTCGGTTTCCCCCTGGGTTTCGGCTGTAAATTCCCCTCGATTTTTTGTTGCTTGACCAGTTTTTGAACTAAGCTTTTACTGACGGAAAATAGCGCTGCTGTTTTTCTGATCGACAGCTTCTGCTCTTGATGAGCTGCTACTATTTTTGTTCGCAAATCAACTGAATATGCTTTCATTGGTGTATTTTTTTAATCTATTCTTATTGTACCTTATAACACCCGGAAGTGCTGTAACGCTCTTCCATCACTCTTATGATAGAATAATAGAGAAAAGTGTCACAAACCGTTAACTGGCTTATGTTTGCGGAAAGAAAACCTGCATCGACCATAAAATTCGTGGACGATTACTGTCAATGGTACAGAACACTATTTCCAGAAGTAAGAAGTTTTGAGGCGTTTAAATACCTCCATGTCGGGATGATTTCCGATATTAAACGTAAAACGTTACCAGCAATAGCGCGTGTAGTCGGATTGAGTAACGAGCAAGGCTTATTACATTTTCTAACCGAATCGCCTTGGAAACTAGAGCAACTAAGGCAAACAAGATTAAAGCTAATACTACAAGTATTGGCAGGTCGAGAAATTACACTAATTATTGATGAGACAGGCGAGCGAAAAAAAGGAGAAACCACAGACTATGTGAAACGGCAATACATTGGAAATTTAGGAAAAATAGAGAATGGGATAGTAGCAGTCACAGCCTATGGGTTACTGGAGGGAATGACTTTTCCGTTGATATTTGAAGTCTATAAACCAAAAGAGAGGTTACGGGAAGGAGAGCTATATTTAAGCAAGCCTCATATCGCTGTGGAAATGATTAGATATTTAGTAATTGCTCAACTACCCCCCTCCCCTGAAACTGCCTCCTAGAGACAGTTTCAGATTGTGAATTTTAAGCAAAAAGCTTCTTCTTCAATAAAATCAACGAGAGAATGAGGGTTTCAGCGATCAAAACGGAAAAATGAAATAATTGTGTTCAAACTTTGCAATACTTGCCTACAAAGGGTTTCAGAGATTTTATTTTTGTCCGTAGGGGGGGGTTGAGCAATTACGATATTTACAAGCAATTGGTTTGAAGTTTAAATTAGTATTAGCTGATAGTCTGTTGGCGTGAAAGCCACAGTACCTTCATCAATGCCCTGAATGAATTGCAACTAAATTATGCGGTAGCAATTCGGAGTAATCATGGGGTGTGGTTGCCTAAAGACCAGAGGGTGAGAGAGAATAGATGGCGGAAATTTGACAGAATATTTGCAGATGGCAGTCAGCAAGTCCGATATATTCGAGAAATAATATTTGGTAAAAAAAGAGCAGTTCAATACTGGCTGATTACCACCGACCCAGAGAAATTACCAGAAAATTCAACTTGGTATGTAATGACTAAAATACCAGGGGTAAAATTTAAAGAAGTTGGTAATATCTATGGATTGAGAAACTGGATTGAATACGGACTTAAGCAAAGTAAGAATGAATTGGGTTGGGCTGATTTTCGCCTAACTGACTATGCTCAAATTCAGAAATGGTGGGAAATCGTGATGAGTGCTTATCTCTTAGTGAGTCTGCACTCTCAAAATTTGCACAATACGGAGGGTAAAGGCATCAATGAATCAACGGATGCAGTTGTCTCCAAATTTCGCGAGCATCAGTGGTGGGACTTTGGTCAAGGTTGGAAAAATCTGCTCAATAATTTACGCTTAGTTATGCAACCTTACCAATTTTTTAATTTACTTAAGCCTTGGCTTAGGGTTTTTCCAATTACGCATTTATCAGTTGGCTTTTTAACACTAATTTCCTTGATGAATCGAATGCGAGGTGCTATCCCAGAGAGCACTGAATCGGAATATTTCTTATTTTCTTCTGCTTAGAGTGATGGAAGAGCGGTAAGCGCGGCGAGTATTCTCGGGGCGCTTGTCTGCGAGTAATTGTTTGAGCACGTCAGGATTGGTATCTAGAGTATCGAAATATCTTTCAATTTTGGCATTGAGGGAAGATTCCAGGCGGGCGATCGACACTTCTGCTTTCATGGTTTTTGATATTTCAAAGTTGAGTTAGAAATACCTAACACCCAACACCCGACGGCTAGGTCAGGTTAAACCTATATCCCTGCCTACGCTTTATAACCATTGTTGCTACATCAGGATATCCATATTTGCAGTTTGCCCAATGTTTAAGTACATCTGGGATGGAGGTAATCTGATTACCACCGAGGTCAAGCTTTGCTAGATTGGACAGTTGTCCGAACGTCTCTGGGATAGCTGTAATCTGATTGTCATTAAGGTCAAGCTCTGTCAGATTCGACAGTTGCCCGATCCCGTCTGGGATGGCTGTAATCTGATTGTTACTTAAGTTAAGGTATGTCAAATTAGAGAGTTTGCCGATGGCTTCTGGGATGGCTGTAATCTGATTGCTCTCGAGGGAAAGCGATGTCAGATTTGACAGTTTGCCGATGGCTTCTGGGATAGCTGTAATCTGATTGCCACCAAGGTTAAGCTCTGTCAGATTCGACAGTTGCCCGATCGCCTCTGGGATGGCTATAATCTGATTTTCACTGAGGTCAAGCAATATCAGATTGGACAGTTGCCCGATCACTTCGGGAATGGAGGTTATCTGATTCTGACGGAGGCTAAGCCATCTTAGACCGGACAGTTGACCTAACGCTTCTGGGATGGAAGTAATCTGAGTATTGCTGAGATTAAGCCGTGTCAGATGCGTACACTTGCCAATTTCCGGTGGTACTTCTTGCAACTGCAAACCCGATAAATTTAATATAGTCAAACTTTCATCAGCAACCTGCTCAATTAGTCGCACTGCTTCCTCTGGGCTCATGTGGTTTACCTCTCAATAACATTTGTTTCATTGTGACCAGAACTTAGCTTGTTAGAAAGCGATATTTGCCAACCTAGGGCTTGAAACTGATGCGACGAGGTAGCAGGGTAAGGTTTACTCTGCATAACAGCGTTTATAAATACTTAACACGCCACACCCGAAGGCTACATCAGGTTAGTTTAATTTTCTGAACTCTCAAGTTTTAAGAGCTAGGTTCTTGTTACCAATTACAGATAGACTCTGGCTTGAGAGGACAAGTCTTGGGTGCGCTTGAATTTCCGCTGAGGTAAAGAGCGGTCAGTTTAGTCAAGGATGCTAGCGGTTTGATGTCCTTGATTTGATTGTTGTTGAGGTTGAGATCGGTCAGGTTAGTTAAGGATGCTAGCGGTTTGATGTCGCTGATTTGATTGTTGTGGAGATCGAGTACAGTCAGGTTAGTCAAGAGACATCTCCCAAAAAGCCTGTTAATGTCAGCCAGGATGCTTACCCCACAAGAATTATGGGAGAAGCCTAAAGATGCTAGCGGTTTGATGTCCTTGATTTTATTGTTGTTAAGGTTGAGCCCAGTCAGATTAGTCAAGGATGCTAGCGGTTTGATGTCACTGATTTTATTGTTGTTAAGGTTGAGCCTAGTCAGGTTAGTCAAGGATGCTAGCGGTTTGATGTCACTGATTTTATTGTTGTCGAGGGAGAGCGAAGTCAGGTTAGTCAAGGGTTCTAGCGGTTTGATATCCCCGATCTGATTGCTGTTGAGGAAGAGGTAATTCAGTTTAGTCAAGGATGCTAGCGGTTCGATATCCCCGATCTGATTGCTGTCGAGGGAGAGGTAATTCAGTTTAGTCAAGGATGCTAGCGGTTCGATATCCCCGATCTGATTGCTGTCGAGGGAGAGGTAATTCAGTTTAGTCAAGGATGCTAGCGGTTTGATGTCACGGATTTGATTACTGTCGAGCCAGAGGTAATTCAGTTTAGTCAAGGATGCTAGCGGTTTGATGTCACGAATTTGATTTTTGTCGAGCCAGAAGTAATTCAGTTTAGTCAAGGATGCTAGCGGTTTGATGTCCTTGATTTGATTGTGAGTGAGGGCGAGGTAATTCAGTTTAGTCAAGGATGCTAGCGGTTTAATGTCCTTGATTTGATTGTGGGTGAGGGCGAGGTAATTCAGTTTAGTCAAGGATGCTAGCGGTTTGATGTCGCTGATTTGATTGTTGTCGAGGGAGAGCCAATCCAGGTGAGTCAAAGATGCTAGCGGTTTAATGTCACGGATTTGATTTTTGTCGAGCTTTAGTTTCGTGAGACTCGAAAGTTGTCGAGCAGCCGCCTCGCACTCAGTAGTTCCCGCTTTCTTCAACAACACCTCAACAGTATGTTTAGTTTCAGGACTCAAAGAAGCCTTTTTATAACACCAATTAGCAAATGTCCGTTCACTATCGCCCCGTTGTTTCTGCACGAGCCATGAGAAAGGTTCATTTCCACTAATTTGCAACTGACGCAATATTCCCAGTAACAGAATGCTGACCAATCCTATCAAAGTCAATCTCATCAATTGGAGCTGATTCATTAGCATCTCCTAAAATATGGTAGATGTCAAAAGTAAAGATATCGCCAACACTTTAGCTGATAGCCCGACGTTCTTGAAACCGTGTTACAAACCCTTGGCATTGACAGAGAGTGTTTGGTTCAGGGCTTTTATCTTAAATAGTTTATGGTGTAAGCTGTTCCAACATGAGCTCAGTATACCCATTTTCTTTACTCCAGATTACACCACTTAAGATTTGAAAGAGATTGTTTGGTTCAGGGCTTTTATCCTAAATAACTTATGGTGTAAGCTGTTCCAACATGAGCTCAGTATACCCATTTTCTCCACTCCAAATTACACCACTCAAGATTTGAGAGAGATTGTTTGATTCAGGGCTTTTATCCTAAATAGCTTATGGTGTAAGCTGTTCCAACATGAACTCAGTATACCCATCTTTTTCACTCCAAATTACACCACTCAAGATTTGAGAGAGATTGTTTGATTCAGGGCTTTTATCCTAAATAACTTATGGTATAAGCTGTTCTAAAATGAGCTCAGTATACCCATTTTGGTGTTGCTGAATACAGGTAAGAATTCAAGATTTAGGAATGGCTATAAGCCAAGTAGGGTGAGTTTTGTAACATCAAGCGAAAAGTTGATTCATACCGTGAATCAGTAACGCCGAAAAACGATTAAACCAGTCATAATTACGGAGATCGTATCGTATTGGTCTGTTTGAGTGATTTATAAATGTAAACTGATAGCCACCATCGGAGTTTGCATCAAAAAATGTAGCCAGGTCGCTCTCCTTTTTTATTATGGATTGGTTCCTAAATGTTGAGTTTGGATAATTTGTTTCAAATCCCAACTCTGTTTGCTTAATTAATATCGTAAATAAACAAATGGGATGAAACTAGAGTAGTTTGTGCCAATTTTATTGCTTGAGTTTGTATTTCCTGTTGCTCGTGAAGGTAGTTATTTTTGCACAACTGTGCAATGGTAATATCAAAATTGGGCGTTGCTGATTCACGGTATGAGTCAACTTTTTGGGAAAGTTACAAAACTCATCCTACTGGGCTTATAGGACTCCAAACTTGGCGTTGCTCAATAGCGGTATGAATTATTGAGGAACCGGAACATCCCAGAATTTCAGATAATGTAGTAACAATCTAATTGAGTGTCTCAGTAGTTCTTCTAATTGGGAATAGCGCAGTATCTTGCAATACAGAAATGTGATCAGTGTTTACCTTGTTTCTTCCCATTTTTACGGATATGGGTGCAACCGCATTCTAGGCATTGCATCCTCAATTGATTTCAATTCATACGAACATTATGCAACGCCCCCATTTTTTCCACTCCAAATTACACCACTCAAGATTTGAGAGAGATTATTTGGTTCAGGGCTTTTATCCTAAATAGCTTATGGTGTAAGCTGTTCTAACATGAGCTCAGTATACCCATTTTCTCCACTCCAAATTACACCACTCAAAATTTGACAGCCTTTTATGAAAATGGTTGGTTTAACTTTGACATCGGGGTGAAATGAGCAGTCGTACAGAAACTTACGCTAAGGAATTGATTAGTCGTTTTGAATATTGCGTTCGCCTCTTATAAATCTGTACCAATCGATCTGTCTGAAACTTAAAAGTCTCAAATCCTTACTGTGCCGTACAAAAAAGCTGTATCAAAAAATTTATGCTCTAATTGGTACAGTTTAATTTTTAACCCTTTAAGTTTTTGAGAGATAAAAAGAGTAGTTCCCAGAATGCTTATCCAGTAAAAGTTTCAGCCTTAGCGTAAGTTTCTGTACGACTGCTCATTTACCCCCGCAACCATTTCTATAAATGGGATGCCCTTCCGGGCGGGATTGCGGCTATTTTTGCAGGGCCCGAAAATAAGCCCTGGGCTTTTAAGCCAAATCTTGCGGCCCCTGACAAAAATCCCGCTAAAGGTATGTTACCTAGTATGTTACTGTCTAGCACTTGTCTAGGAAGTAGGCGGGGAAACTCTAATTTCCCAGCCTAGGACATGGAAGCAGCGCCGCTTCCATGTCCTAGGCGGGGAAATACAAATTCCCAACCACAATTTGAACCCATTACTGTATTTTTGATTAAAAAATCAACTTATTGTTGAAGTGGGTATATAAATTTAGAGCGCTGAAAATTCTTATTCGCCAGCCTCAACGATTTACAAAATGAAAAATTCTCTATCTCAAACCCTAATTTTGGATACTGTCACCCTGATATTAGTTTTCGGTTTTCTGTAGCTAGCTGTGATCGACCCCAGTACACGATCGGCATTTGGCAACCTAAAGCCAGAGCTCACCCGCAACCGGAAGCGCAGGGAGCTTGCGACCAAAGACTGTAGGTTGTCGGTGTGCAGCGACTTGTTAGCCCGTTGTTGACGGCTCTTAGCGTGATGGACAGCGGATGGAACGAGTGAAGCCGTCACGCCCATCAACCTCAATTGTATTGTTGTTAACTACACGATAACTTGGGTCGCCGACTATGGGACTATTGGACCGGTAAGTACCTGGCACAAAGCACCCACCAGGGCCACAAAACGAAATTGAGTAGAGACCTTTCCCTGCGGGAGCAATTGCTAACCCAAAGTCATCGGAGCAATCGCCATATTTCCAGAAACCAGCAAGTGGATGCGATCGCGAAGGAACAGCCAGTTTCTCCGCGATGTGATCTAGGTCATGGCGAGAAGCGAGGCGGGTTTGTGTGATAGGTGATGTCGGGGCTGGCGGTTTGATGTCGCTAATTTGATTCTTGTCGAGGTCGAGCGCAATTAGGTTAGTCAAGGATGCGAGCGGTTTGATGTCGCTAATTTGATTGTTGTAGAGGGAGAGCACAGTCAGGTTAGTCAAGGATGCGAGCGGTTTGATGTCGCTAATTTGATTGTTGTAGAGGGAGAGCAAAGCCAGGTTAGTCAAGGATGCGAGCGGTTTGATGTCGCTGATTAGATTGTTTTCGAGGTAGAGCTCGGTCAGGTTAGTCAAGGATGCTAGCGGTTTGATGTCCTTGATTTGATTGCCATCGAGGGCGAGCCGATCCAGTTTAGTTAAGGATGCTAGCGGTTTGATGTCCTTGATTGGATTTTTGTCGAGGGAGAGCGAAGCCAGTTTAGTCAAGGATACTAGCGGTTCGATGTCGCTGATTTGATTGCTGCCGAGGGAGAGGAAAGTCAGGTTAGTCAAGGATGCTAGCGGTTTGATGTCCCCGATCTGATTGCTGTCGAGGGAGAGGAAAGTCAGGTTAGTCAAGGATGCTAGTGGTTTGATGTTCCCAATCTGATTGCTGTCGAGGGAGAGCCAATCCAGGTGAGTCAAGGATGTTAGCGGTTCGATGTCCTTGATTTGATTGTTGTCGAGGGTAAGTCGCGTGAGACTCGAAAGTTGTCGATCGGCTGCCTCGCACTCAGTAGTTCCCGCTTTCTCCAACAAGACCTCAACAGTGTGTTTAGTTTCAAGACTCAAAGAAGCCTTTTCGCGACACCAATCAGCAAATGTCCGTCCATTATCGCCCCGTTGTTTCTGCACGACCCATGAGGAAGGTGCACTTCCACTATTTTGCGACTGACTCGATACCACCAACATGAAAACAAGGGTTAATGAAATCATAGGGAATAACCTCTGTGGATCTTTATATATTTCCCGACGTTGCTGATTTACAGTATGAAAAGCTAAATAGACCCGTCATAGAAACCAGTATCGACAAAGCTTGGGGATTTTCAACTTATTTTTTTCATACCCTGGTTAAGCAACGCCAAAATGAGGCGTTGCTGAATACAAGTATGAATTCAAGTTTTCGGAATGGCTATAAGTCAAGTAGAGTGAGTTTTGTAACATCAAGTGAAAAGTTTATTCATACGCCAGAATCAGCAACGCCAGAAATGTTTCGCCAATAGTATCGTATCCCGGCTTTACCCGTTTAAGGCGCGGTTAGTCTAAACTCCAGTCCGAACAACTTCAAACAAATCATGAACTGGAGTGGGAGACTGCTCGGTGGTATTCTCAGTTTGCACAGTGACTCGATAAAGTCCCGGTTGCAAGTCAGCGATCGCGAGCATCCATTCTTTTTCCTGCTCGACAAAATCAAGGGTAAGAGTAGATTGCTCGTGAGAAACTGCTTGAATATTAGCTTTTAGCTTTGTTGTTGAATCTGGTAATCCAATAAGTTTGGCACGCAAGGTAATAGCTTCATCTGCTAGATACAAATCATCCAAGCTAAGACTGATGCCTGTTTGAGGTTCACTTCCCCTGACAGCTCCCAAATTAAATTGGCTAAACCGTAGAGTATTGAGTATGTTTTCTAAGACTTGAGCCTGATTCTGCAAACCCCCATGCTGTTCGGCAATAAAGAAATTATCGAGGTTTTCCGATCGCTCAATTGGAATCGCAGAAACTTTTGGGACAGTTCCATCTCCATCACCCAAATCGGATCTATTTCTCAATACCTCTGGTAAATCCTCGCTGGCTATTAGTTTTCCATCAATTAGTGCCGCCGATTGTAAGGTTGGCTGTTGTACGCCAGAAATGGGCACTGTGACAAAGGAGTTGAGGTAACGTTCATCTTTGAGATGTTGTTCGACTGCGGCTTCAATTTCCCGATGGAACGCTAAAGCATCTTGCGCCTTCAGCTTATTAACATTGGGAAGATTATCTATTTCTGCAATGCGGTGATATTCACCATTGATGTTAATTGCTTGGTAAATCGGAAGTAGTTGGTAGATAGAGGTCAGCGATCGCATCACCTCTGTCAAGTCTAGAAACATCTGCTTGTAACCATTTGCCAGAAAGTCGATCGCTTTAAGCGAACCGCGATAGGGCGTGCCGAATGTGAACAAAGCTCGGCTATCCTGCCAACCTTCCAAAACTTCTAGATAGTAGCGAGACACTAACCCACCCATGCTGTGTGCCATTAAAATAACTTTGGCATCAGAGGCTCCGCTTTGTTCTCGCCAGCATTTGAGCCGCTTATCTATTAACTTTTTCAAGATTCGAGCATTTGCCCGGTTATCCCGCCGCCAATCGTAGGGAAACTGGTAAAAGTTTGCCGCTTTATCGTCTGGATCGTTGTATATATCGCCAGGAGTCACGTCAAAGTTGTCGGTAATCAGCCGTGCTGTTTTGGTATAGCCATCGATCTTCCAGAATCCTGGAATCAAATGGCTGTCTTGCATCAATGCTGTTGCGCGAATGCCATCTCCCAAACTTTCTGCTTCCGGATCGTCCTGACCTAATTTCAAATTCTGGAAGGTCTGTTCTGAGTTGGTGAATACCTGCCAGACTGCCTGACCTGAGACTGCCCAGAGGTCTTTGCCATCCTTCTGTAAAACGCTTCCCAGGATGCCGGGAAGAATCACAACTAGATCTTTCAGGGGCGGTTTGTTCGTCATTTCTTTTCCTCAATATTTCAAGTTCAGGCCTAGCGATCGTCCGAGAGAGAGTAATTTGTCACCTTTCTTTGTCCAATTGAAGAATCACTGTTTATTGGAAATTGACATATTTGCAAAATGCTCTTGCAACATTCGATGGATGAAGATATAGCCTCTACCTACCTGCTTCAGAAAAATGCGATCTGTCGCATAGCTGAGAAAGCGAGTGTAGTTCCAAGGACTATAACCCTTGCAATAAAGTATGAAGCGTAAGCTTAAGTGCTTTATTACAGCATCACCACCACCTGCTATGACACCAAAGAATAGGCAAAATTCTATATAATAAAGCGCAGTTTCCCTATCTAGACTATCACCGCTAAAGTGCCTATATAAAATAAACAAGATAGCGATTCCCACGAAAATTAGTCCAAAAATTCCAGCATTTAGAGCTGATTTGCGAATCCCTAAATTTGGAGTTCCTATCTTTTCTGGAATTGTTGGACCTCTAAACCCAAAAGCTATTACCATATATGGACTAAACCCCACAAAAAAGCAAAGAATGAGAGGTATAAATAATATTATATTCGGATTCATTGTTCTAAGAGTCCACCATGTGGTTTTTATTACAGAATAATAGACATTCATGGCTTCTTTCCAAGACCATTTAATAGTTTCAACTGTCTCAATGGCTCCCGGAATTTTGTTGTTTCTTTCTATTCCTGCTGTAAATATAAATCGCGAAAACCAGAAAGGAAATGCAAGGTATAAAGGCGTTCTGCTGAAAGCAGTCTCCACTCCGCTGAGCAGTAGAAAAATAAATATTAACAATGGAATGAAAAAGTTAACCTCAATCTGATAAGCTCTTTTCTCAATTGCCGTCTGCAACCAGCTAGGCTGCAATTTTTCAATCAAAAAGATTGTTTGAGAAGTTTGATTCATCCGCTGTGCTAACAAAGTCAACCATCGTTCGGTTTGCTTAGAAGAATATATCTGTGGCAGTTCTTTGCGGTCAAACATTCGTTTGATATAGGTATCAAATAAGCGTTGACGACGTTGGTCAGCAGAGCCTAATTGGTTCAATACCTCCGTTGCAGAATATCCATGATATGCCCAACTCATCACGTTTAAAATCAGAGGAGTTTGGGCAAATTCCTCCAGTTCTTTATCTTGCTTAAGTACCGTTTTTAGACCAGCAAGGGGCTTACCAACATCCTCTAAGTACCAATCAATATATTCTGGGGTAATCGGGCGAATATAAATTGCACTTCGTAACTTTAAACGCTCAGAGAGCTTTTCATAGTCTTTCAAACGGCTACACACGACCATTTCAGTGGTGCTATGGTCTTCTAGAAATTGATTCAATGCACGTACACAATCATTGCGATGCTCTGCCCGAACTTCATCTAAGCCATCAAGCAACAAGAGAAGCTCTTCTTGTTCAACCCACTTTTTACCTAAAGATTTAGAAGCACGATATTGGTCTTTGAGGTCCTCAACTAACCAGTCCGCAATGCTTTGCCGCTTCAATGTCCAAGATGATAGGTTAAACACCACTGGAATGGGACGGCTCAGATCGTTTTCTGTGCGTTCGATTAAGCGCTTTGCCAAATTTAATAGCTCGATCGTTTTGCCCGCTCCTGGCTCTCCCAAAATCAATAGCGTCCTACCCGTTCCCATCTGTTCAAAGATATCGGTTGCCCTTAGCCATTCAAGAGCTCGATCGCGGGCAATTGGCAATTCATCTGCACTATGAAAGGAACGCTGTACTGCATCAGCTCTTCTTTCCAGGTCAAGCTTTAGTAGTTTTCTATTATGGAGAGATGTCTCTAAAACACCTTCGATCCAAGAACTCTTGACGTGGCTCAGCAAGCTCTGTCGCTGACGATATTCCTGTTGAGTCAGAGATGGCCTTCTAGGGCTAGCTTGTCCCAAGTTGAAATCGTTTTGTACATCCGCTTGGTATCGCTGTTCAGCACGTTCATTTTGAGATACTGTCTGCTGCACAGGGACAGCAGTCAGGTTAGGTTTCTTCTTAAGAACTGGTTTCTGGTGTTCTTGCCAAAACACCGCTTTACTTACATCTAGGGGGATAAATTTACGCTCTGGTGTAGCAGTCTCTGAGCGAGCAGTCGATGCATTGTTATTTTGCAGTTCAATCTCATTGCAACCTAACTTATAAGACTGCTCAATAGACTCTCCGTTCCCCATCGCTTGATAAAACCCTCTGGTAAAGTCAATCGCGGCTTTATCCTGAATCGCCTGATTCATACCAATCACATAATTGATATGTTCAGTAATCGCATTTGCCTGAACTTCGCTGTAACACGCATTGAGTAAGACACACTCAATCGTGCCTGCGAAATTTTTGAATAGATTTGATAGAGCCTGAGTACTAACAACGCATGGCTCACCTACCTCATCTTCCATAACCAATCCTTTTGCACCTTCACCATGTCCACTGAAGTGGACAATCCTCGGACGATGCTCCAGAAAAAGTTGCTGCAACTGTCCTGGACGCACAGCATCTCCAATGACAACATCAAATTGAGAATCATATCTAGAACTCTCGATAATACTCCGTAAGAAATAGATTTCGCGATTAAGGTCGAGATCTTTCCTAGGATTGGAGGCTAAAATCAAAATTTTGCTCATTTTTACTACCCTCTAATTAGCTGGTCAATCTTATTAACGTGAAATTGATGAATTAAAAAATGGCAGGAGGTTTCGCACGCCATGATTTAAAGTGTTACGGTTCGACAGTAACTTGAATTTGTTTGGTTACCCATTCACCATTGGGATCGGGTTCATACACAAAAGCACGAGTTAAGGATGGTGAAACATTGGGATCTTCACCAATTGCCTCCAGTAGTTTGCCAAATGCACTCTGACTGCCACGATGCGCTTCGTGATGTACTTCGATCTCCCGATCTAAGGACGGTAGTCTTAACCAACGGAAGTCAGCAGGTCCACGAGTGGCAAATAGTTTGAGGGTTTCCTTAGCTCGCTCATACCCTTTGCTCGGAGCCCCTTGGAAGCCTAATCTAGTGTCTATTGGTTTACCAGGTTCTAATTGATATAAGGAAGCAGCGTTTCCTTGGATGGGAACTTGTGAGATTTGCCAGGTTGGTTCAAGGTCAAGCACAGCTATGTTAAGCGCTTGGGTAAAGTTATTTTTGACTCGCAGAAACACCGTCGTACCCGGCTTCAATGTAATATTGCTCTGATTAGGTAAAGGTTTTTTGTCTTGGTCTAGTAACACGAGTTCAAGATAATCGTTCAACTCAGAGCCTGGGTTGTCTAATCCTTGAACTGCCTGATACTTAGCCAAATGCACCAGCCGCTTTACAAGCTCTTTCGGTGCTTCAGAATCGCCAATCGAGAGAGCGGGATTTAAGTTTTTAATCGGCATCCCACGGCAAATTTCATATTCACCCTGCCGACCGATCGCCACCTGATAATGGGCTTCTTCCTCTCCCTGGACTTCAACCACCCAACCATTGTCTGCTAAAGCTTGCCGAATCTTATCTAGAGCATCTTTTTGTCGATCCACCAGCTCCTGAGTCGGCAACTCTTCTTCTGCATCCCCAAGTTTTTTTCGCTCGAACAGGCGAACTCGACGAACTAGATCCACTGGTGCAGATAACATAACGGCAGGCACACCTTGCTCGATCTGCCCCTTAACTCCAATACCACCATCCGCTTCCTCCAAAACCCTAGCAACCGCGCTAGATGCTTCAACCTTCGTAACCTCAACGATCGCAACTTGTTTCTGTTTATCAGTCAGCTCAGAGGATGAGGTGTTCAGTGAATAGATGGCAAATCGTGTCCCGTTGCTTAAGCCGTTTGCCAATCCTGCGTTCAGCTTCACTTGCTTTTGACTCGCATCAACCTCAATGACGACAACAGTGTATTGATTAGCAATCAGATTACTACCAAACACTGAAAGATCGCCTTCTCCCAACAACATTGGGAGCTGGTCGCGAAACTCGCTCTGAATTTTGGCACTAACGCGATCGTGCAGGGTTTTATAGGTCAGCGTGCCAGGAATGGTAGTCAAGGTGTCAATCATCCAGTAGGTTAAAGCACCATGCCGCTCTTTTCCATTCACCGCATACTCAAACGCATATTCGGTTGGACGACAAGCTGCCAGCACTACGTACTTTTCGGACTCTGGAACCAAGGTAGGGCAGTTCGATCCTTCAACTAGCGATCGCCAGTTGTCGATCAATTCTTGACGAGAAGCTACCAGACTATCTTGGGGACGAGTTGCTGTATCTTTCTCCTGCGAGCCGCGAATAGCGCAATCACCGCGAGTTGCACCACCGGAGTGGCAGCTATCCAGAACAACAGTGACACGCAATCCTTTATCCGTCATGCGTTTTAGCAATGTAGCTAGCTCGATATCCCGCAGGTATCTCCCATGTTGTTCGCCAATATCCATTGGGACAATTCCCTCGTCATGCTGTCTATCCCCCTTCACCTCTGAGTAAATGGTGGTTGCACGCCCACCATGACCGGAGTAGTGAATATAAACTATTTCTTGCGGTTGAGCTTTCTCAGTAATTTGTTTAAACGCATTGACGATGTTTTCGTAGGTTGGCAAAACATCTGGTTCGTTTCCAGCTCTAACTTCTGAAAGAGTTGAGTCTTCTCGATCTGGAGAAGTAAGCTTGCAAATTCGTTCTGCTGGAATCTGTAACGTTCGTCTGAGGTAGTCATCTACTAAGTTAATGTCACGCACGCACCCTTTAAGGTTTGGATACAAGCGGTTGGGTTTGTAGTAGTTAATCCCAATTAGGAGAGCATGAATGTTAGGTCTTTGCTTAGGTTGGTCAGCCATTTTACTTCCCTTGCTTAGTGTCTCTTTTTAAAAGTGTTGCTGCCGCAGTAGTATTCTAAAGCCACAAGTTCCAGCCTTTGAGAAAGCTCTGCCAGTTCAGTAACGCATCTTTAAATTCAAGATTTGGTTAACTAGCTTGCGCTATCTGCAATCTGCTTCAAGGTTTCAATTTGTTTTGCGCGAGCCTCCCGTTCTTTTAGTGACAATATTGTGTACAGTTGCCAAAGTAACCAGTTTGTAAGCCATTTTTGTTTTTCTCCTTGGTTTTTCTGGTGAGCGTGTGGTTGGTAGTAGTAATACGATAAATAAGTATATTGGATAAAACTAGAGTAATTTGTGCCAAGTTTAGTGCTTAAGTCTGTATTTGGTGTTGCTTTTTAATGTAGTTATCATTGCACAATTGTGCAAGGGGTAATTTGAAACTACTCTTACTCTAAGAAGTGAATTGATGTTGTGTAAACTAACAACGCTGAAATAGATTGAATCAAGCGACTATTTTGACATTAATAACCGAGCTAAGCTGGTGAATATATTTGCAAAAACGAGTACCCTTTATCCTCATCGGTAACTGGCTGTAGGGTGGGGTCAATATGGTTCGGTTAAAACCAAAAACCAAGTAATTTGTCAAGCTCAGTCAAGTCCAAAAATTATCTTCATCTGGAATACCAAAGTGAGAACGCCAATCAGTCGCTAAAAAATACCCTGACCAGGAGTTAGCAAATTGTTAGGATCGTTGTACAGTGACTTTTTATTTGACGTGGAGACATATGAGTGCCGTTAAAGATGCAAAGCTAAATCTGGCTTGCTTTTTTGGCTCAATCTAGCTTGCCAATGCTGATCGCCAAATGCTAGAACGCTGAGGAAACTTTCTCTGTAATCCTGTAAGAGGGAAGGTTTTGCTCAGCGACCCAAAATTGTCTCGATGTCATTTAATTAGGCACTGTACAAGAATATTATTGCCTAAGCAGAGTTTTGGAGCGGCTAGTTCCAACTTTTAACAAAACTCTACCCTTTCAGTGACGTATCTTTCAGTTCAAAATTCTGTTGACTATATTGCGAACACCTTAAGCCATTTGTTCACGGGTTTTGAGACCGACTATTCCATCTGGTTTCAACCCTTTTTTTTGCTGAAATTCCTTGACAGCTTTGTCTGTCCCCGGTCCAAATTCACCATCAGCTCCAACTACAATGCCAGCTTTTTTCAAACTTTCCTGGAGCAGGAGTACATCCGAGCCTTCCATTCTGGGCACGGCCAATCGCAACGTTCTGGGTTTGTCATCCCACGGTGCTTTAGAAAACCCTGGAGCAGGAGATCGATTAAGTGCATCCTCGGTTTGAGTGCCAAAGTCGCCATCTTCGCTAATCTTGGCATGAGGATTGTTTTGATTCCAAAGTTGCTGAAATGCGAGTATTGATTGACTGCGAAGATCGATCGTGCCGTCGCCTTGGTAGTCAAAGTGAGGTGGATCGCCTGGTAATGGATTCCAACCATACCGCATCAAATAAACTTCCCAGCCTGTTGCATCTTCAATGTCGATCGCTAATCCAGTTTGGTGGTTGCTGGCTCCCGGCGCAGCTACAGGATTAGAGTTGTTGAAGCGATCGTTATACAGCAGCATTTGCTGAGCAATAGTGCGGTAGGCTGAATTGACCTGCATCGTTTGACCTCGATCTTGAATCGCTTTCTGGAGTGCTTGTTTTGCTGGGCATTGTACATAGGGAAAGGCTGCATCCAGCAAGTCTACATTGAGGTCATCAAAACTGACAAAGGTATCTGGCACAATCAATTGCAGTTGAGATATCAACTGCTGGGATAAGCCATTGACCACCACAGTCGAAGACATCGGTGCATCTTTGAGCAATCCGGGGAAACTGCCTCTAACTTCCAATCGATCCCGTTGGACAAATTCTTCACAGGCTTCGACAATTACAGGTTGATCAAATAAAAGATCGCTTGAGTCTGTCATGGTTTTCTCCAATCTGTTTGAATTTGGTTACACAATGTATGTTAGAGTCCCAATTCTTTTCGAGTTTCGGCACCTACAACACCATCCGCCGCTAGCCCTTTCTGCTGCTGAAACTGCCTCACTGCCTTGTCAGTACCGTTGCCAAAGAATCCATCAGGTTCAAGATTGATTCCTGCGGCTTTCAAAGCTTTTTGTACTTGACGAACATCCTCACCTTGGAGCATGGGTTCGGTGAGTTTCAAAGTGCGAGGTGCTTCTGCGATTGTTTCCCCTGTTACTTCTTCGCCTGTTCCTTCATAGGTTAAGAATGACGGCCAGGGTTTTCCCAAAAACAGTGCTCGTTCAGCCAATCGTCGGCGTGTCAGCCCTAGCCAGGGTTGACCATTTACCTTATTCCACACAGGAAACTGATTAGCTGCTCCTTGATAATTTCCCTGGTTCAAACGATCGAGAAGAGTTGAACCTCCAAAACCGTCTGTTCCTGGGCCGACGTTGAAGCAGAAGCAAACCAGTGCAGAAAACTGATTGTCATTGAGCTGAGCTTCCACGGTGTCTTCAACAAAGGATTCAAATTTTTCTAAATCTATCTTCAGCAATTCTTCTGCCTGTGTTTGGCTAATCGTCAGTCCTTCATAAACATCCTCACCAGTGTGTCCGTAACCAATTGTCCAAACTCCACCGCCATCATCATAAGCAGTCAGCTCACATCCTTCAAACGCAGTCAGAAGCTTAAAGCCTTCTTCATTGATATGCTTTGAACCTCGGCGTTCTGTCACATCAGGCGGTTGTTCGTCTGGAGGATGAATGTTGTATGTTTTAGCCACGCTAAACTTTAAAGCATCAATTAATGCTTTTACTTGTCCATTTGTCTCCGTGACTTTAACGGCTAGGTCGTCTTTTATTTCGTAGATGCGACCATCGCTGAAAATTTCAAGTGATCTTAGCATTTTTTTCCTTTCCGGTTACACCGGAATGATGGGGAGTGGGGAGTGGGGAGCGGGGGAAGGAGGAATTATTGACCTTGACTTTATCATTCCCATCCAACCGGAAACGATATCAACTGTACAGTGACTTTTTATTTGACGTGGAGACATATGAGTGCCGTTAAAGAGGCTTTCGCTAAATCTGGCTTGCTTTTTTGGCTCAATCTAGCTTGCTAATGCTGATCGTCAAATGCTAGAACGCGCTCGCAAACTTTCTCTGTAATCCTGTAAGAGGGAAGGTTTTGCTCAGCGACACAAAGTTGTCTCGCTGTTATTTAATTAGGCACTGTACAGCCGTCTCAAAGAGCCAGGGAGAAATAGAAGAAGACATAGTAAGTTTTGGATTGGTTTATATGGCGAAAATTGGTTGATTGTCTTGGACTCCTGTCAGGAGTGGGTAGAGTCCATGATGAGTTTATTTCCTAAGGGGCGAGCATTTTATCAGAGGGAATTAAGAGCTATAAAGTTGATGGAGCAACCTCTTTAGACTCGTTGTCGCCCCCTGAAGTAAAGAACTCCAGAAAGAGGTGGCAAAGTTTCAAACAAAGATATGGCACTGGCAGATGTCACCCAAGAACGATTGGCTAGATCAAACCCGATAACAATTGCACTAAGCTGTTCATCATTTAAATTTTCGAGGCTATCTAAGCCAATAAAGGGTTTCAACCTCTGAAACACGCATTTTAAATGCACAACAGCTTAGCCATCAAACCTTGTAAAACTGCACGACGTGAAGTGTTGTTTTTCATTACTGCTTAGAGGTTAGTTAGCGCGCGCTATCTGCAATCTGCTTCAAGGTTTCAATTTGTTTCGCGCGAGCGGAGTGTTCTTTTGGCGACAATTCTGAAGTGGTTTTTGGTGCTTCCGACACAGCCAAATCTTTTAACAAAGTTGAACCTATTTCTCCCAGTTTCGACTCTTGGGCGAGTTTGAGCGCTTCATCTAGCGCGTTGTACCATAAACCTGCCTCAGCATAGATATTAGCTTTCTCAACGCTATTTACTGCTTTGTTGAGTTTACTTTGCACGGCAGCAGGCATTGCTACAACCTCAATAGTTGCCTCGCTTACTAGATCGCCTGATGGGTTATCTGGGTCGCAATTGATAACAACTTGCCAAAGATATTGTTTCTCCTGTTGCAGTCCTTGTTCGTTATTCGAGAACGGAGATAATTTCATAATTCCCGGTGAACTCTGCAAGGATATCTCGCGAAGTTGTTGGGGTTTAGCACCTGGAACCCACTCGTAAATCGTGAGTTTTATTGGCTTGGAGGCAGAATCATTAGGCACAAACCAAGCGAACGTAGGGTATCGAGAAATCGTTCGTCCTATGTAGTTCACAGGGGCGAGAACGGTTAGTGGCATATCTCCTCCAGAACACCCTCTAGTCGTTCCTCCATCCGAGCTTCTTTCTGAAGGGGGAGGCTTTTGATTGCCAGGTGCATAACCAGCCAGAACTGCCGGAGTTACAATCAGCGTTAAACTCAAGGCACAACTGGTGAGTATTTTGATGTTGAGGCGTTTGTTAAAGAACCATTGAATTGACATCATAACTTAGCCCTTTTTCCTTTTTTAATTATTTAATAGCTAATTTAGTTTTTTGTCCTAACTGATTGTTAACTATGGTAACATCAAATTGCCGATGCCTTAATTGATTAGGAAGTTGTTCAACTTCTAAATCATAGTCACCTAATCTCACAATATTCATGGCTTGTTTGATTTTGTGCGTTTTTTCTCATACCTTAGATCCTCTATTGGGGTATTGTGCTCATTGCCAAAGTAACCAACCAGTTGGTCAACCCTTTTTGTTTTTCTCCTTGTTTTTTAGGGCGTCTGTGTGAGTATTAGTCCTATAATAAATAAATAGATTAGATCCAACTAGAGTAGCTTGTGCCAAGTTAATTGCTTGAGTTTGTATTTCCTGTCGCTTTTTAAGGTAGTTATAATTGCACAACTCGGCAATCTTATTGACCCTCTGTATTAATCTAATTTTCGGGTAACTCGGTGAGGCTGTTTTGGATATAGCAATTCTCGTTTAAGTGAGGTTCACAATAACGAGGGGTCTAGCTCCTGCCTTTCAAAATCTTGGTTGTGAAGTTACGTTTTATACTAGCAAAATTCCAGTTTGTCTCCGTAATGGGCCAAGTTAACTCACACAAAGTCCCTTTCTCTCCGAGACAGGTTCGCTTAAATTTTCCTTTTAATTTTTTTGCGAGATTTAGACACTGCTTTGTTCCTCGACCTTCATAGGAAGAGCAAATGCTAGATCCATTATCTTTAATACTTAGGCTGTACCAGCCTTTGTTTTGCTTGCCAATAGCACTGAGACGGGTCAAATTTTTAGCGTGTTTTCCGACATTGCACAGTGCTTCTTCCAGAAATTGGCAGAGTTCTCGCTTTTGTTCCAGGCTTAAGTATTGCTCTTCAATTGGCTCGAACGAATAAGCTTTAACTTTGAGCGTTTTAAAAGAAGGAAAATTTCGCTGTAGCGTATGGCTGTAGACTTCATAGAGAAGGTCGCGAATCGGTAGCTTTAAGTCTAGGATTAGACCGCTGCCGAGACGGAGGCTTTCATTTCGATCGAGAGCTTCGAGTTTCAGGTATTCGCCGACTTCTCTGATTTCCCAGTTCAGATTTTTCAGTTCTTCGAGCAATTGATTTGGTTCTAAATCCTGGTCTTGAACGTGCCTCAAAATATTGGCTAGTGTTTGCAAAGGGCCATTATGAATTATAACAAATGTCCGTTCAATGGTGTGTTGGCGGAGCTCAATCTGAAACCTTAAAAATCGATCGTATTGATAGAAAGTGTTCAAGATGGCACCATTAATCACCAAAACTAATAAAGCTGGTGCTGCGGGAATCCACCATCCCCCGACGATGAAAGCATAACTAATTCCAACTAACCCAAGACTGGCAGCGGCAACATATACGAGGTTTTTTAATGGAGATTGAGTCAGCCGACCGAGATAAATAGCTAAAACGCCCCAAGCGACAATCCAAAGATATTCCCAACCCTGCGACCAGGTTTTTAAAACGGGTCGTCCATCGAGAACTGCACTGACGATTTGGCTGGCAACATGAGCATGAAATTCTACGCCATAAATTTTCCCAGGCGGTTCTAAATTAGAGATCGCAGAAGTATTGACAAAATCTTTAATACTAGGAGCCGTTATCCCAATTAGAACAATGCGATCGCCAAAGGTATCGCGCAGCCCATTAGGATTACCTTTGTCGGCTTCAATATCGTTAATATTTTGAAGGGATAGCGTGCGAAATCGTTTCCGACCGTTGCGATAATTGAGGAGTAGCTGAACGCCAAAATCATCAGCGCCCGCGTAGCCTCCAGAATAGGGTAAAAAGCGAGGAAGTTCGGTCGAACCAAACCGCATCGCCTCGCGATCGCGAATGCCATTGCTCACTTCAATGCCTTCAGCTTTGAGATAGGTTTCTGCCAGTCGCAAAGGCAGGGAAAAGGCGTATTTTTTATCGTTTTCAGGTCTCTTTATTCCTAGTATTGCACGCCTGACCTTGCCGTCATCATCGGAAAGGTAATCTATAAAACCGATTTTTTCTGAGGGTAAGTCGGGGGGCGGCTTAATAAAATCGGGTAGAATTTTTTCCACTACAATCAAATTTTTGATATCTTTAAAAGTTGCAACCAGTTCGGCATTACCGGGTTCAACGGGTAGATCTTTAACAATATCAAGACCGATAACTCTGGGCTGGTACTTCTGCAACTTTCTTAACAGTTTGGCAATTTCGCGATCGGGTATAGGGTAATTTCTGATACGTTGGATATCGGCTTCATCAATTCCCACAATCACAATTCGTTCGTCGATAGATTCAGATGGTCGCAGCCTCAGAAACGAGTCGAAAGTTACCCATTCTATCAATTGCAGCGCTCCACTCAAACGAACGAGTATAATCAGCACTATAGCAACAATTCCTGGCAGTGTTCCTACAGAACAGATGGTAAGTTCTTTTCTAATTTTGCTCAAAATAGTGGGTAACAACAATTTCTTCCTTAACAAAACAGATCAATCAATAAATCCCTCTTCTCTAGCTCGTTTTTCCGTTTGAATGCGGAGACTTTTGCCATCTTCCGGGTAAACGCCTAAAACGTCTTGAACTTTTGTCCAGTAGTGGCGTACTGTTCTGAGGGATAGGTTCATGCGATCGGCGATCGCTTTATCTTCCAATTCTTCTTCAAAAGCGAGATTGAGTACCTCAAGCCACTCTGGCTTGACTTCCCCTGGTGGCATTTTCAAATCTTTGGTATGGGTAACTCCTTTGAGTGCCAAGTCAATCCGCTTCAACATCTCCTCGCTGGAAAGTCCTTTGTCAGCTACGGTAAACCCTCCTTCATGAGCGTCGATATCTGGTTTAATCCGCACCAGTGCTTTGACATAACTGCTTTGCACAACCAAATTTAGGGTGGGATAGTTTTTCATTAAAGTTCCCAGGCTTTTTATGCCTCGATTGATTTCGGCAGTGTGGCCGAAGGTTTCTGGTAGGGAAAGATCCATAATAACTAAGTCTGGCATAAATGATTCGACCTGTTCGAGAGCATTCTGGGTTGTTTTAGCGGTAAGGATTTCGGCTTGTAGGTACTGGCGTTTCAGCAAGTCAATCGTGCCGCTTAAGATTAGTTCGTGGTCATCTACTACAAGTATTTTGAGTGTCTCTGGTTCTGGTAAATCTTGGCTCATTATAATTGGTAATTGGTAATTGGTAATTGGTAATTTCTTACCCAGTAAGCATTTAGTTCGATCGGAGTGGGGCAAGTAGGTTCTTATTATCACAATAACTAAGAAACAGCCCCTTTCTGGTTAATTTAAGATTTTTGTTCATTTAATGATATTATGATGTTCGGTCAAGTGCCTGTAATAACAACAGTTTGTAGTAAAGACTTCAGTCCTTTCAAGGATTAAGGATAAGGACTAAAGTCCTTACTACGAACATATAATGGGCTAAGCGAAGCGGAGGGGATTGGCTGGACATCATCTGAGTCAGACAAATTGTCGATTTAATTGATGAAATTGGTTTCCTTCTATATAATATAAAAATCAGCTAGAAAATATATTGCACAATTGTGCAAACTCGATCGCACAAACCTGCAACTGAGCTGGTAAACTACTACAGCCTACTTCAAAACGGCTGATAGCGTACTGAAAAGTAGATACCCTTATCTTGCAGCGAGTTTCCCCGATCGCCAACTGAAATTAAGGGGAGACCGTAGTCTAAGCGCAACGATAAATCGGGGGCCATCTGCCAGCGCAAACCCAGTCCTAAACTGGCAATTGTAGCTGGGTCGGGGTCAAGATCTTGGTTATTCCAGACAGTTCCGATTTCAAAAGAAGGCGCTAACTGCAGTGTACTGGTATCTGACGTGAGGGGAATGCGAACTTCAACTGAACCCAGAATGCCATTGTCGGCAACGAGTTGGTTTTGTCGGTAGCCGCGAACTGTATCGACTCCACCAATACTGAAGCGTTCTAAAGGTAGCAAAGAATTAGGAGTTAGCTGAGCATCAATTCGCGCTACTAGCACATTTCTGGATGATAACTGCTGCACCAATTGAAATTGCCCCAACCAGGAAAAGAATCGCCCGTCAGTTCCCGTATTGTTGACAGTTGCATCAAAGGCATCTACCCCTAGACTGAATTGAGAGCGGGCGGCTAAGACTCGTCTCGTGCCGCGATCGACCCAATCTTGAGAAAACCGAATTACTGTAACTTTAGACTCGCCTTTTTCAGGACCTTCTGTGAAGGAAAAGGGTCGATCGTCGAGGATATACGTTTGGCTGCGACGGCGATCTAAACCTAAGCTTAATGCAAATTCACTGGTTGGTGTTCTGGTAATTGGCTGGCGGAAATTGAGCGAATAGGTTTGAGTCTCGCTTCTAATACCGATATCCCGGAACTCTCGTTCAATAATTCGGCTATCGCCAGTGTTATAGCGGAAGTTAAGGGCACCGTTACGAGCATTCACGGGGATAGTATAATTGAGGTCGTAGAGATCGAGTCCTTCAGTACGACCGTATTGGACTGAAGCGCGATCGCCAAATCCCAAGACATTATCATGGCTGACTTCTACGCTGCCTTGGACGGAACCAATGCTGGGTGATTGGTTGTTGTCTACGCCAATCGCACTGTGAAAAGCAGGGGCTTCTTTGAGATTGATTCGCAAGATATTGCGGCCTGGAGTGCTACCTGCGGTTAACTCGGCATTTACCCTCTCGATCAGCGGATCGAGTTGCAACAGTTGCAAAGCTTCTTCTAAGCGTTGCTGGTTTAAGGGGGTAGAGGTGGCAAGTTCTAGGCGCGATCGCACGTATCCTTCTCGCAACCGATTTAACCCACCGATTTCAATCTGTTCGAGTTCGCCCTCTACGACTTGAATTTTGACTGTACCGCTGCTGAGGTCTTGATTGTTGGGTAGGAAGGCTCCAGAGGTAATGTAGCGGTTTTTAATATAGAGTTGAATAATCGCCGATCGCAGTTCGAGTAACTCTTCAAACGTGACTGAACGGTTCTCGTAAGGCTGAATTAATTTGGCAATTTCGTCCTGTAAGACAGTGTTTCCCAGCACTTCTACTTTTTGGATAAAAAAGCGATCGCCCGACGGGGGAGTAACTTCAGGTGACTCTTGAATTGGGGGAGTTTGCAGTTCGGGTTCCGGTGGTGGTGAAGGCGTTTCATCGGGGAGAGGGCGGGGTGTTTGAGAGGGATTGGGAATTGTTTGCTCGATCGCGTCTGGTGCGTTAGGGGGAATGGTGACACCTGGTGGCGGTGCGGATTGGGCGATCGCACTGAGGGTAAAACAAGTTGATGTCGCGATGCTTGAACCTGAAATGGCAACCCACCTGAAGATTGGGTACATATTTTTGTTAGTGAATTAATAACATTCTCGACTCATAACAAGTTTCCCATTCGGTAGTCGATACACACCTTGGGGTTCTACAATTGGGTCGCCTTTTTGCCAAGAACGATTTGAGGATGTGGCGTCGCTGGGTAAAGTTTCCACATCTACTGTGGGAAAGTCGGACATTTGGACATCTCCGGGGCGCTGCGGTAAGCCACCCGTACCTGTGACGGTAAAACTTCCCCTCGTTGGTCGTGAACGCCGGACAATACAGCTAGAGGCCAGAAGTCTGTCGGTGTCAATCCGATTTTCCGGTAACTCGGTGAGACTGTTTTGGATCGAGGTGGTATTGGGTAGGGCAATATTTCCCGAAGCAAGATTACCAGTGGCGTTAATATCGACTCGATTATTGCGATCGAGAGTAGCAGGATTGGTGTTGCGAGGTGCTGGATGGTAGCTTTCGCCGAAGAAGACAGGAGTATCGAGGGTGATATTTCCACCTCTGCCATTACGGGCAAAAGCGAGGATATCGCTGTCGTCGAAAGCGAGGATGGAGTCAGCTTTTATGTCTATGTTGCCACCACCGCCTGCACCAGAGTTAACGCTGCTGGTGATGTCACTGTTGCCCGATAGGCGAATATTAGAAGCTTTGATGTCAATACTCCCCCCGGAAGATCGAGCGGAGGTGGTTGAGATCCTGCCATTGTTAGCTTGTAGGGTATCGCGGGCTGTAATGTTGATATTGCCTGCTGTTCCTTCTCGCGTACTATAGCTGGATACCTGTGCCCCATCGCGCACCAGCAAGCGCCCCGTGTCAATCCTCAAGTCCCCTGCATCCCCACTCCCTTCACTAGGGGTAAACAAGCCACTGGGAAGACTACCATCGGCTGATCTACCACTCACCTCAACCGAATCAGCAGCCGTAATTTGCAAGTTGCCGCCGTTGCCTGAATTTCTAGTACCGGCTGATACTTGTGCCCCATCGCGCACCAGCAAGCGCCCCGTGTCAATCCTCAAGTCCCCTGCATCCCCACTCCCTTCACTAGAAGCAGACAATCGACTGACACCCCGACCATTGGCTGAGCTACCGATCAGCGCAACCCAATCAGAAGCGTTAATCTGCAAGCTGCCGCCCTTGCCTTGACCAGAAGTAGCGGTTGATACCCGTGCCCCATCGCGCACCAGCAAGCGCCCCGTGTTAATGCTCAAGTCCCCTGCATTCCCACTCCCTTGACTATCAGCCAACAAGCGACTGCCAAACCGACCATCGGCTGATCTACCACTCACCTCAACCGAATCTGTTGCCGCAATCTGCAAGCTGCCACCGTTGCCCTCACTGACAGTACCGGATTGTACCTGTGCCCCATCGCGCACCAGCAAGCGCCCCGTGTTAATGCTCAAATTCCCTGCATCCCCACTCCCTTGGCTATCAGTAAACAAGCCACTGGCCAACTGACCATCGACCGATCTACCAATCAGCGCAACCCAATCAGAAGCTGTAATCTGCAAGCTGCCGCCTTTGCCTGAACCTCTTCTAGTAGCGGCTGATACCTCTGCCCCATCGCGCACCAGCAAGCGCCGTGTGTTAATGCTCAAATCCCCTGCATCCCCACTCCCATAACTCTGAGCCAACAAGCCACTGGGAGACTGACCATTGGCTGATGTACCAATCACCTCGACTCGTTCAGAAGCGTTAATCTGCAAGCTGCCGCCCTTGCCTGAACCTCTAGTAATGGCTGATACCTGCCCCCCATCGCGCACCAGCAAGCGCCCCGTGTCAATCCTCAAAATCCCTGCATCCCCACTCCCAGAATAATTAGAATTCCGAGCAAACAAGCCACTGCTATTGAAACCATTGGCTGTTGATTCTCCTCGAATCACTTCGACCGAATCTGTTGCCGTAATCTGCAAGCTGCCGCCGCTGCCTGAACCGAAAGCATCGACTGATAACTCTGCCCCATCGCTCACCAGCAAGCGCCGCGTGTTAATCCTCACATCCCCTCCATCCCCACTCGCAGAATTAGTATTCCGAGCAAACAAGCCACTGGGAAACTGACCATCGGCTGACCTACCGGTCGCCTCAACCGAATCTGTTGCCGTAATCTGCAAGCTGCCACCCTTGCCCGGAGCGAAAGTATCGACTGCTACCTCTCCCCCATCGCTCACCAGCAAGCGCCGCGTGTTAATGCTCAAATCCCCTGGACCCGCACTCCCAAAAAAACTAGAAGCAGACAAGCGACTGCCCCCCGAATCACTGGCTGACCTACCAATCACCTCAACCGAATCCGTTGCCGTAATCTGCAAGCTGCCACCCTTGCCCGAACTGAAAGAACTAGCTGATACCACCGCCCCATCGCTCACCAGCAAGCGCCGCGTGTTAATGCTCAAATCCCCTGGACCCGCACTCCCTTCACTAGAAGTAGACAAGCGACTGCCCCCCGAATCACTGGCTGAGGTCCCAATCACCTCAACCGAATCCGTTGCCGTAATCTGCAAGCTGCCACCCTTGCCCGGAGCGAAAGTACCGGTTGATACCTGTGCCCCATCGCGCACCAGCAAGCGCCGCGTGTCAATCCTCAAGTCCCCTGCATCCCCACTCCCGTTATCGTTACTCTGAGCCGACAAGCCACTGGGAGACTGACCATTGGCTGAGGTCCCAATCACCTCAACCGAATCAGAAGCTTTAATCTGCAAGCTGCCACCCTTGCCCGAACCGAAAGTACCGGCTGATACCCGTGCCCCATCGCGCACCAGCAAGCGCCCCGCGTCAATTCTTATGTCCCCTGCATCCCCACTCCCTTGACTCTCCGTAGACAAGCCACTGACAAACTGACCATTGGTCGAGGTACCAATCACCTCAACTGAATCAGCAGCCATAATCTGCAAGCTGCCACCCTTGCCTGAACCGTAAGTAGTGGTTGATACCTGTGTCCCATCGCGCACCAGCAAACGACCCGTGTCAATCCTCAAGTCCCCTGCATCCCCACTCCCTACACTAGAAGTAAACAAGCCAGTGGTAGACTGACCGCTGGCTGAGGTCCTAACCACCTCAACTGAATCAGCAGCCGAAATCTGCAAGCTGCCACCCTTGCCTGAACCGAAAGTAGCGGCTGATACCACCGCCCCATCGCGCACCAGCAAACGACCCGTGTTAATCCTCAAATTCCCTGCATCCCCACTCCCTTGACTGTTAGTAAACAAGCCACTGGGAGACTGACCATTGGCTGAGGTCCCGATCGCCTCAACCGAATCCGTTGCCGTAATCTGCAAGCTGCCACCCTTGCCCGGACCGAAAGGACCGGTTGATACCTGTGCCCCACCGCGCACCAGCAAGCGACCCGTGTTAATGCTCAAATTCCCTGCATCCCCACTCCCTTGACTGCCAGCAAACAAGCCACCTATAAACTGACCACGGGCTGAGGTACCAATCACCTCAACTGAATCAGCAGCCGAAATCTGCAAGCTGCCACCGTTGCCTGAACCGAAAGTATCGGTTGATATGTATGCCCCATCGCGCACCAGCAAGCGCCCCGTGTCAATTCTTATGTCTCCTCCAGTTCCCGTTCCTGTGTCAGTCACATTAGCCCTCAGGTATGAATCCTCACTCAGCTCAACCTCTGTTGCGCGTACCAGTACCTCTTTGCCATTTTCTGCCCCAAAGGTGTTAGCCCAAATATTCGAGCTTTGTGTCATCGAAAACCGCCCACCGCGAATCTGAACATCACCGCCCCCTTCCCCACTGGCATTCACAAACGCCCCGTTTGATAATGTGATATTGCCAAAATTATTAATCGAGTCATACCCTAGGACAAAGTTGTTCCCACTAGAACTCAAACTTACTTCTCCCACTCGGGCCACACTGCCGAGTTCAATGCGTCCTCCGGCTGCTGTCAGTCTCCCGGAATCTAGGAGTACATCTCCACCAACTAACGCTAAAGTTCGGCCCGGTTGCACCTGTAGCCCTGGGGGAAGATCTCCTGAGTTAAGCTGATCGATTAAGCTTGGTGCTTGCGATCTATTAACAATGGGTTGAGCAGCAACGGCATTAAACCACAAAGCTGAGGGACTGACGCTAAGTAAATTACTCGAACTCGGTTGTGAAGCGCTAAATAGTCCGGTATCCCCTAACTTAACGGCATTCGCTGTCGTTGCCAAAAATGAACCCTGCACGTCCAAACTGGCAGATGGCCCGAACACAATGCCGTTTGGATTGATCAAAAACAAATTGGCAGGGCCTAAAACCCCCAACCGTCCCAAAATATCCGAACGGTTCGCCCCGGTTACGCGCGAGAGAATGTTTTCAATTCCTGCTGGATTGGTGAAATAAGCGCCTCTTCCTTGTAAAACACTCAATTGTTCAAAACTGTGGAAGAGATTAGCGCCTCGTATTGCGCCACCATCAATGCGATCACTAGGAATACCCCGTATATTGACCTTGGGTGTAACGACAGAACTTTCAGCACCTAGCGTATTGTCAGGCACGATTTGAGCGTTAGCGATCTCGCCCCCTCCTACGAGGAGTGTCCCAAATATGGCGAGGGAACCCCCAATCTGCCACTGCCAACACCGATCGAACCAGCTTTTAGCAATCATAGGTTGGTTTCTAAAACATATTGATAAATCTATCACTAGAGTTTCTTTTTGAGCGGCCTTAACTCACATCTTGCACATACCCGATAAATAGCCTCCAAATAAATTTCGGGCTGAAAGCTTAAGTTCGCTTTTAAACCCCACCTAAACGTAAGCTGCTTAAGAAGTGGGGGTCTCTAATACCAATTTAATGTGAAGTTGCATATATTTAGATCCCCCTAAATCCCCCTTAATAAGGGGGACTTTGACCAAGCTCTTGTCCCCCCCTTATTAAGGGGGGTTAGGGGGGATCAGATTCTACGGGGCCTTATATAAAATTGGTATAACCCATTTTTAATTATAAATAATAAATCGTCTAAAACCAGAAGTTTCCTAGCCATATAAATAAGGCAATTCTGGGAGACTCAGCACTCCATATACGAATTCTCTGCGATTCCATTGACAACCAAAAATATGAGATAAAAGGGCGAAAAATGCAGTAAAAAAAGCAAGAAAAATGCAAACAATTCTTGCCCATGCCCAGCAAGCGAGCCTACACCTTACTGTCGTTGATTCCTTCAGAGTATCAGCGCGATAATGTCCCGCTAACATTGCACGCTTATGCAAACTTGCCTGCACAAGTCTGTATTTTTATTAGTTGGGTTATGTCATTAAGTTGGCACAGAAGGTTAATGCGTTCTTTCTATTTAACCTCCTATCCTATAAATCACGCAGATGAAATTATTAGGAGCAACCAACTATGCCTTCTGAAATAACTTTTGGAAAAACAATTTCTTCTACAAATCCCTACATTGAAAATGAGTTGGAGGTCAAACCCATCGCGACCATCCCAACTGATATTGCATTCCAGGCAGACCTTAATAGCAAAGGTTTTGCAGATGCTCGTGGAGGCACACTATCCCAGATTTCAGAAATTGCTAAGTTGCCTGTTGGCAATAAGGATTTCACAGGCAATGTCTACATTGATGGCATTCTCTGGGGTGGGAATTATTGGAAATCAGGTTCATCGTCAACAACAACGATTGATTACTCTTTCTGGAATTCCCAAACTGCCAGTTTTGATGACGCCTACTACGACGACATCGCCCAAAACCCCTATGACTGGTTTTCAGGGGAAAAAGCTTCTATGGTAAACGCTTTAAACAGTTGGTCAGCGGTTGCCAATATTCAATTTGTGAATGCTGGGGACAATAATGAATCAGCTACCCTTGGCTTCTATAACGTGGATAATGCCGATGCGGATGATAACTTAGGAATGTTCTGTCCTCCTGGAACAGATGGACAGGGAATTGGCTATTTCAACTGGGAAGGAGAGGGTTGGAATACTAATGGAATAGTGCAAGGTAACTTTAACTTCACCACTTTAATTCATGAACTAGGACATGGATTAGGGCTGGATCACCCCCATAGCAATCAAGGCGGTTCATCAATTTATCCAGGAGTTACCGCCGCCTTTGGTGATACAGGGGACTATGGCTTGAACCAGGGCGTTTACACCACCATGTCCTACAATGATGGGCTAGTTTACAGTGGTGGCGCTCCAGGTACACGGGACTACGGCTATCAAGGCACACCTATGGCGTTTGATATTGCTGCTATTCAGTATCTTTATGGGGCAAACAACAGCTACAAAACTGGTAACGACACATATTTCCTGCCCACTGCCAACCAATCAGGTACCTATTATTCCTGTATTTGGGATGCTGGCGGAATTGATACTATTAGTGGTGTGGGGGCACTATCGGGTGTCTCGATCGATCTCAATGATGCCTCGCTCAACCCTGTAGATGGGGCAGGTGCTGGTGGTTATATCTCTTCTGCCGAGGGCATTTTTGGCGGATTTACTATTGCGAATGGTGCAATAATTGAGAATGCCGATGGTTCTGCTTTTGCCGATCTGATTACTGGCAATGAGTTCAATAACATTCTCAACGGTGGGGCTGGCAATGACTCTTTAATCGGCGAGTCTGGTAATGACGCCCTTAATGGTGGGGCTAGCAATGACTCTTTAATCGGTGGCAAGGGCAATGACTCTCTCGTGGGTGGCAATGACAAAGATATCTTAACTGGTGGGAGTGGGAGCGATCGATTTACCTACACGGATCTCAATCAATCCTTGTTAACCAACTATGATGTGATTACTGACTACTCTATTGGTGACCAAATTGATGCTCCTAGTTATATAGTTGCAGCAACACTCACTACCCCTGTTGGTAATGCAGCTAGTTTGAGTGAAGCAGCTATCTCTACTGTACTAAGCAGTGGTGTGTTTACAGCCAACAGTGCTGAAGCATTTACAGTTTCCGATCTAGCTGGAACCTTCATCGCTTTCAATGACGCAGTGGCTGGATTCAATTCTGCAAATGACTCCCTCATTTTCCTCAAGAATTATACGCTTGGCTCTGTTTCAATTGTTTAGAGGTGGTTAATCATGCTAACTTTCCCTGAAGACATTTGCTGGGATGGATCGACGTGAGCTGTGGTGATTCAAGCCCTAGGTCAGAATATGTTCCTTTCCCCGCCTACAACAAGGTTTTGGAGTAAATAGAAAAAGTGGGGTTATCCTCGCTTAAACGTCTAGCGGGATTTTTTCGACGGGCTATTAAATGTTTGCCAGAGTGAAAAAACTTAGAAGACTGTCGGAAAAATAGCCACCTGCCCGTCCGGCTGAGGACATCAAAAACCATGTGTCACGCGCTTGAGACTATTGGATGACCTTGGCGGTTCCAAGCTCGGGGTCAGAAAATGAGAATTTCCTGACAGGCCCTCTGCACTTTCAAGCCCTAGATGGGGGAAATATATAAAAATCTACAGAGGTTATTCCCCATGATCTTATTAATATTGGTTTTCCTGTTAGTGGTATCGAGTCAGTCGCAAAATAGTGGAAATGAACCTTCCTCATGGGTCGTTCAGAAACAACGGGGCGATAGTGGACGGACATTTGCTGATTGGTGTCGCGAAAAAGCTTCTTTGAGTCCTGAAACTAAACATACTGTTGAGGTGTTGTTGAAGAAAGCGGGAACTACTGAGTGCAAGGCAGCCGAGCGACAACTTTCAAGTCTTACGGAACTCGAACTCACCCTCGACAGCAATCAGATTGGAGACATCAAACCGCTAGCATCCTTAACTAACTTACGTTCGCTCACCCTCGACAGCAACCAGATTGGGGACATTAAACCGCTAGCATCCTTAACTAACTTACGTTCACTCTACCTCCACAGCAATCAAATCGGGGACATCAAACCGCTAGCATCCTTGACTAACCTGACTACGCTCTCCCTCGACAGCAATCAGATCGGGGACATCAAACCGCTAGCATCCTTGACTAACCTGACTTTTCTCTTCCTTAGCAAAAATAAAATCAGCGACATCAAACCGCTAGCATCCTTAACTAAACTGAATTACCTCTCCCTCGACAGCAATCAGATCGGGGATATCAAACCGCTAGCATCCTTGACTAAACTGAATTCCCTCTTCCTCAACAGCAATCAGATCGGGGGCATTAAACCGCTAGAATCCTTGACTAACCTGACTGAGCTCACCCTCGACAACAATAAAATCAGTGACATCAAACCGCTAGAATCCTTGACTAACCTGGATTGGCTCAACCTTAACAACAATAAAATCAGTGACATCAAACCGCTAGCATCCTTGACTAAACTGGCTTCACTCAACCTCAGCGAAAATCAAATTAGCGACATCAAACCGCTCGCATATTTGACTAACCTGACTAAGCTCAACCTTAACAACAATAAAATCAGTGACATCAAACCGCTAGCATCCTTGACTAAACTGGCTTCGCTCAACCTCTACGAAAATCAAATCAGCGACATCAAACCGCTAGCATTCTTGACTAAACTGGCTTCGCTCAACCTCAGCGGAAATCAAATCAGCGACATCAAACCGCTCGCATCCTTGACTAAACTGGCTTCGCTCAACCTCTACAAAAATCAAATCAGCGACATCAAACCGCTCGCATCCTTGACTAAACTGGCTTCGCTCAACCTCTACAAAAATCAAATCA
>NZ_JAUBOY010000003.1:0-6033 GCF_036700465.1 Microcoleus sp. T3_A4 | reverse complement strand
GCGATATCAAACCGTTCGCATCCTTGACTAAACTGGCTTCGCTCAACCTCTACAAAAATCAAATCAACGACATCAAACCGCTCGCATCCTTGACTAAACTGACTTTGCTCTGGCTCGGCGAAAATCAAATCAACGACATCAAACCGCTCGCATCCTTGACTAACCTGAATGGACTCGTCCTCACCAAAAATCAAATCAGCGATATCAAACCGCTCACATCCTTGACTAAACTGACTTTGCTCAACCTCGGTGAAAATCAAATCAGCGACATCAAACCGCTCGCATCCTTGACTAACCTGAATGGACTCGTCCTCACCAAAAATCAAATCAGCGACATCAAACCGCTCACATCCTTGACTAAACTGACTTTGCTCTGGCTCGGCGAAAATCAAATCAGCGACATTAAACCGCTCACATCCTTGACTAAACTGGCTTCACTCAACCTCAGCGGAAATCAAATCAGCGACATCAAACCACTCGCATCCTTGACTAGACCTCTTGCACAAAGCCTTTTCATAAATTTATTGGACAGGCTCTTCTACCTATCTCACAAGAAAAAATAACTCTTGTGGAATGGCCGAAGAGCCCGTTCTAGTTATTTTTGCAAGAAGTCTACTAAACTGACCAATCTCTACCTCAGTGGAAATTCAAGTGTACCCAAGACTTGTCCTTTCAAGCCAGAGTTTATCTGTAAGTGGGAACCAGAACCTAGCTTTCAAAATTTAAGAGTTCAGAGAATATGAATATCGTGACCTAGCCTTCGGGCGTGGCGTGTTAGGTATTTCTAAAGCCTGTTATGCAGAGTGAACCTTACCCTGCTACCTCGTCGCATCAGTTTCAAGCCCTAGGTTGGCAAATATCGCTTTCCAACAAGCTAAGTTCTGGTCACAATGAAACAAATGTTACTAAGAGGTAAACGACATGGGCCCAGAGGAAGCAGTGCGACTAATTGAGTACGTTGCTGATGAAAGTTTGACTCAATTAAATTTATCGGATTTGCAGTTGCAAGAAGTACCATCGAAAATTGTCAAGTGTACGAATCTGAGAAAGCTTTCCCTCGGGGGCAATCAGATTACAGCCATCCCAGATACGATCGGGCAACTGTCAAATCTAACAGAGCTTTACCTCAGTAACAATCAGATTACCTCTATCCCAGATACGATCGGGCAACTGTCAAATCTAACAGAACTTTACCTCACTTTCAATCAGATTACCTCTATCCCAGATACGATCGGGCAACTGTCAAATCTGACAGAGCTTTGCCTCTGGGACAATCAGATTACCTCTATCCCAGAGGCAATTGGGCAACTGTCGAATCTGGCAGAGCTTGACCTTAAGGAAAATCAGATTACCTCTATCCCAGAGGCAATTGGGCAACTGTCGAATCTGACAGAGCTTTACCTTGGCATTAATCAGATTACAGCCATCCCAGATACGATCGGGCAATTGTCGAATCTAACAGAGCTTTACCTCTGGGACAATCAGATTACCTCTATCCCAGAGGCAATTGGGCAACTGTCAAATCTGACAGTGCTTTCCCTCGGGAGCAATCAGATTACAGCCATCCCAGATGCGATTGGGCAACTGTCGAATTTGGAATGGCTTAACCTCAGTGAGAATCAGATTACAGCCATCCCAGATGCGATTGGGCAACTGTCGAATTTGAAATGGCTTTACCTCAATGACAATCAGATTACCTCCATCCCAGAAGCGCTCGGGCAACTATCGAATCTGAGAGAGCTTCGTCTCAATGACAATCAGATTACCTCCATTCCAGAGACGCTCAAACAATTGCCGAGACTGAAAATATATGAATAGCTGAGGGAGCTGTAGCCGTTCCAGATCTAAATAGGAAAATTAGATTATTCGGATGAAACTGCAACGGTTACAAGCTTTAGGCTAGAAAATAGGATTATGTTCGCCTAGAACAAGATTTTGGAGTGAGTGAAAAAATAGCTGCCTGCTCTTCCGCTTTAGGACACTTAAAGTTGTGTGTCACGCGCTTGACACTATTTAATGACCTTAGCAATGTCACACTCTGGCTCAGGAAATACTTCTATCCTGATGTAGGTGCAAGGGTTACAAGCTATAGGTTTGGAAAAGTGGTCACAATAAAATGAATATTACTGAGAGCTAAAGGATATGACGCGAAGGGAAGCGGTGCGACGAATTAAATGGGCTGCTGAGAGAAAATTGAAAGAACTGGATTTGTCTCTATTGGAGTTGGAGGAATTGCCGCTGGAGATTGTCAAGTGTACGCATCTGAGAGAGCTTTCCCTCTATAGCAATGAGATTCGCTCCATTCCAGACGTGATCGGACAACTGTCCAATCTTAAATCGCTTTCCTTTAGTGACAATCAGATTAGCTCCATTCCAGACGTGATCGGACAACTGTCAAATTTGGAATCGCTTACCCTCTATAGCAATGAGATTAGCTCCATTCCAGACGTGATCGGACAACTGTCCAATCTTAAATCGCTTGACCTCGATCACAATCAAATTACCTCCATCCCAGAAGCCATCGGCAAACTGTCCAATTTGAGTGTGCTTTTTTTGGAGGGCAATCAGATTACAACCATTCCAGATGTGATCGGGCAACTGTCCAATCTCACAGAGCTTTACCTCAATAGCAATGAGATTACCTCCCTTCCAGATGCGCTCGGGCAACTGTCGAACCTGGAAGTGCTTGCCCTCTTTGACAATGAAATTCGCTCCATCCCAGAAGCGCTCAAGCAACTGTCAAAGCTGAGAATATATGTAAGTAGGCGCTGTAAAACATAATTATGTTAAGGATTGTAAAGTATCCTTAACCCTAAGAGGATAAGCTTACTTCCTGACCTAGCCACCGATCGAACTTCCGATCACAAAACTCGTCGCTCTCTCACATCGAATGGCTAGGAAGTTAAATCTTCATCACGGTCTGACAGAAAATTCTGTGCGATCAATGTGAGGGAGTTAGAGGACGCTGTATAAAATTTGTTTTTTAAAACTGGTTTCTTGCTTTCCCCGGTTTGCCGGCAATCGGTTTTTAAAAATATTTCTCCCTTACAGTGTCTTACTTGCTGTCTAACCGCGTCTTACACATCTGCACAACTTTCTAGCTTCTGCCTCAAAGCTAGATTGTTGGGGCTGATTTAGTTGCCAAGATGTTTGAGGCACTGCTGCCTAAAAATGACACCCCACTTCTAAAAGCTAGAGAGTCGAATAAAAATCAAAAATATTTTGGGCTTGCTGAATAAAAGCCAAAAGATTTACGAGGTCTGGGTTATGCGATCGTGCGATCGAGAGTCATCGCCGTGAAAAACAGGTAAAATAGGTCAAAACCCGTGCATAACCACCTGCGATCGTGTACCGAAAATTTGAGCTTGCCCCAAAACCCCCATCCGAGTTTGAACTGCACTTCGGAGGAAGCTTGTCACCAGATAACCGTTGGGTAAAAATGGCCGAACTTATCCCGTGGTCAGAATTTGAAGCAGAATATGCTAAAAACTTCCCCACAGAAGTGGGTGCACCCGCCAAATCCTTTCGGATGGCGTTGGGGGCATTAATCATCAAAGAAAAACTGGGAACTAGCGATAGGGAAACAGTCGAACAAATCCGGGAAAACCCCTATTTGCAATACTTTATCGGTCAATTAGCTTACAGTAATGAACTACCATTTGACCCATCTCTATTAGTTCACTTTCGGCAACGAATTAGTCCTAACCTAATTAATAAAGTGAACGAACGAATGGTCGAAAAAATGCGTTCCACCACCCCAGTTAAGACCGAAAAAAAAAAGGATTCGGACGCCAAAAATGAGTCACCCAATTGCGGAAAGTTGATCGTAGATGCGACCTGCGCCCCGGCCGACATTAGTTATCCGACCGACTTAGGACTATTAAACAGAGCCAGAGTACACACCGAAAAAATCATAGATATCCTCTATAAACCGCTCAAAGACCAAATCCAGAAAAAACCCAGAACCTACCGTAATCTCGCCCGAAAAAATTACTTATTAATAGCAAGACAAAGAAGACCATCCCGAAACAAAAAAAGACAGGCAATTAAAAAACAGCTCCAATATATCAAAAGAAACTTGGCTCATATTGAACAGCTAATCGAGTCAGGTGCGACCCTAAAAAATCTGAACAAAAAGCAATATAAAACCTTGCTAGTTCTCACAGAAGTCTATCGCCAACAGCTCTGGTTATTTGAAAATAACAAACAGAGCATATCGGACAGAATAGTAAGCTTAAGCCAACCCCACATCCGTCCCATAGTCAGAGGAAAAGCTGGGAAAAGCGTAGAGGTTTGGAGCCAAACTATCAGCGAGCTGCGTTGAAGGATATGTATTTTTATACCGAATGAGCTGGGATAACTTTAACGAATCAGGGGACTTAAAAGCACAAGTAGAAGCTTATTATAGCTGCACAGGATATTATCCAGAGTCAGTTCATGCAGACCGCATTTATCGTACAAGAGAGAACCGAGCTTGGTGCAAAGAAAGAGGAATTAGAATTAGTGGCCCGCCCCTAGGAAGACCACCAGTAAATGTGAGTAAAGAAAAAAAGAAGCAAGCCAAAGAAGATGAGGGTATTAGAAATGCAATTGAGGGGAAGTTTGGTCAAGGTAAACGCAGATTTAGCCTCGATCGCATCATGGCAAAACTTGATAAGACTTCACAGACAGCTATTGCTATCACTTTTTTAGTCATGAACCTTTCTACCTGGTGGCGCCGGGTTTTTTGTGTGTTTTTATGCAATTCTGGGAAAACAATGCCTGTTTTTGGCTTTAATATAATTTGCGCTTATATTTCACTCAAATTGAGGCAGGAAACACTCATGTTTAACTCTGTTTGAATATATCGATCACTCTCGATCACCAGAAAGCGATCGATTATTCAGCAAGCCCTATTTTGTATTCTGATGAAGTTGTAAGATTTACAAGCCCTAGGCGGGGAAATTACCCTTTTCCCGCCTAAACTTCTAGCGGGATTTTTTCGACGGGCTGTTAAGTCTTTGTCGAAATGAAAAAATTTAGAAGACCGTGGGTACATATTTTTGTTAGTGAATCAATAACATTCTCGACTCATAACGAGTTTCCCATTCGGCAGTCGATACACGCCTTGGGGTTCTACAATTGGGTCGCCTTTTTGCCAAGAACGATTTGAGGATGTGGCGTCACTGGGTAAAGTTTCCACATCTACTGTGGGAAAGTCGGACATTTGGACATCTCCGGGGCGCTGCGGTAAGCCACCAGTTCCTGTAACGGTGAAGCTGCCCCTGGTTGGTTGATTGCGGCGGACAATGCAGCTATTCGCCAGAAGGCTGTCGGTGTTAATCTGATTGTCTGGTAATTCGGTGAGGTTGTTTTGGATAAAGCTGACATCGGGTGTAGTGATGATTCCACTAGCTGCGACATCGACTCGATTATTGCGATCAAGAGTAGCAGGATCGTTACGAGAAGAGGCAGGACCGTAGTTTTCGCCGAAGAAAACAGGAGTATTTAGGTTAAGGTCACCACCTCTGCCATTACGGGCAAAAGCGAGAATATCGCTGTCGTCGAAAGCGAGGATCGAGTCAGCTTTCAGGTCAATGTTGCCGCCGCCTCCTGCACCTGAGTTAACCCTGCTGGTGATGTCACTGTTGCCAACTAGGCGAATATTAGAAGCTGTGATGTTGATACTTCCCCCAGAAGATTGCTCGGAGGCGGTTGTAATTGTGCCATTGTTAGCTTGTAGGGTATCGCGGGCTGTAATGTTGATATTGCCTGCTGTTCCTTCTCGCGTGCTGTTGGTGGAGAGTTCTGCCCCATCGCGCACCAGCAAGCGACCCGTGTCAATCCTCAAATTCCCTGCATCCCCACTCCCTTCACTAGAAGCAGACAAGCCACTGACAACCCGACCATCGGCTGATCTACCAATCACCTCAACCGAATCAGCAGCCGTAATCTGCAAGTTGCCCCCGTTGCCTGCATAGAAAGTACCGGCTGATACCTGTGCCCCATCGCGCACCAGCAAGCGACCCGTGTCAATCCTCAAGTCCCCTGCAT
>NZ_JAUBOY010000141.1:0-1123 GCF_036700465.1 Microcoleus sp. T3_A4 | reverse complement strand
TTGCCCAACAATAGCTCAAAACCTCTGCCCTAGTATTTCTGAGTATTTATACTCATCGCAAAAGTGACACGCTCCCTGTGGAATGGTCGTAAAGTGGCCGACTGGATGAGTGAACTCAAGGGTGAAAAAGTCGGTCGTCAAAGAGGGTGGGAATATCTCAAGTCCATGAAGTTTCGATTGAGAGTTCCTCGTCCAGAACATCAGGAATCAGATCTCCTCGAACAAGAGGAATGGAAAAAAAAATCTGCGTCGGTTCGTCTTGAAAATCAAGAAGGAGAACCCTTCAAGCGACGTAGAAGTCTGGTCAATGGACGAACATCGTTGCTTGATTGAAACCTGTTTTGAGGCGGGAATGGGTGGATGAGTTTAGTAATGCCACCGCTGTTGTTAATTGGCGGTTTCAATGGTTGTGGTTATATGGTTTTGTGCATCCGAGTTCAGGAGAAACATATTGGTGGATACTGCCATTTGTCAACAGCCAGCTTTTCGAGCGAGTTTTAGAAGATTTTGCCAGACATTGGAAAGTAGGACCGAAAAAAAGAGTCGTTTTAGTCGTAGACGGAGCCGGATGGCATTTAAGTGAAAGCGTGAAAATCCCCGACGGCATACATTTGTATTGTCTGCCTTCACACTCGCCCCAAGTCCAACCAGCAGAAAGACTGTGGCCACTGACAAATGAACCGATAGCCAATCGCTGTTTTAAAAACTTAGATGAATTAGAAGCAGTTTTATTTGAGCGATGTCGAAAACTGTTAAATCTCAAACAGTTAATCAGTGGTTTGACTCATTTCTATTGGTGGCCGGAGGCAAAAGTTTAATCATGGTTAATCGACCGGACATGATATAACAGGTAGGGCAACTTAATCAGCAAAAACAACAAAGCCCCTATCTGAAGCTCAGAAAGAGGCTGTATATTGTAAAATAAAATCCCAGGCATCGAGCTATTTTATCAGGCAGTGACCCGCCAAGTATCTTCGCCACCGCAGCGTTTAACAAACGAGTTCGGGATGGAATCGGAGTGGTGCCACTGCGTCATAGACACCTAGAAAAATTTAAGGGTAAAAAACCCTGAAGACTGCAGAGAATTAAGTCATCAATTACCATGTAGAAACAGAGGTCAAGC
>NZ_JAUBOY010000140.1:0-1126 GCF_036700465.1 Microcoleus sp. T3_A4 | reverse complement strand
GGGTCTTCTGGGTTGGCGGTGATAAGAAAGACTAATTAGAAAAGCAAGCTAATAGTCGATCTCGAAAATTGTCAAAATTAACAAATCCATAGGCTTGACGTTTAATCAGTTTGAGACGATTGTTGATTCCCTCCATAACACCACTCGTTGTTCGGTTCAAAAAATAGTTACAAATTCCATCGATATGATTGCGAAGCATGGTTAGGGTATCACTGTAAATTGGTTGTGCTTTCTTAATCCATTTAAGCAGTGATTCTCTCCCCTCTTCCACACTATGATGACTTTCAAAAATCTCTCTGAATTCTTCCTTCAATTCATAGGCCAGCTTAAGACGCTTAGATTGACTTAAAACTGTAGCCAATTTAACCCGTTCCTCTTCTTTTAAATCTCCACCATTTCTCAGGACAATAAATCGACTCCCTTTTCCTTTAATATTGCTTTGTATTCGGATCTTATTCAATTCCTCATTCACATATTTCATCACATGAAATCGGTCATACACCACAATCGCATTCGGAAAAACTTCTTGGATTACTTTGGGAAAACCACCCCACATATCTACACTCACTTCTAACACCTGCTCGCGAACCTCAATCGGTTGCTGAATAAGGACTTCCATGATACCTTGCTGTTCATGACTGTCGATCACTTCAATCAATTGACTTTGGTCAATATCGGAAACTACAGTCACAAAATCTTGATGCCCTTTTCTCATACTAATTTCATCGATACTCAGACGTTTAACCGCTCCCCATGAGGCTTTTTTACTTGTTCTCGCTGATGATTAAAAATTCCTTGAATCTGATCCCAACTTAATTCTTCCTCTCGTTTTACCTGTTCTACTGTTGTCACCTGAACACGGTGATAAATATACTCCTCATATCGTTGAGTATAGCGCCGACCTTCATCAACAAAACACAGTTGCTCTGTGAAATATTTTTGACAATTTATACAGTAGTATTGGCGACGAGGAATTTCCAATTCGATTAACTGACCTGAAATCGGTAAATCTCGAATCAAGATTGGACGAATCTGATGGAGTTCATCTGTGGACTTTTGACAGTGAGGACAAGTAGCATAATCCATCAAAAAACCCACTTTTAAAATTGTTTTTCTATCATTTTTA
>NZ_JAUBOY010000139.1:0-1174 GCF_036700465.1 Microcoleus sp. T3_A4 | reverse complement strand
AATTGCTTTATAGTCTTTCCATTCAGACTTTTCTCCTTGAGGTCTCCTGAGTCGTACTTTTCCACCATCTGCACTTATAGCTTTTCTCAGAAAGATGAGGTACAATAACAGCAGTGTGTAAACAGTTAAAAATATTTGACGATGTAACTTGTCCGAACGCAAACTCGATGGCTTTTCCTAACTCTTGATAATTAGTAGTCTTGATAGAACGGAGAATGATTTTAAGTTTTGACCACAGATTCTCAATTGGTGAAAAATCGGGTGAATAAGGTGATAAGTATATTAATTTTGCGCCTTTCTTTTCAAGAGCTTTTTTGACTTTTTCTCCCAGGTGAATAGGACAATTATCCATCACCACACAAGCACCTTTTCAGAGTTTGGGTACGAGTTTTCTGATAATAAAAGCTTCAAATGTAATTGCATCAGTTCCGCCTATTAGATTAACCGATGTCAAAATTTCATTGACTGACATTGCTCCAATTATTGAGACATTTTTGCCACGTTTAGTTGGTTTGGGCCCCTTGGCTCTGTCACCTTTTTGCATACCTAGCATATAACCTCACCCTTGCCAAATTAACTCCCGATTCCTCAAGGAATATTAAGTCTTTCAAACTAATTTTTTTAATTGTTTCCCAGAACTCACATCGCAGGATTTGAACTCGGTCTGTGCCTTTGCCTGAAGGGAATAGAGTTTTTTTTTACAGTAATGTTTAAGAGTTTTATCATTCTTCCTATGGTAGCTCTACTAACGGAAAATCCGAGTTTTCCATAAAGTAAATAACAGAGTTCTTCAAGAGTTGCATCATTATTTTCTTCAATCAATTGGGCCAAGATGAGTAGTGGCTCCGCATTGAGTTTGCCTTTGACTCCACATCGGTCAGTTCTCGGAGTAATGTTTTTTGTTTCACGATATTGTTTAAGCAATTTTTGTACAAAACTCAGGGCTACAGAAAAACGCTTAGCTATTGCTTTTTGTGAAATGGGTTCAGCATGATAAGTATCAAGGATTTTTTGCCTAAAATCAATCGAATAAGCTTTCATTTTTAACAATGTATGAAGTTTGGTACAAGTAAACGTGTTGTGAATCAACCATCGCGCATTGGTAACAAGTTAGAAAAGAGTAGATTTTGTCAATACCCCTTTGTGTAGAAATATAATTGAATAATAATGATAA
>NZ_JAUBOY010000138.1:0-1221 GCF_036700465.1 Microcoleus sp. T3_A4 | reverse complement strand
ATTCGGGCGACCGAATTTTAATTTGCACGTGAGACCACTCCAGAGCCGCTCTGGGTGAGCACCTCGAACTCATCGAACTCAATTAATTGTCAACGGTCGGCGAGTCAAAGGCCACCAATGAAAACAAGTCAGTCCGCGAATCAAGTCTTGTTGACCGAGCAATTGCTGACAACGATAGACCAACAGCTCTTCTAACTCGTCAAGATTTTGCGGTGAGTAATTGGCTACGACTTCATTAGTAAGTGGCCACAATCGTTCTGCTGGCTGTAATTCGGGAGAATGTGATGGCAGCTCGAACAAATCAATGCCTTCAGGAATCACTAGCTCTTGAGACTGATGCCATCCAGCTTGGTCAACGACCAGCAGCACTCGTTTATCTGGACCCCATTCAAATACTCTCGTGCAAAATCGGCCAACACCCGATTAAACAGTTGAGTGTTGACAAAAGGCAGCAACCACCAATAAGTTTCTCCTGACTCGGGGTGGACAAAACTATAAACCCACAGCCACTTGTATTGATGTTTGACCTCGGCACGCTCGTTGTTCCCCAACCCGCGTCCAGACTCGGCGCAATACTGGTAGCAGTCCCAAGCGATGTTCGTCCATCGCCCAAACTTCAATCTCTGCTTGAGGATATTTAGCTTGTAAAAATCTCAACTCGAAATGAAGTTTTTTTTCCACTGTTGTTGTTGAGAGATGTCAGTTTCCTGATGCTGCGGTCTGGGGACTTTCAAACGGTAGCCCATTTCCCGAAGATATTCCCATCCCCGATGGCGACTGATCTGCTCTCCTGTCCACTCACTTAACCAATCAGCGACTTTGCGACCATTCCATAAACCGCCATCGGGAGCAGGCCCAGATAGGACTTGCCACAGTTGCGCTCTTTGTAGGTCGTTGAGTTGAGGAGGTTGCCCACGATTGGACGAACGTTTATCGCTTAAGGCGCCAGCCCCCAATTGGTTGTAGCGTCGCAGCAGTTGGTAAATCCAAATCCGGCTGTAACCGGTAACTTGAGACACCGCTAGTGGGGTGTGGCCCGAGGCGAGTAACCAGATGATCTGGTAGTGGCTGCGTTCGACTAACCCTGAACTTGTCCGGTAGCGAGTGTAGAGTTCCTGGACACTTAAGTGCGGTTCTAACTGGACTTTTTTTGGCATAGGGGGTTTGGCGTCCCTGTGAATCGGCTGCCCTTAATTATAACTAATTATCCGAACCTGATAT
>NZ_JAUBOY010000137.1:0-1242 GCF_036700465.1 Microcoleus sp. T3_A4 | reverse complement strand
TGAGCCACCCCTGATTTCTCGGACACCCAAAAGCGAGGACAATCCTCGCACGGAGGTGTTCGATGCAGAAACGTCAACAGTTCACAGCGGAGTTCAAGCGCGAAGCGGTTCGATTGTTCAAGGCAGGCGATCGTCCCGCTGCGGTGGTGGCGCGGGGGCTGGGCATCCCGCGCAACAGGCTCTACAAGTGGGCGCAGGATCTGGAAAAGAAGGGCGCTACGGCCTTTGCCGGCAGCGGCCGTCCCACGACCAGCGGCGATGAGCTGGCTGCACTCAAGCGCGAGAACGCACGGCTGAAGGAAGAGAACGCGATCCTAAAAAAAGCGGCGGCGTACTTTGCGCGGGAGTTGCCGTGAGGTACGCCTGGATCCGAGACCAAGCCGGGTATCCGATACGGCGGCTTTGCGAGGCACTGAACGTCTCGGCGAGCGGCTACTACGCTTGGCGAGATCGCAAGCCCGGCCCCCGGGCCGCAGCGAATTCGCGGCTGCTGGAACGCATCCGTACGCTTCATGTGCAGAGCCGGGAATGCTATGGCGCGGTACGGCTGTGGCAGGCGCTGCGCCGCGAGGGCGAAACATGTGGCCGACATCGGGTACGTCTGCTGCGCCGTGCGCATGGGATCGAGGCCAAGCGGCGACAGCGATATGTGCGCACGCGGGCGACGTACCAGCGCGTGCCCCCGGCGCCAAACCTGTTGGCTTGGCCGTTCTCCAGCCCGAAGCCCGACGCTGTGTGGGTCGCGGACATCACCTTCGTGCCGACCCGTACTGGCTGGTTGCATCTCGCGGCTGTGCTCGACCTGCACACTCGACAGATCGTGGGTTGGGCGATGGGCGAGCGCCCGGATCAGAAATTGGCCAGCGCCGCGCTGCTGATGGCGCTCGACCGTCGCGGGCCAGCGTCTGGCGCGATCCATCACAGCGACCAGGGAAGCCAGTACACCAGCGGCGCCTATCAAGCCGAGCTCAAAGCAGCCGGCCTGCAGCCGAGCATGAGCCGCAAGGGCATGCCTTACGACAATGCGGTGATGGAAAGCTTCTTCAGCTCGCTCAAGCAGGAACTCACGCACCATGAACGTTTTGCGGATCTCGATGAAGCCAGAGGCAAGCTCTTCGATTACATCGAGGTCTTCTACAACCGCCAACGGCTGCACAGCAGCCTCGGCTATCGGACGCCAGTTGAACAGGAGAGGCTGGCAAGTGCTTAATTAACCTGTCCGAGAAACCGGGGGTAGCTCAG
>NZ_JAUBOY010000136.1:0-1302 GCF_036700465.1 Microcoleus sp. T3_A4 | reverse complement strand
CCGGGGTAGCGTCAGGAATCGCTCTAGTTAGTCTGGGAAGAGGGTACGCTATATATAGCGTTCGTGCGTAAGTCCTGTTTATATGAGGACGACCAGACATTGTAATTCTCTCCTTTACTTTTTACACAAGTCTATCATATCTTTAAAAAAATGGTATTAGATTCTTCGGATTCCTTTTGTCAAGCATGATTGAGACGCTCTTGCCCTGGATACTATGGGCTATTAAAAAGACATAACATCTCTGATTTTTAAGAAAAAAGGAGATTATGTTTTAGCTTTAAAAGGGAATCGAAAACTCCTCTAACAAGCCGTCAAAGAGTGGTTTTAAGTAACTAAGAAATAAGATTATTTAGGCCGAGACTACAGTTATTATGAGCAAGTAGAAGCTGCACATCATCGAGTGGAAAAAATCCCAGTGTGGACTGTTGATGTATCCGAGTTACCACCTCTGCACAATCAATAATTATGGACGGGATTAAAAACAGTTGTCAGGATAGTTAGTGAACGACGGCTGTGGAATAAAACCACGACCGAAGCTCGTTTTTACTTGAGTAGTTTAAGGAGTAATGCCGAAAAATTTGCTTGGGCGATCCGCAGTCATTGGCAGGCAGGGCAAACGCATCTAAATTCTGAAAGCTTTACGCTATCAGGGGTTCCATTTTTGGCAACTAAACTCAAATAATGACTGAAACCTTTGTCCAGCAAGTATTCTAAGTAACCACAAAAAATTAATTAGATAAAGGCTCTTTGCTAGGCAAGGGTTTAAGTAGAAATATTGTGTAATTAATTCGGAACTACTACTTAAAAATAAGATGCGTTTGCCCTAGGGATTCCTTCAGGCTCGGAGTCAGATATGGATTGTGACAACGAAAGCAGCCACATCCATGCCAAGATACCATACATTTTAAAAAACTTAAACTAAGCTGCACCTGCAACGAAGCAGCCCGAAGATTCGGCGATTGGGCGCCTATAATCGATTCAGGAAACAGCCCAGATGCAAGGGCAGAGCCATTGGCGACTCGCCGGAACACAGTCTTCCATTGGTAAATTAGATTGACTGCTCTATCAGCTTGAACTCAAGGCCTTATTGCAGCGAGTAGAAATAGGCAAGTAGAGAAATTACTACAAAAAGATTCGGTTCCCTCTACTAACACCACCAGAGTAAGAACGCTATAGTTGATAAGCGTCAGAAAAAGGGCAAGTTGAAGCAATGCCCCCAAAGGCGCTGAACCTAGAAAAAAGAATAGTTTGAAAGCTTAAAGCACTATTAACCTCGTCAAAAAAATCAAGATAGAGAGTAAA
>NZ_JAUBOY010000135.1:0-1309 GCF_036700465.1 Microcoleus sp. T3_A4 | reverse complement strand
CTTACAAGTGTAGGTTTTTTACAATGAAGAGGAACAACAGATATAGAGACTGGACGGGTCAGCCCATCATCTAGCTTTGAGACTTATGCTGAAAAATCACTACCTGAAACAGTGGATGAGCATTGTCAGCTATCATCTGCCAGAGCTAACCCTACCTCAAGCATCAGGGCTAGCGACTTGGAGTTTTGGGATGGTAATGACGCAATCGAGTAGCCTGACAAGAGTGTCCCACTTCATTGCGACACTGAACCAAGAAAAATTCAACACGGTACGGCAAAGGCTGAAAGAATGGTATCAGGAAGCTCAAGCTAAGAGCGGAGTTCGGCGAGGAAACAAACGCGCTGAACTACAAGTGAGCCAATATTTTGCCCCATTATTGCGGTGGGTGTTGAATTTATGGCCGAGCCATGTGAAACAGCTACCTTTGGCGATCGATGCGACCAATATCGGACAAACCTTCACGGTTTTATCAATAAATGTTCTCTATCGCAGTTGTGCCATCCCTGTCGCCTGGAAAGTGGTCAGAGGCACAGAAAAAGGAGCTTGGAAGCCACACTGGCAAGAGCTATTTGAGTCAATCAAACCAGCCGTTTCCTCAGAGTGGATGGTCATCGTTTGTGCTGACCGAGGACTTTATGGCGATTGGTTATATCACCAGATTGTCAGCCAGGGTTGGCATCCATTTTTACGGATTAATCATCAAGGTACATACCAGCTCGACGAGCAGACACAATGGCAGCGTCTGGCAGATGTCGTTGACAAGCCTGGGCTGAGTTATTCAGCACCCGTGACTTGCTTTAAAACCAATCCTCTAGGGTGTACTTTGTTAGCTTGTTGGCAGCCTGGTTATCAAGATCCGTGGCTGATTGTGACTGATTTAGCCCCAGAGGTTGGCAATCCACTTTGGTATGGCTTACGCTCTTGGATTGAGTGTTCTTACCGAGATTTTAAATCTGATGGTTGGCAATGGCACAAAACTCGTTTGCGTGACCCACTGCGAGCTGAGCGCCATTGGTTGGCAATGGCAGTAGCAACTCTCTGGATGGTGACTGTTGGAGGCGGGGCCGATTCAGCTCCCCCAGAATCCCTATTTGAACAACTTCCTCAAGGGCATATTGCCAAACAGCGTTCCCGACGCTCTGATCGTGGGCGTCAGTTATCTTGTTTTCTTCAAGGCTTACTCAATGTGGTGGCTAATTTGCTCAATGGTCAGCCGATTGTTCTAGGGCGCTTGTTTCCTCAATCTTGGCCCTCTTGTTGGCCTGTTGTTTCTAACACCTCCTAATTGTAAAAAACCTACACTTGTAAG
>NZ_JAUBOY010000134.1:0-1339 GCF_036700465.1 Microcoleus sp. T3_A4 | reverse complement strand
GGGCTTGCTGAATATATCGATGGCACTTGACGTAGCCTGGGTTATGCGCTCGCGAGAGCGAGGGTAAAGTGCAAAATAAACAGGTAGAATAGGTCAAAACCCGTGCATCACCACCTGCGATCGTGTACAGAAAAGCTGAGCTTGCCCCAAGCCCCCCATCCGAGTTTGAACTGCCCTTCGGAGGAAGGTTGTCAGCAGACAACCGTTGGGTAAAAATGGCCCAACTAATCCCGTGGTCAGAATTTGAGTCAGAATATGCCCAAAACTTCCCCACCTCCAAGGGCTTAAGGGCTAAATCCTTTCGGATGGCGTTGGGGGCATTAATCATCAAAGAAAAACTCGGAATTAGCGATAGGGAAACAGTAGAACAAATTCGTGAAAACCCCTATCTGCAATACTTTATCGGTCAATCAACCTACAGTAATGAGATCCCATTTGACCCATCACTATTAGTCCATTTTCGGCAACGAATCAGTCCCAACCTAATTAATAAAGTGAACGAGCGAATGGTCGAAAAAATACGCTCCATCACCCCAGTTAAAACGGAAAAAAAAAAGGATTCGGACGCCAAAAATAAGTCAGTCAATCGCGGAAAATTAATCATAGATGCGACCTGCGCCCCAGCCGATATTAGTTATCCGACCGACTTAGGACTATTAAACAGAGCCAGAGTTCACACCGAAAAAATCCTAGATATTCTGTATAAACAGCTCAAAGGTCAAATCACGAAAAAACCTAGAACCTACCGTAATCTCGCCCGAAAAGATTACTTATTAATAGCCAAACAAAGAAGACCATCCCGCAACAAAAAAAGACAGGCAATTAAAAAACAACTTCAATATATCAAAAGAAACCTAGCTCATATTGAACAGCTAATCGATTCAGGTGCGACCCTAAAAGGTCTGACTAAAAAGCAATATAAAACCTTGCTAGTCCTCACAGAAGTCTATCGCCAACAACAGTGGTTATTTGACAACGATAAACAGAGTATTGAGGATAGAATAGTAAGTTTAAGTCAACCCCACATCCGTCCCATAGTCAGAGGGAAAGCCGGAAAAAGCGTAGAATTTGGAGCTAAACTATCAGCGAGCTGTTTTGAAGGATATGTATTTTTAGACCGGATGAGCTGGGATAATTTTAACGAATCAGGATATCTAAAAGCACAAGTAGAAGCATATCATAGCTTCACAGGATATTATCCAGAGTCCGTTCATGCAGATCGAATTTATCGTACAAGAGAGAACCGAGCTTGGTGTAAAGAAAAAGGCATTAGAATCAGTGGACCGCCTTTAGGAAGGCCTCCAGTAAATGTCAGTAAAGAAAAAAAGAAGCAAGCATT
>NZ_JAUBOY010000133.1:0-1449 GCF_036700465.1 Microcoleus sp. T3_A4 | reverse complement strand
CAATACTCCGGACAGTTTTTAAGCAGCCAGAGTACCATAAGACAAGACTGAAGGAAGGTTAGGGTGATTTAAAATCAAATCCGGGTCTAAATCTAACTTATCAATAAAGGTAGAAAGTAGATGCTTATTGAATTCCAGACGTTTATAAGAGGCCAGAGAAAACACAAAGGATTTGGCCGATGAATGACAACTAGAGAGTTCATGTTTAGCTAAGTTTAAGGCAATTAGACTGGCATTAAAATGAAAATCAAGCCGTGGTAAATGACGAGCTTGACAATCTGACAATCCCGTAAATTGCTTGGCATCACGAAAGATAAATTCAATCTGGAAACGAGCCTGATAATATTCAAGAATTTGCTCAGGTGGTAGGTGAATATCAGTGCTAAACAATAAAGCATTTTTGATTTTGCCGTTGGCTTGAACCTCAGAGATACAAACCAAACAAATTGGGCAATTTAAACAACAACTCCACACAATCAATGTATATAATGAAACTCCGGGTTTTAGGTCTTTAACAAAATTAAGACGACTCAAATCATGGCAGTCAACCTTACCATCATATTTACGTGGAGCTCCCAGCTTCTTTTGTTCACCTGTATAGAGATAGCGTAGGTTAGCATCACTTCTTAACTTGCCAATAAAGTCTAAATTTAAGTCCCGCACAGCATCCCAGAATTTAGAGCGATAGTAATAGCCATCAGCCACCAAATAACGTACAGAAGTGGGGAAAAAATAACGAGTATTCTTCAAATGTTGTGCATAGTCATCAACTCTTGTGATGTCAGGCTTTGAGCTTTGAGAGTCCGGGTTTTTGCGAGATTTTTTTGAGCTGTTATTCTTCGGGTTTTTGGGCATTTTTTTCACGGGCTTTATTTGAGGGCGTGATGGAGTTTGTTGTACGCTTAAGCTATAAGATAAACGACTCTCAATTTCGACAATAGAAATTACAGAAATTTCCAACCCCTGTGACGATTTCCCCGCTACACCATTATAAAAATAAGCCTTGCCGTCAGTTTTTTTGCCACTTTTTATTAAAAAAGAACAATCGATAACGGCAATGACTGTGTGTTCAGGATTTAAGGCAGATTCGAGGAAATATTGATTAAATTGTGGAAAATTAAAGCTTTTGAGAAAGTGACGACGGTAGGTTTTTTCACTCAAACAGCTATAACGACTGAGATTCGTGAAGTTGACCTTGCCATAGGCCAGCAAAATAGTTGAAAATAAAGTGATTAAAAACTTCTTTTGAGGTTGACTAATCCCCGGCATTTGTTGTAAAATGGATTCAATAATCTTCATAAGGCAATCTGTTGAGCTTGTGTGTTTTTATAGCTTAACCTAAAAGAGTGCCTTTTTTTCTGTTTATTTTGGGTTGAGATTGCACTCACTTTTTTCACTTCTCTATTTTATTGCGATCGCATTCCTCTTTAAAAACTGTCCGGAGTATTG
>NZ_JAUBOY010000132.1:0-1483 GCF_036700465.1 Microcoleus sp. T3_A4 | reverse complement strand
CATTGGTAACAAGTTAGAAAAGAGTAGATTTTGTCAATACCCCTTTGTGTAGAAATATAATTGAATAATAATGATAATCAAACAAGGGAGTAAGAGTGGAGAGTCCGCCGACGGCGGACTCTCCACCACCAGTGATTATCATTATAAATAAGTTGTTCACTCGCTCTAGTTGCAGGCGATCGATAATAGTTGCACCGCAAGCGCACGGCAGCGCCGGAGTCGCATGAGAATTGCAGGCGTTGGTATTATCAACTGATAGAATTGACAAATAATTGAGCGATTGTGTAGGTCAGCAAATATGGTCAAGAGTCAAAAAACCAACCGTGACCACGCCAAAAAAACTCACAGGCCAATGGTAGAAGAAGAGGTAATCGCTTCGCAACTATCTGCATTACTAACACCAGCCATCACCTCACAAGAAAATTACTACCGCCAACTGGGTTTACGAGGGAGAATTCTCAACTTACCATTAATGGTAGCAGCAGTATTAACCTTGCTGTGGCGAGACGTAGCTGGAGTGACAGAACTCACAAGAATGCTGGCAAGAGAAGGTTTTTTGTGGTGCCGACCTACGACAGTTACTCAACAAGCAATGTCTCAAAGATTTTTAAGTTTTCCTGCCACCTTATTTGAGGGAGTCTTCAAAAATTTATTACCAATTTTAAGAACTGCTTGGTACAAGAGAAACCAACGACCTCTACCAGAAAGCATTCAATTTGCATTGACCAAATTTTCGAGAATTTGGATAGTGGATAGCTCAACGCTCGAAGCATTGTTTTGCAAGCTCAAAAGTCTGGAAGATATACCGCGAGGGCAGTTGGCAGGAAAAATGGCAACAGTCATAGATTTAATGACCCGGCTACCTGTTGAAGTTTGGTTTCAGGAAAACCCGAGAGCTTCTGATGTTAAGCTTGAAGAAAATTTCCTGCAATTAGTGCCAACTCAAACCTTACTCTTACTGGATAGAGGATTTTATCATTTTAGCTTTTTGCTCAAATTAATTGAACGAGATATCCACTTAATTACTCGCTTAAAAAAAGGAGCATCAATTAAATTATAACAAGTATTTACCAAGAGTTACGACCTGCGAGATAGTCGAATTCGTCTCGGGTCAGGAACTGCAAAAACTCCATTTATTACCTTACGTCTGATTGAAGTTCGTTCAGGTAAGATTTGGCATTCTTATTTAACAAGCGTACTAGATCCTCATGTATTACCTCCCTACGTTGTGGCAGATTTATATCGTAGGCGCTCTTCGGATTGAAGATGCTTTTAATACCGTCAAAAGACTCTTGGGCTTAAGTTATTTGTGGACGGGTTCTCTCAACGGCATTCAGCTCCAAATTTGGGGGACTTGGATATTTTATGCGCTCTTGGTCGATTTAGGTGATGCCGTTGCTGACCAACTCTCTTTACCAATAGATTCGATTTCATTAGAAATGATTTACCGGGGTCTTTACCATTTTTATGTAGCTCATCAACA
>NZ_JAUBOY010000131.1:0-1539 GCF_036700465.1 Microcoleus sp. T3_A4 | reverse complement strand
ACTGGAGTTTAGACTAAGACAGAATAAAGAGGCGCATTACTGTAGATTGAATGCACTAAAAGATGAGCGATCGAAAACTTCGGATTAGGGGAACTTTTTGGCGGTTTTTCTGGGACGAGAAAACCCTTTTTTGACCACAGGATATCGAATTCTGCGCCGTCGTTGTTTCCCTTTAATCCAACCGTCCGATTTACCTCGCTGTTTGGGAGCTCGAGCTGGTGTGCCTAACAGGGCTAAAATACTTCCAAAAGATTGAGCTACCCGCCCAGGGGTGAGTTTGACCAGAGATTTCTGCCACGGCAGAGGGCGTTGCGCCACCAAGTGACGGGCCAACCATAGTTGCCAAGTAACAATCGGCATTAAATCGCTCCAACGGTCGCATTGAGCGGGCGTGCTGAACGCAGGAACTGTCCAATGCAGGCGATTTTTAGCAAAACGATACCAGTGGTCGATCGCAAATCTTCGTAAATAGAGTCGCCAAATTTCTGTGACAGCAGGCATTTTTAACCCGACAAACGCCAACCACATCGGCTTCCCAATCCTGGTAGAGCCATCAGCAGCCGAGGAGTTCCACCAGCAGAATCGACATCTCATGAGAGGGGGACAAGCGAAAATGTAAATTGTGCCACACCCGTATTCGCAATTGACCTAAATCTGGGTCATCCACCTCAACTTGTTGTGCGGGAGAACTCCAAGTTGTAGAGTCGTTGAGTTTGAATCGCTCGCCGTGGACTTTAGGTCTACCTTGGCCTCCATAAGCAGGCGGTGGCCCCCACAAACATAAATTCGACCGCAGGCGCATCAGTTTATCGACCGGCAATTCTGCGGTTTGATTTACAAACGGCGCACAGCCGTATTCGCTGTCCCACAACGATAGCGCTCTTGACGGCAAGTGAGAACTGACACTCGATAATTGTTGAACAGCCTGAGAAATTGGACTGTCCCAACTGGTAATTCTCTCGTGTAACAGTGGCAAGGCCCAACTTCCTTGTGCTTCAGGTATCCACGCCAATGTACTGTAACCGTATCCTACAGTCACGCCCGCGACCTCCCAGTTGTGATGGGGAATGTTCGTAAGTACGTTCTTTCAGTGTTTTGGCGAACGGTCTTGACCAACTCGTATGGTCGCCCGCGAGGACAATTCGTTCCGATCGCGGGAGTTGTTGGATGTAAAGTTTCATTAATTGTTGTCGATCTGGTCGAGTGTCTTGTAATGCTTCGTAAACGCTTGGCCATTGACGGCGAAACACACAAGATAATGATAAGTCGGCTAAACTTTGAGCTGTTCTAGTTAACAAGAGCGCATCCATTAACTCAAAGGTAGCATCTTGCGCTTTACGTAGATTGTTGTAGATGGCTTGACGAAACTCAAGCAATTGAGTGACAACATTATTCATAGCGGTTGATCGGGTTGGTGAGACTTCCCTATCTTCCGCCATCCGGGTCAACTCCAGCAGAGTTGACCCGGTATTTTTTTGCCTGTTGTTGGTTCTCTCATCCCTTCGATTGTGCTGTGGGGAGATCACTTTTGCTTGAGGG
>NZ_JAUBOY010000130.1:0-1540 GCF_036700465.1 Microcoleus sp. T3_A4 | reverse complement strand
TTAGGGCTTGCTGAATAAGTTAGGGAAAATCACGATCGCAATTGATGGGTGATTCAAGTTCGGCGAAGCATAAGTTTTGGTTTTTGTAATTGACCAAAATATAATTTTTGACAATCATTGAAGCGTAACCAGACCTTATTTTGGGAAATCGGCAGAAAAACACACAAAAAACCCGTCTTAACCAGGTAGAAAGGTTCATTACTAAAAAAGTAATAGCAATAGCTGTACCAGAAGTATTATCAAGTTTTGCCATCACGCGATTCAAGCTGAATCTTCGTTTACCTTGTCCGAACTTGCCCTCAATAGAGTTACGAATTCTCTCATCTTCCCAGGCTTGTTTCTTTGTTTCCTTACTCACAATTGCTGGTGGTCTTCCTAACGGAGGCCCACTAATTCTAATTCCTCTTTCTTTACACCAAGCTCGGTTTTCCCTTGTTCGATAAATGCGATCGGCATGGACTGATTCTGGATAGTATCCTGTGTAACTTTTAAATGCTTCTACTTGGGCTTTTAAGTCTCCTGATTCGTTAAAATTATCCCAGCTTATTCGCTATAAAAACACATACCCCTCAAAGCAACTCGCTGACAGTTTAGCTCCAAACTCTACTCGTTTTCCTGCTTTACCTCTAATAATGGGACGGATGTGGGGTTGGCTTAAACTTACTATTCTGTCCTCAATACTCTGTTTTTTATTTTCAAATAACCAGAGTTGTTGGCGATAGACTTCTGTGAGGACTAGCAAAGTTTTATATTGCTTTTTGGTCAGACTTTCCAGAGTCGCACCTGATTCGATAAGCTGCTCAATATGAGCCAAGTTTCTTTTGATATATTGCAGTTGTTTTTTAATTGCTTGGATTTTTTTGTTTCTGGTCGGTCGTCGTTGTTTGGCTACTGCTAAGTAGTCTTTTCTGGCTATTTTTCGGTAGGTTCTGGGTTTTTTCTTGATTTTTACTGTGAGAGATTTATAGAGAATGTCGATGATTTTTTCGGTATGAACTCGGGCTCGGTTTAATAGTCCTAAGTCGGTCGGATAGCTAATATCTGCGGGGGCACAGGTCGCATCTATTATTAATTTTCCTTGATTGGGTAACTCATTTTTTGCGTCCGAATCCTTTTTTTTTTCTGGTTTGACTGGGATGGTTTCGCGTATTTTTTCCACCAGGCGTTCGTTCACTTTATTAATTAGATTCGCACTAATTCGTTGCCGAAAATGAACTAATAGCGACGGGTCAAATGGGAGTTCATTGGTGTAGATTGATTGACCGATAAAGTATTGTAGATACGGGTTTTCACGGATTTGTTCTACTGTTTCTCTATCGCTACTTCCCAGTTTTTCTTTGATGATTAATGCCCCCAATGCCATCCGAAATGATTTGGCGGGTGCGCCCATTTCGGTCGGGAAATTTTTAGCATATTCTGCTTCAAATTCATCCCACGGGATAAGTTCTGCCATCTTTACCCAACGGTTATCTGCTGACAACCTTCCTTCAAAGGGTAGTTCAAAATCGGATGGGGGGCTTGGGGCAAGCTCAGCTTTTCG
>NZ_JAUBOY010000069.1:0-30157 GCF_036700465.1 Microcoleus sp. T3_A4 | reverse complement strand
TTCGGCTCCGAGTTAACAATTTTTCTTAATTTTACATCATCTTGCATTTGTCTCACATTTATTTGAAATTACTATACTCATTAGTCATTAGTCCTTAGTCAACAGTCAACAGTCATTAGTCATTTAAAAACCCGACACTAACAACTTATTTAAAATTGTCAATGTCGGGCGCAAATTCAACAAATTACAGCAAAAATTAGGACTTTTTGCCGAAAACTTGTTCTTTCAAGGCTTGAATTTCTTGACCTAATTGTTGCCGGTTGGACGATCGCAGCAAATAGCGGTAGATAAACCACCCGGTGTATCCGATACCAATTAGCTCGAATGTGGGTGCTAGCAGGGGGATGTCGTTGAGTTCGTCTATTACGCCCAAAAGCACTTTCAAAGAGACAATCGAGGCTATAATTACACCGATAACAGTCAGGGGACTTTTGTACTGCTCGTAAAAGCTGCCGATGTAAGCGGGAAACTCGGACAAAATTGAGATAATTTGTTCTTTGATCTGCTGGGCCTGACTTGGCGGTTCTTCGGTAATTATGACCTTTGTTGTACCGCTTGAACTGTCTGCTTCATTTCCGGCAGGAACTTCGGTGATGATAACGGTTGTTTCTGGTTCGTTTGATGAAGTCATTTCTCCACTCGCAATAGTTTTTTGCTGGTTGGCGGCAGGTATTTCAACTGCTGCTGCGACTGTTTCAAGAGCCGGTATTTCGACTGCTGCAACCTCCCCGTCGGTTGGTTCAAGAGCCGACACTTCGCCTGTTTCTGAAGTCGGTATTTCGACTGCTGTAACTTCCACTGCTTGTTCGACAGTCGGCGTTTCGACTGTTTCGATCGCAAGTTTTTCCACTTCTGAAACCTCTGCTGCTGGTTCAACAACCGGGGTTTCGACTGTTTCAAGAGTCGGTGTTTCGACTTTTGAAACCTCCACTGCTGACTGTTCTGTAGCAGAACTTTCGGCGACTGTTTCTGCGTGTGGTTGTTCTGGGGTAGGAGTTTCGTCCGCGACACCAACAGCAGGCCCATTCAAGTTGCTAATGGCATCAAGCAAACGGGTTTTAGCCGTTCCTCGCTGGTGAAGGATTACCCAAGATTCTATCAGGTCGGGGCCGTGCATTGCACCTGTCAGAGCGGCTCTGAGCGATCGCATAATTAGCCCTTTGTTAAGATTTTTCTCTTTACTGAGCTTTTTAGTGATTTTCTGAGCTTCCGCTGATGTCAGGGACGAATGACTTTCCATAGCTTCTACAACTGCTTGTAAAGCCTGTGCCGCCCCTGTTTGCTGCAATTGTGCGAGTGCTTCTTCTTCGTATTCCACGGTGGTGGAGAAGAATACCTTACACATATCGACAGCATCGGTTAAGCGAACGAGACTCGGGCCGATTAAAGCAGCTATTTGTTCGAGCCAGGGGCGGTCTGCCTCCAAGTCAAACTGATAACCGCCTTTCTGCCACCAATAAGGTATCAGCAAATCTGTCAATTGCGGCACTGGCATTTTGTGCAGGTATTGACTGTTTAGCCAATTGAGTTTATCCCAATCAAATTTTGCACCAGCTTTGTTGACTCGATAGAATGTAAATAATTCTGCTGCTTCCGACAGTGTAAATATTTCCTGCGTTGAATCCGGCGGAGTCCAACCGAGCAAAGTCATGTAATTAACTAAAGCTTCGGGCAGGTAGCCCATATCTTTGAAGTCAGAAATCGAGGTTACGCCGTCGCGTTTAGAAAGCTTTTGCCCTTGGGAGTTTAAAATCAGCGGCGTGTGGCCAAATTCTGGGATTGTCGCGCCCAAAGCTTCGTAGAGCAATATTTGTTTGGGAGTATTGCCGATGTGATCTTCGCCGCGGATGACGTGGGTGATGCCCATGTCGATGTCATCGACAACTACGGCGAGGTTGTAGAGTGGTTGGCCGATGACGCCGCCGCTGGATGCCCTGGCAATTACCATATCGCCGCCGAGGTCGCTACCTTTCCAGGTTACGGTGTCGCGCACCATGTCGTTCCAAGAAATTGTGCGATCGTCGTCGATGATAAACCGAATCACAGCTTGTCGCCCTTCGCCTTCAAAAGCTGCGCGCTCTTTGCTTGTCAAGTTGCGGTGTCGGTTGTCGTAGCGGGGGGCTTGTTTGTTGGCTTTTTGTGCTTCCCGCATTTCGTCGAGTTCTTCCGACGTGGTGTAGCAGCGGTAGGCGAGTCCATTGTCTAGAAGGGTTTGGACTGCTCGGCGGTATATTTCCAGACGCTGTGACTGAAAACTCGGGCCTTCGTCCCACTCCATACCCAGCCAGGTGAGGCCTTCGAGGATGTTATCGGTGTATTCGCTTTTAGAACGTTCTACGTCTGTGTCTTCTACCCGCAGGATGAATTTGCCGCCTTGGTTGCGGGCAAACAGCCAGTTGAATACGGCGGTTCTGGCGGTACCGATGTGTAGGTTTCCGGTGGGACTGGGGGCTAGACGGACTCTGACATTCATGTAGATTTTTGCTTTTAGATTGGGGGCGATTTGCTGGTTGGGGGAATAGCTGATGTTTAAGACTTTAAATTTTATTATATTTTGTTGCCGAATTAACAGTTGTGCTTGGCAGGTGCTTTGCCTCGAATTGTTTGATATTCGACTATCGGGCGATCGGGCTACCGTCTCCGGCAACGCAGCAGAGCGCATCTTGATGATATTAGCTTGCGGGTGGCCAAGACTGGATTCACCTTTGGGACTATTTTTCACAACCCAAATAACTGCCGTAGGGCTACCAAATAATTCTTGTAAAATGTTTGTGTGCGATCGACGACATTAAAATATATTTCCCTATGTCTGCTGCTAAAACTGAGTTTTCCGAATCTGTAGCGCCCTCACCCGACTCTGTTGCGCCTGCTTGGCAGATTGAGTTGCTGTACGACGGTGAATGTCCTCTGTGCGTGCGGGAGGTTAATTTCTTAAAAAAACGCGACGCGGGGCGAGGTTTAGTGTCGTTTGTGGATATCGCGGATGATGGCTACAACCCGGAGGCCCACGGCGGAATCGACTACGAAACGGCGATGGGGCTAATTCACGGGGTGTTACCCGACGGTACGACGGTTAAAAATGTGGAGGTTTTTCGCCGCACCTACGAGATTTTAGGTATGGGCTGGGTTTATGCTGTGACTAAGTTACCAGTGATCGGGGCGATCGCCAATTGGCTGTACGGAATTTGGGCCCACTGGCGGCTGAAGCTGACGGGAAGGCCGGATTTAGCAACTATTATGAGCGATCAAACTGTGCGGATCGAGTGCGAAAGTCAAGGCCACTGCCTACCAAACTCGAAATGAGTCATATTTAGTAAGTGCGATCGGTCTATCAGAAGATGTCAGCAGAAACAGACTGCAACTAACATTCAAGATGGACTACTATTAAAGGTCAAAAAAAATGCAAGATGCAGGCTATACAGTCTTCATGGGCTTCGGTGGTCTCTGGATACTTATGGGAATTGCCGCTGTGATTTTCCTGTTCAAATCCGACGGTCAAAAACTTAGGTTTGGCAAATGGGGACTGCTAGTTGCCATTCCGATTCTCGTGCCCATCGCCCTGGTTCTGACATATCAAATCGCCAGGCCCTTTATTTCCTCGCACCTTTGAGCACTGCTTGGAGTCGATCGTCCGTGGGAGAAAGGAATTAGTTAAATTAAGTTTAGTATTATTGCTCATTTTCGGGTGATCGCAACTGCTCGTTCGCCCATTGACGCAAAGACCGAATTATGGCATTGTCATCTTGAGTTTCTGCCATCTGCAAGAATTGATTGAGCATTGCTACAGAAAGGATGGGAAATGTCGGACTGCGATCGCAGGTAATATATTCCCGATTTTGCAATTGATAAATTTGTACAGTTTGTCCCCGATACCGCCAAACTTCAGGGATTTCTAGCTGTGTGTAAACTACAAATCGATTAGAAGAAGGACTGGTAATATCAACTTCAATTACCAAGTCTGGAGGAGGAGCGGTTGAGATGTCAAGCCTTCTTCCTAGAATGCGATCGACATTTTGGATATAAAAACACGAATCTGGTTCTGCACCTTGTTCTAAATCTTCACGGTTGAGAGTCGTCGAACCAAATCCCTTAATCTTCAAGTCCAACTCCTCAGTCAAAGCTGTAACAATCCGTTTGAGCAAACAGTTAATAGTTTCATGCAAGTCGGATGGCATGAGAATTTCTAAGACTCTTTGAGAATATGAAAATCGCGAGGATCTCTTGTCTCCTGCTTCTGCTAATAAGCTTTCGTAAGTCTGCCAACTGATATTAGATAATACTATCCGTTGTGTCGTTTTTTCCGGTGAGGGGTTAATGAGCGTAACAGTCATATTTCGCTCCTCCTTACTCAATTAATAAAATACCAAAAGCTTAAACTTTGTATTTTAAACTTTCGATTTACGAGAGAACGGGACAGACGGGGCTCGAACCCGCAACTTCCGCCGTGACAGGGCGGTGCTCTAACCAATTGAACTACTGTCCCTCGTTTTGCCGTTTTTTCAGGCACAATTTCTATTATGCCTATCACTTCACCTTTTGTCAAGAGGTTTTTTGAACTTTTATTTGGAAGCCCAAAATCTGAGTCTCTTGCAGCGGATTGAAGTTGTTGTCGCTCACCAAAATCAGACCTCTGCTAGCATCCGCCAGGGCGGGGCCAAATGTCAACCCCTCAATGTTGTCTAGGGGAATTTTCAGGGTTTCCAAATCCAGCAGCAGGCGTTTTTGAGCGGGAGAAACCTCGCTGAGACGGCTTTTGAGGCTTTCGAGTGCTTCAATACGATCGCCCTTTTCCAGAGAAATCTCATAAATTCTGATAGTTGTGCCGGTTTCCAGGGAGAAAGCACGCTCTAAACTCAGCAAGCGGTTATCGTCGATCGCCAATAAATCCACTAAACCGTTGCTAGTTAATTTTCCCACAGGATTCGCACCAGCGGGTAGCGGTTCCGTGATGTAGAGAAACGATGCTTCTGGATTGCCACTCACCGCATCGTAGCGCAAAATCCGGCACGGGCTCCCGGTTTCCAGGGAAGCTACGGCGCCATCTTGAACCAAGGCGTTTTCGGTAGCTGTAAATAGGTATTTGCGATCGGGCGTTAAAGTTAAACTTTCAAAAGCGAGATTGTTGCGGATGCCTTTACTGCCTTTGTAGTCTGGCAAAAACTGTTCAGGAATTGCCAGCGTCTTCAGGAGTTTACCATCGAGGGAGAACTCTTTGATAAAAGGATTTATTTGGCGATCGACATCTCCCTCAGAAGAAACAAACACGCTATTGCCAGTAAAAGCTATCCCTTCCGGATCTAAACTTAATTCAGGAAAACCTTTACCGTTTTCATCTAATAAAGTAGTGACTCCCGTAAAAGTAACTTGCTCTTTTTCCAGTTTCCCAGATTGCAAGTTAATTTTGAGAGTATAGAAGCGCGCCGGAGCCTTGCTGCTGCGGTCATCAGAAATGGCATAATAGACTTGTTTCTCGGCATCATAAGTAATGCCCGAAAGTCCGCCAATTTCCGTCCCCTGAAACGGAGAACCTGTAGGAAATATTGCTCTGCCGATAAAATCTATTTTCGTAACAGCGAAAGATTTGGCTGACTGGTTTACCCAAATAGCAACACTGGCTGCCATCAAAAAACAGACAATAAATATAGTTGTTTTTGCTAGCTTTCGCATTTTACCAATCAATACATTATTATCTATCTTTTTCCCTTTCTTCCTTCGCGCCTTCGCGGTTCATAAAATCTAAAAATCACGGCTCATGATTCAGCAAAAAATTTGTCAACCAATCTTTAACCACATAAGTAGCACGACAGTCGTCCTCATTGTAGCGGACGATCGCCTCCAAGAGCGATCGATCGCCAGTTCTGAGCCAATCGTCATACCAGCAGACGCACTGAGCACCATTAGCCTTAGCATCTCGCCAGTCAAAACCCAGCCAGCGGGCAATTGGTTTGAGTGCGTAACTTTCCACCGGCATAATCGCCTTTTGCGTCACTTGTTTGTGAATATCTACAAACCGTTTCAGCACGGGTTTCCACAAATAAGCTGGAGTATTGTAAAGTTTAGCCAGCCGCTTAAAAGTCTTGACTTCGTAGTCGCAAAAGTGGAAAATCGGAGCAATGGGATAAGTCCACATTAATTCTAAAAATTGCTCCCAGATTGCACCTTCCTCTGCTGCTGATTCTGCTAAAAAGCCGTGGAATTTTTCCGTATTGTTGTACCTGTCAACAACTAAGACTCCGTGGAGGTAATCTAAGTTTAACTCTGGTTCCGCTTCAATATCAAAGTAGAGTTCGATTGGGGCGATCGGCAAAAACACAGATTGGGAATAGGGAATTGGTTTCTTGCGGAGAATTGGCGCAGGTATAGAAGATGTGGCAGGTTTATTTTCTGTAGTCTTTTCCAGAACAAGATTAACTTTTGCTAAACTATTCTCAACCACTTCTGGTATAATTATAAATTGATTAACTTCTGCCTCTTCCCTTCTTCCTTCTTTCCTCACACCTCCATCCGTTAAATCCCCTACAGCTTTCGCTGCCGAACTTCTATCCGTTACATCCGTTACAAAATCCGTTGCCGAACTTCTATCCGTTACATCCGTTACGAAATCCGTTGCCGAACTTCCTTCTTCCCGCAACAGCGGTTGATTTAGCAAGTGCGATTGAGCTTGCTGCACAACATCAAAAGCAACTCTGTCAGGGAATTCTGGATACTCAGCCAGCAGTTCGGAACTAGCATTAGCGAGAGCTTCTACATCTGTAATTTCGAGAGTTTTTAGTCTAGCATAGCGGCTGGCAGTAACTCCCGGCAATAACGAAAGATGTTTAATAGATTTGGCTTCGGCGTGACAGAGAGTATACCAACCGCAAAGATTGCACTTTTGCCGGGAAATAAACACCTCTGGTTTATCCCGATTTTCTATCATCTGAATGCAGTTGTCTAAAATCTCGAACATCTGAGGAGTTCGCTGGTCGAGATTCACCGCCCACAGCCCTTTTTTTCGCAGCATTAGCCACGCAGTATCGGGCATTGTTTCCTGCACTGAAGCTAAAACTTGGGCGTGAAAAGCTGCGATAATTTGATACTCTTGTTTTGGTCGCTTGCTAAGCCAAATATCCGCAGTAATATAACTCCAATCGCCAAATTTTGATTGTCCCGGCTTTTTGATTAATAAATGGGGGCGGCTAATTAGGGTAATGTTTGAAGAGGGAAGATTGGAGGATGAAAGATGAACGGGAGTTTCGGGGATTTCGCCAAATTCTGGGAAATATTGACTGTCAATTCCTACCATAGAAGTTGTTGCGGCGTTGGTTTGGCCGAATTCGCCCTGGATCAGAACTCCTCGGTAAATGCGATCGACCCCTTGCTGCATTAAACTCAATGTAGCGGCCGCGCCGGCTTCCCAATCCCCTCTAGGATAATATGGTTGTTGGTAAGTCTCGTTTTCCAAAGCTTGCTGCTGGTATGCGGCGCTGTCGCGCATCAGTTTCAGCAGAAAGTCGCTGGGGGGGTCTAGTTGTTTCCAGTCTCCCCAGGTGTCTAAAAATGCTCGGAGATGGCATCGCTGATAGGAAAGTAGCAGTTTGTCAGTTATTAACATTTAGTATTCGCAAGGCATAGAGTATCAGGCAAAAGGTATAAAATTCACAGCATTAGTTATTCAATATTAACGCTATCAATAATTCCCAAAAAAAAATGACAAAGGACAATCACCGGCAACAATTCCCAGCTTTGGCCAATAAAGCTTATTTTAACTACGGCGGACAAGGGCCGCTGCCTGAGCCTGCTTTAGACGCGATTTATCAGGCTTACAAACGGGTGCAGCTTGGGGGGCCGTTTTCGGGGGAAGTGGGGGCTTGGGTGGTTCAGGAGGCGATGCTGACGCGACGTGCGATCGCATCTGAGTTGACGGTACCTCCTGAAACCATCGCCCTGACTGAAGATGTCACCGTCGGCTGCAATATTGCACTGTGGGGCATTGACTGGAAAGCGGGCGACCATTTGCTGCTTTCTGACTGCGAGCACCACGGCATTGTAGCTAGTGTAATGGAACTTCAGCGCCGTTTCAACATTGAGGTTTCGATTTGTCCGTTGGCGGCAACTTTGAATGAGGGTGATCCGGTGGCGGTGATTGCTGATAGTTTGCGGCCAAATACTCGCTTGTTGGTTATCAGTCACATTTTGTGGAATACTGGCCAAGTTTTGCCTCTGGCTGAGATTGTGAAAGTGTGTCATGAACCCCCCCTAACCCCCCCTTCCCAAGGGGGGGGACAAGAGGAGTTTTCCCTGGTTCAAGGGGATGGGCAAGAGGATTTGTCCCTGATTCAAGGGGGGGGACAAGAGGAATTGCCTGCAAAGAAGCACAAAGTTAGAGTATTAGTTGATGCGGCTCAATCTGTGGGGGTTTTGCCTTTGAATTTGATTGAATCTGGGGTTGATTTTTATGCTTTTACTGGTCACAAATGGTGGTGCGGCCCGGAAGGTTTGGGGGGACTTTATGTGAGTGCTGAAGCTTTGGCAGATTTGCATCCGGTGTTTATCGGTTGGCGGGGAATTGTGACGGATGCTAATGCTAAAGTGCTTGGGTGGAAGCCTGGATCGCAGCGCTATGAAATTGCGACTTCGGCTTATCCTTTGTATGCGGGTTTGCGGAGTGCGATCGCCCTGCAACATGAATGGGGTACGATCGAGGAAAGGTATGCAGAAATCTGCCGTTTGAGCAAGTATCTCTGGGAGCGTTTGTCGGAACTTCCCAATGTGGAATGTTTGCGGAAATCTGCGCCGGAAGCGGGTTTAGTTTCGTTTAGATTAACTAATGGGATGCCGCACAAAAAGCTTGTCGATTTGTTGGAAAAACAGGGAATTATGGTAAGGACTATTCTTAATCCTGATTGTGTGCGGGCTTGTGTTCACTATTTTACAACTGAGGCGGAGATTGATAAGTTGGTTGGGGCGATTGCAAATCAATAAAGTTAGCTAGAGAACTTACTGGGCAGCGAAGATGATGAGCTGCCCTGCTTAGCTTGTTAGCTATGACGATTATTATATATACGAGGGGTGCATCCTTTGAATTTTGATGATCTACTGTCACGAGCAAGTGAAGAAACGCTAGAGAATCTATTTGGCAGTTCAGCTTTCAGTTTAGTGAAGCTTTTAGATAGTCGCCTAGCAACTCCCACTAATCTGCGTGAAGTCTTGGTGAGTATTTACTCTCGTGAAAGCCTGCTTTTATCAAAAGACACTCGCACTATCCTATTTGAATTATTACGACCCAAACAAGCTGAAATTCTCGCTACAATTTTGTCAGCTTCAGACAATGAAGATGTCTTTCAAGCGCTGAAAGAAGTCAAAATACGTCGCGGCTCAGAACGCGAACGTGCCCTTTTCGACTTTTTTGAATTGGTTGTGCCATCAACTGAGGAATCTGAAGAAACACCCTCATCGGATCTGGCTGCACCTCAATACGCTTTGTTTGCTCATCAGCGTAGTGCAGCAGGCAAAGTCAAACAGTATCTCCAAAAAGAACCTCGGCGTGTTCTGCTTCATATGCCCACCGGATCGGGAAAGACACGCACGGCAATGCACATTATCGCCGATCGCCTGCGATCGCAAGAGCCTACTTTAGTCGTATGGCTGGCATACAGTGAAGAACTTTGCGAACAAGCCGTCGCCGAGTTTCAACGCGCCTGGAAATATTTGGGCGATCGAGATTTATCCATCTATCGTTTTTGGGGGAATCACGAACTCGATCTTGATCAGGTGCGGGATGGCATAGTAGTTGCAGGTCTTTCCAAGCTTTACAGTCGTGCTAAACGTAGCATTCAATTCATTAACAAATTAGGTTATCGTTCTTCTCTTGTCATTATTGATGAAGCCCATCAAGCCATTGCAGAAACTTACAAGCTAGTCCTCGATTCTCTCGTTTTACCATACGAACACACAGCACTGCTTGGGTTAACAGCTACACCAGGCCGCACTTGGGCAGACATTAGTGCTGACGAAGAGTTAGCTGAATTCTTTGCACAGCGCAAGGTTACTTTGGAGGTTCCTGGCTACGAGAATCCAGTAGACTACCTAGTGTCAGAGCAATACTTGGCACGAGTAGAATACCGACCTTTGCTACACCAGAGTGGATTAAATTTATCTAATAACGACTTGAAGCGTATTGAAGAAGAGTTAGAGTTACCAAAAAATATTCTGACTCGCCTAGCTCAAAACGAACAGCGCAATCTCCGCATTATTTTGGAAATTGAAGATTTGGCAAAGACCCACAAGCGTATTTTGGTGTTTGCCATATCTGTAGAACACTCAAAACTTCTAGCCGCTGTGCTGAAAGCTAGAAATTGGCAAGCATCCGCTGTAACTGCCAAAACTCCTGCTTCAGAAAGAGAGCGAATCATTGCGAGGTTTAAAGAGGACAGTCCAGAAACTAAGATTATCTGTAATTATGGCGTTCTTACAACAGGATTTGATGCCCCGCGAACCAGTGCCGCCGTGATTGCTCGTCCCACCAAGTCGCTTGTTTTATACAGCCAGATGGTTGGACGTGCTATTCGCGGACTTAAAGCAGGTGGCAATGAGCAAGCTGAGATTGTTACTGTAGTAGACACAGACTTACCTGGCTTTGGCAGTGTTGCCGATGCTTTTAACAATTGGGAAGACATTTGGAGATTAAAATGACGAAACAACATGATATTGTTCCGGTACATTTAGTTGTTCAGGCCATGCGTGACAACGGTTATAAAAACGCTTCCTATGCACTAGCAGAACTGATAGATAATTCTATTCAAGCGAAAGCTACTGGGGTAGAAGTTCTCTGTGCTGAGAAAGAAACTCAGCTAGAACAGCGCCGTCGTTCTCGCATTCATCAAATCGCTGTTTTAGATAATGGAAGCGGCATGGATTCCACTGTTTTGCGAATGGCTTTACAGTTCGGCAACGGAACCTATCTAGCAGAAGACAAACATACAGGAATGGGGCGCTTTGGTATGGGGTTGCCCTGCTCTTCAATTTCCCAGTGTAAACGGGTGGAGGTTTGGACTTGGCAGAGTGGTGTAGAAAATGCAATTTACACATATCTAGATTTGAAGGAAATCAAAAACAAGCAGCTTACTGAAGTTCCCGAACCTCAGAAGCGCCCTATCCCTGAGATTTGGGAAAAAGTCACAACAGGTTTTGGAGAGACGGGAACATTAGTTGTCTGGTCAGATATCGATCGCTGTATGTGGAAGACTGGTAAGACAATCATCGAAAATTCCGAGTTCGTGATTGGACGAATGTATCGAAAATTTTTAGATATTGGAAAAGTAGTCATTCGTATGGCAACTTTTGATATTAATGAACCTACCAAAATCATGGTAGAAAAATTTGCACAGCCGAACGATCCGGGTTATCTCATGGCAAAGACTTCTTGCCCAGATCCTTTTGACCAAACGCCAATGTTTCATCCGTGGCCAGAAGAAAACAGCTATGAGACAACTGTTACCATTGAGTTTCGTGACCGCGAGCACGAAGTAAAAATTCGTTTTTCTTATGCTAAGGAGGAAGCCCGGCCAGGAAAGACTCCTGGTAATCTTCCGCATGGAAAGCACGCTGCTAAGAATGTGGGCGTTTCAGTAGTTCGTGCAGGGCGTGAATTGGAACTAGACGAGTCTTGGGCACAGAAAAGAGCTACAGAGCGATGGTGGGGGGTCGAGATAGAATTTCCCCCAACACTTGACGACTTGTTTGGGGTCACTAACAATAAGCAATCTGCCCGTAACTTTTCAGAACTGGCGAATCTAGATATCGAATCCATGCTAAGAGATGGAAAAACAATTATTGAACTCCAAGAAGAACTAATCCAAGAAGGAGACCCCAGAGGCCCATTAATAAACCTTGCTTATAAGCTCCATAAAAATATAGCAACTATGCGAAATCAGATTAATGCACAAATGCCTGATTCACGCAGTGGACAAAAGCGGCATCAAGGCCCTTTGGCCGAGAAAGTGGCAACTGAGGTGACAGAAGAACGGAAGAAAGAGGGACACCAAGGGCAGAGCGACAAGGATGAGTCACTTCCTTTAGAGGAGCGAAAGGAAATTATTGAAAGCAAATTAATAGATAGAGGTGTTCTCCCATCTGAAGCTGAAGAGTTAGCTGCAAAAACCGTTTCTGATGGTTTGAAGTACACTTTTAGAAAAGCAGATATAGAAACTGCTGCTTTTTTTTCTGTGGAAAGGGGAGGAGGTGCAATTATGATATTTTTGAACGCTAACCATTCTGCGTACAAAAACCTTGTCGAGGTTTTAGAAGAAGAGGTAGAAGGCGTAGATCCTGAAACACTTCGCTCTCGTCTAACAAATTGTCTCGAAGGTTTGAAATTGTTATTGATGGCTTGGGCGCGGTATGAGGATGAGCAACCTGATGGGCCCCGGCGCAATAAGGCACAGGATGCTCGTGTTGATTGGGGACGGGTGGCTCGACAATTTCTTGAGGGTGAGGAATAACTGAAGGTTCTATCGTTGTTTAACTAGGGGTTAGGGGTTTAACATTAGTGACGGATATTGTGCCACTTTGTTTACCCACTTCCCAAAGTCAACCAGTTAATTATATTTTCCAGGAACCGGAATAAGTGCGATAAACCAGAGAGTCAAAAGTTCGCTCGCCCTTTCTCTAAAAAAACAAAGGCCGATCGCCCTTTTCGCCCAAATTTCGACCTACGCACCCCAACAAAAGAAACCGGGTTTTTCACTAAATCTGCCATTTCCATGCAGTATCTTCGCAAAAAACCCGGTTTCTGAGCTCTCAGGCCCAAGTCCTATTAGTGACTGTGCCCGTGCCCGCCGTGAGAATGCCCGTGCCCGCCATGAGAATGCCCGTGATCACCATGAGAATGCCCGTGATCACCATGAGAATGACCATGAGCCCCATGAGAATGCCCGTGTCCTTCATGAGAATGACTGTGCTCGCGCTGCGCCGAAGCCAAACTCGGATTAACAGCAACCGCAGTCTCACTCAACAACGCTTCAATCTGCGGATTTGCCCACTCGGCCGCCATTTTCAGAAACTCTGGATGGTCGTTAACGCAAGGCAATTTGCGGTAAGTAACTCCTTGACGCTGTTTCTGCAAAGACTCAATAATGTGGTCTACATCTAACAAAGTTTCGTGATTTTCTGTCGCAAATCCGATCGGCATAAAGACGATCGCAGTTGCACCCAAATCAATCAAATTCTTCGCAGCCAACGTCGCATCCGGCTGTGTCCATTCAATCAGCGGTGTGTCGTGGTTCAGCCAACCCACCGAAATCAAAGGATAGCGATACATCAAACGTTCACGCACGCGATCGTACAAAGCTTGACTTTCTACAATACCCGAAGTAAATCCCTTCGCCTTGTGCGGACAACCGTGATTCATCAGCACAATCCCAATCTGAGATGGCAAATGCGCTACAGCTAAATCGTTCTTAATTTCCTCTTCAACCAAATCCGCCATTAGCTGGATGTAAGCAGGTTCATCGTAAAAAGAAGGAATGTAGCGCTGTCCTTTTACCCAATGTTCCTTACCATCAAAGGTTTGTGCTAAAGCTTTATTCACCTGTTCGACTGCAATGCCGCTGGTGAAAACAGAATCAACAACCAACAGCGGATAAATCAGAATTTTGTCAAATCCTTCTGCTTGAATTTGAGGGATTACTTGTTCCGGCAAAAACGGCGCGCAAAAGTTAAAAGCTTTGAACACTTTTACTTTATCGCCCCATTTCTCCTGTAAATTATTTTCAATCCCAGCGCGCTGCTGTTCAAAAATAGCATTGTGCGGCGAAACGAATTGACCGTGTTGGTGACTCCACTCGTGCAAGTCAAAGATTGCTAAAATCTTCGCCAGCGGCGGATAAATCCAAAGCGGTACTGGCGCAAACTTTGCCGTAAGCAAATTTAAAGCTTGTTCGTTGTAGTTGGCAAAATCGTCGTAGCTTTCGACTTCGCCGTAACCCATCAGCAATACAGCAACGCGATCGTTACTTGCGGGTGCTGCAGATGTTTTGAACTCGATTTTTTCTGGAGAAGCAACCACTTTGTATTCCTCAATTTTATTTATTCTAAGAGATCCAGGCAGGATGAAGGGGGAATGGGAGATTTTTCATTGTGTGCGATCGATCGCACGACTGACGTGCGCGGGGCTGATTCCCGGTTTCTTGGCCCATATTTCCCGGTCAAACCTCTTATTTATCCTAGAAACCGGATTGATGAGCATCAGTCCTAAGTCGGTTTTTTGACCCTGACCCGAAATTCGTAGGGAAGCTAAACTGGCAGGCCTCTAATTTTCACAATCCTGTTTCTTTAAGCTTTTGTGGGGTCGGCTTCGACGCCGCCAGAAAAGTTAAATCTAAATACAGAACTGCTTAAAACTAGAATCAGGCTTTGCTAAGCTTGACAGGGAATGGGGCCGGGGGGGATAACTTTCATGTTTTCTTAAGACTCCCTGACCTTGCCTCAGATTAAAGCTGTTTGGAGCGTTCCCAGCTTTTAACTTGGGGGGATACTCTTCAAACTTGACTCTATTATAAGTTTAACACCCTATCCCCTGGGGTAGTATATGATATAGTAGGTATATGATAAAGTTATGTTGCGAACTATATTAACTTTCTTGACGAACTATGAGACTGGTAATTTGCCCCGGAGTCCACGAACCAAAGCTAACCGACTGTTTCCTGGCGGGACTTTCGGGGCTTTGGGGACTGGCAGCCGATCGCCAAAATCAGCAAATAGTTGATCGTGTCAAGATTTTTCCCGCTCATAAATATCCCCCTTTTTCAGCTCTTGACATATTGCACTTTTTGTGCAGCGAAGAGTTAGCTGGAGAAAGTCTAGTATTTGTCAGCTTTTCGGCAGGAGTAGCAGGGGCGATCGGGGCGGCTTGGATGTGGCAGCAACTCGGCGGCAAAGTCGGGGCATTTTTTGCCTTAGACGGTTGGGGAGTACCCCTGGGGGGCAATTTTCCCATCCACCGAATCAGCCACGATCGCTTTACGCACTGGAGTTCGGCAATTCTCGGTGGCGGTGGAGAAAGCTTTTATGCAGATCCGCCGATCGAACATTTGGATTTATGGCGAGCTCCTCAAACGGCAAAAGGCTGGCACGTCAGCCAAACCGCCGCCGGGATTGAGACTGTCGCATCCACAACCGCAGCAAAATTTTTAGTCCACCTATTGAAACAATACGGAGTCCAATCAGTTGTTTAATCTTAATTTAGTATCATCCGCGATCGCACCTATTGCCACCATCGCCAGCCTCGACAATTCTGTCACTTCAGGCACAACAAACACCATCAAACAGTGGTTGATATTTAGTGCCTCAGCCTTTTTAGTCTCAATTCCAGTCTTCGTGCAAGCACCGTTAGTTCGCTTATATCCCACCATCAGTTTGCTGTCAACTATCCCCTGGTTCGTTCTGAGTTTAATTCTAATTTTCCGGCCCAAAACCCAACTTTGGGGAGATTTATTATTAGGATTTGCCGGATGCTGGCTGGCAGGTTCTATCTACTGGGGATGGTTCAGATGGGAACCTATTTTACATCTACCTATAGAATCAATTGGCTTACCTTTTGCTATTTGGTGCTTGGGCAAATCTTGGGGAAAAGTGGGCAGCTATTTTTACTTGGGTTCCCTATTCGGTACTGCCATTACTGATTTATATTTTTATTTAACAGGGTTGATGCCCTACTGGCGACAAGTGATGCACGCGGAACCGGAATTAGCAATGCCGATTTTTCAAAGTGCGATCGGTCAAATTGAAACTCCTTGGGGCATAGGTTGGGCTCTCGTTTTAATCGCTGTGTTGCTAACAGTCGGTTTGCTGAGTTTGCGCGGCACGCAACTGCACTGGCGCGCGTTTAGCGGCGCGGTGTTAAGCACGCTTTTGGTAGATGGTTTATTTTGGCTGGCTGCTTCTGCTGCTTAAGATTTATGATTAGTTTTTATGTTGGTAATTTTTGACCGCAGATGTGGGCGGATTGACGCAGATTAACGCAGATTTTTTTGAGAGATGTACTCTTGAGATTCCTGACTTCTTAAAGAAGTCGGGAATTTGCGTATTTACTGAACAATTATGAGTTAAAATCTAAAATCTAAAATCTAAGAATCCAAAATCAATATCATGTCTTTCATTTCAATTCGCGGTGTAGAACACTATTACGAGTGGATAACTGCAGATAACAGTACCCAACCTAGCGGGAAACCAGTGATGGTATTTCTCCACGGCTGGGCGGGATCAGCGCGCTACTGGGAAAGCACGGCACGAGCTATTGCTGATGATTTTGATTGTTTACTTTACGATATGAGAGGTTTTGGTCGATCGCCCTTGCCGAAAGAGCCTCCTGAGTCCAGCTACGAACTCGAAACCTACGCCCGGGACTTAGCGGAATTATTAGAATCTCTGAATTTAAGCCGTGTCTTTCTCAATGCTCACTCCACAGGTGCATCAATTGCTACTTTATTTCTCAACCTTTACCCCGAAAAAGTAGAAAAAGCAATTCTCACTTGCAGCGGGATTTTTGAATACGATGAAAAATCTTTTACAACTTTTCACAAATTCGGTGGCTATGTGGTAAAATTTAGACCCTCTTGGTTGGCATCCATCCCCTTTGCCGATCGGCTATTTATGGCCCGGTTTTTGCGCCGTTCCCTGCCCACAGAGGTCAGTCTGGCGTTTCTCAAGGATTTTTTGATGGCAGACGAGCAAGCTGCTATAGGTACAATGGTGACGGCAGTCAGCAAAAGAGCCGCCGAGGAAATGCCCCAAGAATTTGCGCGGCTGAGTGTTCCCACACTGCTTGTTGCCGGAGAATTTGACCAAATTATCCCCGCCGTCATGGGAGAGCAAGCAGCCTCCCTCAGCAAAAAAGTAGAATTTGTTATAATTCCCAATACGGCTCACTTTCCGATGCTGGAGGATGCCGCAACATACTTGCAGCGAATTCGAGAATTTTTGCCAGCAGCGGCTTAGCTGAGTTATTGTTCATCTAATGTACGATCGGACACGCAAGCTTTGAGAACGGCTTTTGCTCCGATCTTAATTTTTAATTCCTAATTTCTTAAAGCGAAAGGTGGTACAATGAACGACCTCGACCAATACTATAAAGTGCTGGGACTGTTGCCGGGAGCTTCCAGAGAAGAAATTAGCCAAGCCTACAAGGATTTAGCGTTCATTTGGCACCCCGATCGCATCCCCAAAGACAATCCCAGACTACTACAGAAAGCTGAAGAGAAGATTAAGGAAATTAATCAAGCTCGCGAACAATTGCGATCGATTCAACCAAGAGGTCAGAATCAGAACGTTCAGCACAAACATACTCAGCACAAACACACCCAGCACCAAAACACCCAGCACAAACACACCCAGCAACAAAACACCCAGCAACAAAACGCTCAGTCCAGAAACACTCAGCAACAAAATACCCAGCAACAAAGCGCTCAGTACAGAAACACTCAGCAACAAAATACCCAGCAGCAAAGCGCTCAGTACAGAAACACTCAGCAACAAAATACCCAGCAACAAAGCACTCAGTATAGAAACACTCAGCAACAAAATACCCAGCAACAAAACGCTCAGTACAGAAACACTCAGCAACAAACTACCCAGCAACAAAGCGCTCAGCAACCCAATACTCAGTACCAAAACACTCAGTACCAAAACACTCAGCAACCCAATACTCAGTACCACAACACTCAGCAACCCAATACTCAGTACCAAAACACTCAGTACAGAAATACTCAGTATCCAAACACCCAGCACCAAAACACCCAGCCACCGCCGGCAAACTCAAAAGAACCTCGCTACTCTTCTGAACCCTCTTCAGGAAAATATCCTGGAAATTATGCGGGAAACTATGGGGGAAACCCTGCAGGGCCCTATTCAGAGGCGTCCCGCTACCAATCGCAGCCACCGCCATCTCAGTCTTACCGCCAAGCTGGGCCGCAAGCTCCCGATTTGAGCGGTTCCAACTTCAAAGGAGCTTCCTTAAAAGAAAAGGATTTTTCAGGGAGAAACTTGAGCAATGCAAACCTGAGTGAAGCCGACTTAAGTGATGCTTTTCTACACAACGTCAATCTCACAGGCGCGAATTTGCACCAAGCTAACTTGTTCCGGGCTAATTTGTTAGGAGCTTGTTTGATCAATGCCAACTTGAGAGAAACCAACTTAATCGGAGCCGATTTGAGCGGTGCTGACTTGAGCGGTGCTGACTTAACAGGAGCGAAAATCGGTTACGGCGATCGAGTTATGGTCAAACTTACCCGGACTACATTAACAGGTACAATCTTACCCGACGGTACTGTTCATAGCTAAATTATTTAGTTTTTAGTCAGTGGTTGTAGACGCGGGTTTTACCCGCAATATTTGCTGCAATTCCTAATACCAAAAAATCCGCCCTTTGCGAATTTGGGAGAAAAACTTATATTCTGTCCGCTAGAACAACCGCCATAAAATTGGTTCGTAGTGAGGGCATTCGTCGTCAGAATTGTATGAGGACTTGCATTCCTCGCTGCGTACCCATAATGGTTAAATTACTTGATATGATATTACGCGATCGCGATCGTACAAACCGAGTTTTTTTACCCGGTTCAACAACTGCAACGAGGTCTTTTCCTTCATCAAACCCCGTTTCTGTCTCCAACACGGCTAGTCGAGATTCATATTACAGCAACCGCCAAAATGGTTCCTGTTCTGTTTTTTCCTTCTTCCTTCTTCCTTCTTCCTTATTCCTTCTTCCTTATTCCTTATTCCTTCTTCCTTATTCCTTATTCCTTCTTCCTTCTTCCTTCTTCCTTCTTCCTTCTTCCTTCTCCCTTATTCCTTCTCCCTTGTTCCTTCTCCCTTATTCCGACGGACATCGGACTGACATCCGTTACATCCGTTACATAATCCGTTGCCGAACTTCCTTCTTCCTTTTATCCGTTACATCCCGTACATTGCTCGTTGCCGAACTGCCTTCCCTTATTAATTACTTCCGCCACGGCGATTGCGTAACTTTCGTCCAGCAGCCAGCATAGCGCCTCCCGCCATCAAACCCCCCACAGTCATCGGTTCGGGAACCGGTTCAGGTTGAACCGTCCCCACAGAACCGCCTTGAATAAATACAGCAGAATCTAACTTGCCATCGCCCACATCTTTAATGCGGATACTGAGAACATTCGTCTGATTTTGCTTGAGCAAACCCTCAAAACCTAAAACTTTAGTAAAACCGTCCAGCTTAACGATGTTAGCAGCAATACCTGTCAAACTTGGGTTGTTAATATAGTCGGGGTGATCTTTAGAGCGATTATATGGATCTGGAACAAGATTATTAATCGTAACTCTTTTTCCGTCGCTCAATTTTGCCAAATTAGTGCCGTTCAACAGCAGTTCAAAATCGTCATTATATTTAGAACCGCCGAACTCAGGAAACTCCTCAGAAGCAAATACATATTGAAAGAACAATTTTTCAACCGTACTATTAGCAAAAAAGCTGAGGTTTAGCTGAGTCAGATCCCCTTGTTCACCCTTAGCACCAAAATCCGTGCTTAAATCGCTGTCCTGTGTCGTGAAGTTATCTTTCCGATTCTGACCCGGTATATCGGTGACTCTACCAGTGCTCAGAACAACACCTGATGTCAAACCGAATGGGTCATTAGTGAAAGTACCAAAAGCAGCCGAATTACCCGTAATTGAAACAGAGAAATTACTCAACCCGGCTGTATTAGTCCCCAATAAATTATTTTTTAAAGTCTCAGTGTTATTAGTTGCTCCTACCGAAAATGCCATTGCTGGCGCTGCCAACAAACTCAGAGCAGTAGTTAATGTAGCTGTTAAGCCAGCAATTTTGTGAGTAATTATCATAACTTTTTCCTGGAAGATACAAACCTGATCCAATGCACAACTTCATTTTTACATTATATAAGTATCAATGTCTAGGGCCTTTACAATAACTTTACACATAAGTGTATATACGTTTTTTGGGGCTAATTTTTTGGGTAGTTCTTGGCAATTAGTCAGCCTCTAAACCTCAGCGCAAAAATACGGATGCAAAAATACACTTACACAGACTAATAATTTCAGGAGTTACGCACTGGAGACCCAAAAAACTGGGTTTTGATACCGTTGGCGCTCTCTAAAATGACTAATAGCTAATGACTAATAGCTAATGACTAATAGCTAATGACTTATGAAAGATGACTTCGCCCAAAAAAACCATAGAAGCCCCCGATTCCTGTCGTAGAGAGATCAAAATTTTTGATCCGAGTTCAACATCCCAGATTCATCTGTGGAGTAAATCTAAAATCGTCGAGTCGCCAAAGTCTCGCCCCCCTCTAAAATCTCTAATCGACTGACTGATGACTAAAACCCCCTTGCTTCTCCTTCGCCGCGCCGATCGGCAGCCCCTTCCAACCAACCGTCTGCAGTCAGGACGATCGCATTGGCATTGCCCCAGCCGTCACCTTCAACAATCTGGTGTCCCCGCCGCCGCAACTCCGAAAGTGTCGCAGCCTCAAAACCTCCCCGTTCCACCCTCAGGCGATCGGGCTGCCACTGGTGGTGTACGCGAGGTGCAGACACAGCATCGCCGACATTCATGTCGTAAACCAATACATTCAGCACTATTTGCAGCACCGTGGTAATAATCGTGCTGCCTCCGGGAGCTCCCGCAGCGAGGCGAAATTTGCCATTTTCTGTCACGATGACCGGCGTCATGCTCGATAAAGGAGTTTTGCCCGGGGCGATCGAATTTGCCTCCCCGCCCACCAAACCAAACAAATTCGGCACTCCCGGCGCCGCTGCAAAATCATCCATCTCGTTGTTGAGCAAAATTCCCGTACCCGCGGCCACGACTCCAGCCCCAAAACCGCCATTCACCGTAAATGTCAAGCTTACTACATTGCGCTCTTTGTCAACTACCGTAAGGTGCGTAGTTTCCGGAGACTCCCACAGGAGACGGTTCAAAGTTTCAGCGTCAACAGCCTTTACCTCGCTGGAGGGTCGGGCTTTTGACATTTGGATTTGCGATCGTCTCAATTTGCCATAATTGGTGCTAGTCAGAGCTTTGAGCGGTACACTCACAAAATCCGGGTCGCCCAAATACTCAGCCCGATCGGCATAAGCAATCCTCATGCTCTCCGCCAGCAAGTGCAAAGTATCTGGACTCTGCCTCCCCAACCTCTTGAGATCCGTATCTCCCAGAATATTTAAGATTTGCAATAAATGAACGCCGCCGGAAGAAGGAGGCGACATCGCGCAAATTTCGTAGGTGCGAAAGTTGCCACAAACCGGATTTCGCCAAATCGGCGTATAGTTTTTCAAATCTTCGAGAGTGATAATCCCACCGTTTTTAGCCATATCGGCGGCGATCGCCCGCGCAATGTCCCCGGTATAAAAACTCTGCGGATTTTGTGCAATCTGCCGCAAAGTCCGCGCCAAATCCCGCTGCACCAAAAGCTCACCCGGCTGGTATAAAATGCCACCACGAGTAAAAACCTCCAGCGCCGCCCGGTTTTTTTTGAGCACATCCTGTCGTCGCCCGGTAGCCGTGGTAAAGCGCGAACTTACCGGAAAGCCTTTTTCAGCCAGGGCGATCGCCGGCGCCACCACCTGGGCCCAAGGCAACTTACCGTACTCGCGGTGCACCGTATAAAGTCCAGCAACAGTACCCGGAATACCCGCCGCCAAATGCCCGTCCAGACTTGCCCTTTGGCGCACCTTGCCCTGCTTGTCGAGGTACATATCCCGCGTCGCCCGTTTCGGAGCTCGTTCCCGGAAATCCAGCGCTTGCACAGTCCCCGTTTCCGCCCGCCGCAGCAGTAAAAAACCCCCGCCACCGATACCCGCCGAAAAAGGCTCCACCACCGAAATCGCCAAAGCCGTAGCAGCCGCCGCATCCACTGCATTGCCGCCCTGTTGCAGCAGGGCCAGCCCCGCAGCGCTCGCCAGAGGGTGAGCCGAAACTGCCATCCCCTGTTGGCTGCGCTGCTGCTGCAAGGTTGGCTGTAGCTGTTGCTGGCAGCCACCCAACACCAAGACTGTTAGGCAACAAGTATAAATTCGCACTTTGCTCAAGAAATTGGGCAACATTTTTTACGCGTGAGGCGAGGATTTTTTATAGTATACTTTTAGGAGCATCTTCCCTAAAACCTAGCGGTACTAAGTTCAATCGCAGATAAATTACCTGTTATGGCAGACGGAAAAACGATTTGACCCTGGGAGGCGCTCACGGTACAAGAGGAAGAGAAAAATCAGGGACAGACGGTGGCAATTTAATAATTAAACAAGTTTGAAAAAGCAGCTTTTTTGATAAAATACCGATTTCAAAAAAGCTGATAAACTCAGAAAAACGGTGTTGCTGATTTACGGTAGGAAAAACTCAAGATGCAAATCATATAAACCCTGCTTCACAAAGCTTCTGAATTTTCCAATTATTTTTGTTTCCTAGCCTGATTAAGCAACAGCAAAACAATCAGTATTTTAGGTGATGGCTAGGGTAAGGCAACACATAGAGTAATTAAAAATGAGTCGTATTTTTTTACCCACCCCAACTTTACCAAGGGAGGCAGTAAGAAATTTACAAATTATTTACGATTGCTGGAACAGACTTATTATAGCTTTTTTTGGTAATCTTTTTGACTTTTGGTTAATCAGTAAACCATGTTTTACTGACTATTGATATAAAAATTTCTCAAATAATTGTAATTAGGTTTGGAGGAAAGTTTCAAATTCCTCATTCCCCGTTTTGGCGCAATAAAAAAATTATGATTAGCAATTAACCGGAATCGAACTGAGTCATGAATGCAATTTTTTAGTAGCTATATAGTTATCAAACCAATAATTTTGGGTGAGGTCGGGTTTTTCTTGGTAAGTCGTATTAAAGCAAAAAGATGCGATCGAATTTAGGACAACTCCAGTCCCCGGACAAAACCCTCAATCCATCGCAGCCGTCGCCTTTGTGTCCGAAAAATTGCCCGCCAAATAATAGTCTGCACTCCGCCTGCTAAGGGCCGTCCCCTCCTTATGGTAGATAACACTCACGTTGGTAAACCTGTTATATTGGCAGTATGTAGGCAAGTTTTCTGACTACAGGTACTTGCACGTAAATGAGTCAGAGTGTCGGCTTCGATACTATACTTCGGTGAACAACTACCAAACCACACCTTAATGCAAGTTATGAATAGCCAAAAAATAAGTGTAATCATTCCTGCATTCAATGCTGCCGACACTCTGGCCGAGACAGTTGCCTCCGTACTCAATGGTACCCACAAGAATCTAGAAATTTTAATTGTTGATGACTGCTCTACTGACGCTACTGACAAAGTTGCTGCTAAGCTAGTCGAGCAAGATTCGAGAATTCAATACTTCAGAAATCCCCAAAATTACGGGGTTTCTAAGTCGAGAAATTTAATGATATATCGCGCCACAGGCGAGTATGTAGCGTTTATCGATAGCGACGATACCTGGGAACCCAATAAGTTAGAAGTTTGTTTGAAGATGCTCGCAGACAATCCCGAAGTCAAAGCTGTGGCTCACGCTTTGCGATATTTAGACAAGCGCGGCAACAAGTTGAGTTACATTCCCACCTATCCTACAACTAAAGCAGAAATGCAGGCGATTAAGGAGACAGGCGAAAGTCCTTGGGTTTTCCCGTCTTCTGTTGTAGTCTATCGCTCTATTCTACTCCAAGAAGGCGGCTTTGCAGAAGATTGGCAGGTAGGAGAAGATACAGAGTTATTTACTAAACTTGCTCAAAAGTATGGCTTGCTAGCGGCGACAGAACCTTTGGGAAATTATCGAATTAGAGAGAACTCTCTCACAGATAAACACTGGCTGAAGAAGCGCATAGCTTCTGATTGTGTCAAGGAAAACCAACTGCGGCGCTTGCGGGGAGAAAAAGAGTTATCACTCCAGGAGTACGAAGAGTTATGTTTTAAGAATTTGCCGCTTTTGCAAAGGCTTAACAAATTTCGAGAAGTTTTGGCACTGCACTACATGAGAAAGGTGGGACAAAGTTGGTTAAATCGGGAGGTTTTGCCGACTATTGTTTACGGCGTGGCTACCACAGTGCTCAATCCTCAAGCTACTGTGCACAAGTGGAAATGGATGAAAACTCACGAAAAGTTGAGTCATCAAACGGCAGAAGGTATTGGTCATTCGGCAGAATTAAACCCCCAGCGATCGTCTGAAATCGGGGGTTGAGCCTAAAGGATGTTATAGTTGTATAGCCTTTCTCAGTAACATGAGGTGCACGCTTGATATAGAGAATAGGGCATAGGGAATAGGGCATAGGGCATACCTCACTTTATTGACAACTTCTATATGCGGGTTTAGGCAAGAAATTTGGTGCTGCCAATCAAGCCGAATCGAAGCCGATCGCCCAGGGGCTGATTAATACGCGATGTTGGGGTCTTGATCCGTATTTGACTGTGAATATTCTGTCAGGTCAATTACCCGCAATACCAGCTACAGCGGCTTGCAGCCGTGCGGTGGAAGACAATATAAAAATTTTTGCGTGATCGGATGTCAGTCTTGATTTATTCTGCCACTAGCTTCAAGCCTATACAAGGCGCTAATAGCAGCGATCGCCAGCCGTGCTATTTGCCCCCACAACAGTTAGAATAAATAATGTATAAGTAAAAAGGAAAGTTTTTGGAATTAAAAAATGGGTAGCAAACCCCTTTTTGAGGCATAAAATAAAAGGAAAAATTTATAAAACATTCTGCCTTTTACCTTCAGAGGATGATCGCCTTTTTATTTGGAATTAGATTGAATTTATGGACTGGCAAGAAATTTCTGGCAACTGGGTATTAATTCCTTCAAGACCGATCGCGATCGTACATTTTCTCGGCGGTGCCTTTGTGGCGACAGCACCCCAACTCACCTATCGCTGGCTGTTAGAAGCTTTGGGGAATCAAGGATATGTTGTAGTAGCAACGCCATTTGTTAATACTTTAGATCATATTGCGATCGCCCGCGATGTCCTCAACAAATTTGAAAATGCCCTCGATCGCCTGCGCGCCACTAAATTGCTCAAATCTTCCTATCTCCCCATCTACGGCATGGGACACAGCATGGGATGCAAACTCCACCTCCTGATCGGTTCTGTGTTTGACATAGAAAGGGCAGGCAATATTCTGATTTCGTTCAACAATTATGCGGCATCAGAAGCAATCCCGATCGTCGAGCAAATTTCCCCTGTCTTTAACGTCGAGTTTACCCCTTCCCCGCAAGAGACTAATCGCCTCGTCCAAGATAGCTATCAAATTCGGCGCAATCTTTTAGTTAAATTTAACGGCGACAACATCGACCAAACCCTGCTTTTGACCAAACTGCTAAAAGCACGATTTCCCGACATGATTACCGTTCAGACTCTAGCGGGCAACCATCAAACGCCCTTGGGTCAAGATGTTAGCTGGCCTGTAGGTCAAATTTTTACACCCTTCGACGCGATCGGGCAATGGGTGAAACAAGAAGTGTATCGAGAATTAAATGAATTAAAACGGACAATTCTGCTGTGGCTTAATCCTCTGTCCCGCGTTTAAAACCCGATGAACCCATTAATCAGAAATTTCCTCTACCACTTCCAAAATATCATCTTCATTGTTCTGCCTTGAGACAGGAGTATAATTTTTGACCATCGACAAACAGTTCCGTCCATCAGCCGTTCTTTCGTAACTAATACTGTCTGCGATGTCTTTAATCAATTTTAGACCCCGCCCGCCCGGAGAGTGAATATCGACTTTTTCCGAAATATCTTTGATTTTTTTCTCTAAATCAAACGGATCGCCCGAGTCCCAAATTTTAATCTCTAAAGATTCAGCGAACACCGCCACCTGAATGTCAACAGGCAAATCCGCTGGTTTGCCCTTGTGGGCGTGACGCACCGCATTCGTAAAGCCCTCAGCCAAAGCTAACTGACACCGTATCCACACACTTGTAGGAATTCGTGAGTCGTACAATTGTGCAAACCACGACAAAACCCAGCTTAATCCGTTCAGACCTGTATTGACTTGAAGATCCGCTTTTTTTAGCATCGGCAACTTTTCGGAACCCTTTAATTCAATCACGCTCACCACACAAGTTCTTCATCGGCCGGTGGGCAAAATACAACGAGACAAAATACAACCAGATAAAGTACAACGAGACAAAATACAACGGCGGCAAAATTGAATGGTAGTTTGAGGATACTAGCTCTGGTGGGCCGTGGATCAATGTCTAATCGAATAATCGGTGAGTCACTTTACCATAAATAGCACTTCCATGTCAACCAGCACCTGTGGCAAATAAAAGTCTATAAAATTTTATATTCTGAGTATAAACTGAGTGAAGTTCGATCGCGCCAAATTTCTATCAAATTTTAACGTAAATTGAACTCAACGACCCGCTGTCAAAAACAATTACCTCGAAAGCCATGTCAATAAACTATACTCAATCTCAGACAAGGGCGCTGACAGGATATATTTTAAATGACCCCCAGACCTTGAAAAACTTGTAGTACCTAAGTGCCCATGTTTCAAATTCTGGTTATTGACGATGATACGGCTGTTCAAGAACTGCTGAGAAGAACCCTGAAAAAACAGGGTTACGAAGTAACAGTAGCAAGCAATGGCGAAGACGGTGTAGCCCAGGCGCAAAAATTGCGTCCGGCCCTGATAATTTGCGATTGGATCATGCCGCGCTTGACCGGCATCGATGTCTGCCGTCGAGTTAAGGCAGATCCGGATCTGTCAACTACACAATTCTTTTTGTTGACTTCTTTGGGATCGATCGCCGATCGAGTCAAAGGACTCGACGCTGGTGCCGACGATTTTATCTCAAAGCCGATCGAACTCAACGAGTTACAGGCGAGAGTACGCGCCGGATTGAGGCTGCACCAACTCAGCCGAGATTTGAAAATAGCCAAGCAAAGTCTGGAAGCAGAGTTAGCCGAGGCAGCCGAGTACGTGCAATCGCTGCTGCCAGATCCGATGACGGAACCTTTCAGCATTGAGGCAAAATTCATTCCCTCCCGGCAGTTGGGTGGAGATTGCTTCGACTACAACTGGCTAGATGCCGATTATTTGGCGATTTACTTGCTCGACGTAGCCGGTCACGGTTTGCGGGCGGCGCTGCCTTCGGTGGCCGTGCTGAATTTGCTGCGATCGCGCACGCTCCCCAACATAGACTACTACAAACCCAGCGACGTTTTGCGCGCCCTGAACACCACCTTCCAGATGAGCTACCAAAACGACAAGTATTTCACCATCTGGTATGGCGTTTACAACCGCATTTCTCGCCAGCTAGTTTATGCCAGCGCCGGCCATCCACCAGCCGTGTTGATTTCCCAGTCCCCTGCGAGCACCGCTAAAATCCAGCGATTAAAAACCCCCGGAATGCCGGTCGGGATGTTCCCTGACGCCCCCTATGTCGATAATTGCTGCGATGTAGAGGATTTGAGCACTCTCTACATCTTTAGCGACGGGGTATACGAGATCCACCAACCTGACGGCAATATCTGGGGGCTTGACCCTTTCGTAGACCTGTTAGCAGCTTACAACGGTGCAAGTGCCGACCAGTTAGAGCTAGTTTTGAACTACATTCAAAAGTTGAACGCTAAAGCAGTTTTTGATGATGATTGGTCTTTACTCAAGGTAAACTTTGGCTAGCTGACTTCTTGCAGTGCATCTGTGACCAAATAGCAAAAAGGCAGCAGCCCAAAGATTTAGTTAGTTGAGAGAATTTTGCTATTAAAAGCATCGCGGGTCTGAAATATCTCGAAAACTCGATCCATGCTGGTGAGTTCAAATAAGATGCGGATTTGCTCGTTGATAGAACAGACAACTAATTGACTCCCAGCGGCACGGACTGTTTTGAGCGCCAAGACTAAAGCGCCTAAACCAGAACTATCCATAAATGTCACATCAGTGAAGTCTATCAATACCACATCGGCTCCCGCTTCCACTAGGTCGCTAATCTCTTGGCGGAATTGACTTGCCTTGGTGCCGTCTAAAATGCCAGAGGGCTGAATAATTTTAACTACAGGACTCATATTTTGCGGTGGGAATGTCAGAATTTCTAGCCAGACTAGGCTAGTATAGCTGCGAGATGGACTCCGATCCAAATAAGAGAGGGGGAAAGCGCCAAAGCCTGAAAGCGGGAGAATAGTTTTGAGTGCAAAAGATGCTCCTCGTCGCGGATCGTAACGCCGATCGCAGTCGCAGCGCTTCGCCGGGAGTGAATTTTGAGATAGGGACAATCTTGGTTCTGCCGAAGGCCTTCTGGTATTAATTAAACTCGGCTAACTTTGGCGCGGTAGAGCAGTTTGTCGCCTTGTCTGTACCCTGTGTAGCGGACTTTGACGGGTTCTCCGGGTTCGGCTGTTCCTTCCATGAGCTGATGCTGTTGGGGGTTGTAGGGAATCTCGGCTCCGACTGGAGCGATCGACTCCACTCCCCAATGCTCCAATAACTGCTCGACTGGCCGCAGCAAGGGCAGTAGTTTCTGAGCCCGCAAGTTGTGATTTTCCTGAGCTTTGCTCGCAGCAGTCGGCCACTGCAACATCCAAGATTCTAAAATTTGCACGCTAGATAGCTGGAATTCCTGCATCAAAGATTCTCGCTGCTGTTCGATCGAAGCTTGCAGGCGCTGATATTCTTGTTCTAGGGCTGTCGGTGGTGCCGGTTCTAACTCTACATAGTTTGGCGCCAAGGTTGCGAGCAGTTCGGTTAAGGAAATTTGTAAAGCTTGACTGATTTTGAGCAGGATGTCGGCTCGGGTTTGCAAAGCTAAACCGCGACGCAGGCGACTTAGCTGGATCTCGGAAACTCCTGCTTTTTTGCTGAGTTCTCGATCGCTCGAAAGCCCCGCCTGTTCCATCAGGCGTTGCAGTTGAGGAGCATAATCTGGAATATTGGCAGTCACGAAAAACTCATCCAAATTAATAAATGGACATATTCTCGATCGTAAACTGTCACGAGCCTTAACGAAATACATTTTTGGGGCGGGCTGTTGGGCCCGCCCCACAAGAGTTTCGCAATTGATGCCGATGCAAGTTCAATTATTGAAAGCTTGCTATTTGACGGCTACTTTTTCGCGGGCGGTGGCTGTTGCAGTTGTCGCAGAACCTTGCAAATGCGCTTCTAGGAACCACAAACGCTTGTCAATTGTCCGCGAAATTTCAGTGTAGAGATCCGCTGTATCGGCATCGCCGAGTTCGCCTGCTTTGTCGATGGCGACTCGCAGGTGTTGGGCGTAGGGTGCGTAGCGATCGGCCAAAGCCGTCACATATTCTTTGCCGTCTAAAATGTCGAAAGGAAATTCTGGCAAAATCGAATCTGCGGCGGCTGTGCGGGCTGTTCCTACAGCCAAACCGCCCAAAGCTGTGACTCGTTCTGCAACCGTATCAACGTATTCTTCGAGTTCTGTTGCCATTTCGTCAAACAGCAAGTGCAACTGGTAGAAGTCCATGCCTTTGACGTTCCAGTGAGCTTGCTTGACTTGAGTTTTTAAGTCCAGAGTCGTTGCCAGCGTGGCGTTGAGCAGCCCGACTACTTGAGAGCGGGTGGCGGCTGACATATCGATGCGGGTGGGGTAAAGATGTTGTTTGTGATTGTTGGTAGTCATAGGTTTTTAGCTTGTTATTAGTGATTGTCGATCGAAGATCTTAGAAAGCTTTGGGCGATCGAATGTTTGCCTGTCGTGAATTTCTATTGAGAGGCTCAGGCTAAGTGCATCTGCAACACGGCACGGGGAGCTCGGCGTACATTACAGCGGATAGTTTCTAAACCGAGACGCTGGCAAGCTTCGTACCGGTGGCAGCCGGAAAATCCGTAATACTGACCATCTACTTCTAGCACGTCGATGGGTTCGTTTAAACCTACCTCGCGGATGGATTCCATGAGGGCGGCTACTTTGGTTTGGTCGTTGACTCGCGGCAGGGGGCGGCGAATCTGGTTGAGGGGTATTTCTTCGATCCTCATGGCGGCTCTCTTTTTTGCTTCTTGTTAAATCATACTCGTAATGACTTCGACTTGGCAAGAAAAATGTCAGGAAATTTTGAGATGGGGAGAACAGGGGCGTGCGATCGACCGTTTGCTGTAGTGTCGGGGGATGGACATTGGTAACAAGTTAGAAAAGAGTAGATTTTGTCAATACCCCTTTGTGTAGAAATATAATTGAATAATAATGATAA
>NZ_JAUBOY010000129.1:0-1645 GCF_036700465.1 Microcoleus sp. T3_A4 | reverse complement strand
TAACAACTAATATCACTGATAACGATATTGCCGGAGTCACAATCACTCCCACTGCTACCCCAGCTACAGAAGGCGGTACAACTGGTACTTACACAGCAGTTTTAACATCACAACCCACAGCCGATGTTAATCTAGCAATTGGCAACACTGCTCAAACCGCTACTTCAGCTTCCACACTCACCTTTAATTCAACTAATTGGAATACACCGCAAACCGTAACTGTCACGGCTGCTGATGACACATTAGTGGAAGGAAGTCATATTGGAAGTATTACTCATACCGCCACTTCAACGGATACAAATTATAGTGGCATTGCCGTCGCTGCTGTCACAGCTAATATCACTGATAATGATAGTGCAGCAATCACAATCACTCCCACTTCTACAACAGCTACAGAAGGCGGTACAACTGGTAGTTATGAAGTAGTTTTAACATCACAACCCACAGCCGATGTTAATCTAGCAATTGGCAACACTGCTCAAACCGCTACTTCAGCTTCCACACTCACCTTTAATTCAACTAATTGGAATACACCGCAAACCGTAACTGTCACGGCTGCTGATGACACATTAGTGGAAGGAAGTCATACTGGAAGTATTACTCATACCGCCACTTCAACGGATACAAATTATAGCGGCATTACCGTCGCTGCTGTCACAGCTAATATTACTGATAACGATAGTGCAGCAATCACAATCACTCCCACTTCTACAACAGCTACAGAAGGCGGTACAACTGGTAGTTATGAAGTAGTTTTAACATCACAACCCACAGCCGATGTTAATCTAGCAATTGGCAACACTGCTCAAACCGCTACTTCAGCTTCCACACTCACCTTTAATTCAACTAATTGGAATACACCGCAAACCGTAACTGTCACGGCTGCTGATGACACATTAGTGGAAGGAAGTCATACTGGAAGTATTACTCATACCGCCACTTCAACGGATACAAATTATAGCGGCATTACCGTACCTGCTGTCACAGCTAATATTACTGATAACGATAGTGCAGCAATCACAATCACTCCCACTTCTACAACATCTACAGAAGGCGGTACAACTGGTAATTACACAGTAGTTTTAACATCACAACCCACAGCCGATGTTAATCTAGCAATTGGCAACACTGCTCAAACCGCTACTTCAGCTTCCACACTCACCTTTAATTCAACTAATTGGAATACACCGCAAACCGTAACTGTCACGGCTGCTGATGACACATTAGTGGAAGGAAGTCATACTGGAAGTATTACTCATACCGCCACTTCAACGGATACAAATTATAGCGGCATTACCGTCGCTGCTGTCACAGCTAATATCACTGATAATGATAGTGTTCCCACACCCGAACCCACGCCAACTCCGACACCAGAGGTAACACCAACTCCCACGCCAACTCCGACACCAGAGGTAACACCAACTCCCACGCCAACTCCGACACCAGAGGTAACACCAACTCCCACGCCAACTCCGACACCAGAGGTAACACCAACTCCCACGCCAACTCCGACACCAGAGGTAACACCAACTCCCACGCCAACTCCGACACCAGAGGTAACACCAACTCCCACGCCAACTCCGACACCAGAGGTAACACCAACTCCCACGCCAACTCCGACACCAGAGGTAACACCAACTCCCAC
>NZ_JAUBOY010000068.1:0-30663 GCF_036700465.1 Microcoleus sp. T3_A4 | reverse complement strand
TTTTAAATCACCCTAACCTTCCTTCAGTCTTGTCTTATGGTACTCTGGCTGCTTAAAAACTGTCCGGAGTATTGATTGGGGAGAAGCAATTGATGTTTCTATTTTCTACGGACGTGCAGAGGAAATAGCTTTATTAGAAAAGTGGCTAATTGTTGATCGCTGCCGCCTAGTGACCCTGTTGGGGATGGGTGGCATTGGCAAAACCTCTCTTTCTATCAAGGTAGCAGAACGCATCCAAGAACAATTTGATTATATTATTTGGCACAGTCTCCGTAATGCTCCATTAATACTTGACTTATTGGTTGAATTAATTCAATTTCTCTCGAACCAACAGGAAACGAATTTACCAGACACATTAGATGCTAGAATTTCGCGACTGATACACTATCTGCGACAGCATCGGTGTCTGTTAATATTAGATAACGTCGAGTCTATTCTACAGGAAGAAGAACGCACGGGTTGTTATAGAGAGGGATATGAAGGCTACGGTCAACTTCTGCGATGTGTAGCCGAAATCAACCATAAAAGTACCCTGCTACTAACCAGTCGAGAAAAACCGATCGGTTTAGCAGCTAAAGAAGGTAAAAAATTGCCCGTTCGTTCATTACAACTGACAGGTTTAACAACCCCAGAAGTACAGGAAATTGTCCAAGGTATTGCTTTTTTTCAAGGCTCAAACTGCGAATGGGATATTTTGAGATCCCACTATGCTGGAAATCCGTTAGCCTTAAAAATGGTTGCTCCCACCATCCATGATTTTTTTGATAGTAGCCTGACGAGATTTTTAGAACTTTTAAATCAAGGAACTTTAGTATTTGATGATATTCGGAACCTATTAGACCGACAATTTAATCGTTTATCAAATGTAGAAAAAAAGGTGATGTACTGGCTGGCGATCGAGCGGGAGCCAGTCTCGCTGAGAGAATTAGAACAAGATTTAGTTTCAAAATTAACTGTCAAAGAATTACTAGAGGTTTTAGGTTCTCTCGTTAGACGTTCTCTCATCGAAAAAACCTCAGACGGCTACACTCAACAACCCGTCGTCATGGAATACATGACGGAACGATTAATCGAAAAAGTCTGCACTGAGATAACCAGCAGCGAAATTGACCTTCTCAGAAGCTATGCTCTTCTCAAAGCTACAGCTAAAGAATACCTTAGAGATACCCAAGCTCGTCTTATCCTTAAACCTATTGCCGATCGACTCCTTTTTACTTTTGAACGCCAGCAACTTCTCGAAAACCAACTCAAACCCATTCTGGCATCACTGCGCGGTAAACCAACACTAGAAACTGGCTACGCTGCGGGTAATATTATAAATCTATTGCGTCAGATGCAGCCAGATGTAAGCGGTTGGGATTTTTCTAATTTGACCGTTTGGCAAGCTTATTTACCCGATACGAATTTGCATCAGGTAAACTTGGCGGGTTCTAATTTAACTAATTCCGTTTTCGCCGAAGTTTTGGGAAGTGGTTTGTCAGTCGCTTTTAGCCCGGATGGAAAACTTTTAGCTTTGGGCGATACGAATGGTGAGATTCACTTGTGGCAAATGCCAGAAGCTAGGCTGCTGAGAACTAGCAAAGAATACGGCAGCATCGTGTTATCCGCTGCTTTTAGTCCGGATGGGAAAACTCTTGCTACGGGCGGTAGTAACGGTACGATTAATTGCTGGGATGTTAGCAGTTGGTCGATTCGTCAAATATTGCAGGGAAATCATAGCAGTGTGCTGGGAGTTGCTTTCAGTCCAGATGGCAAGATGCTTGCTAGTGGCATCAGTGATGGGACTGTGCGTTTTTGGGATTGGAGTAATGGACGATGCTTGCTAACTTTGCCAGCACACAAAAGTCAGGCTTGGTCGATCGCATTTAGTCCTCAAGGTAAGATTTTAGCTAGTGGCGGTGATGACGGAATACTTAAACTGTGGGATGTTGCTACTGGACAATGCCTGAAAATGTTTGAGAGTGACAGTCGTCAAATTCGATCGGTAGCTTTCAGTCCAGATGGTAAAACGGTAGCCAGTGGTGGTAATGATTGTTCGATCGGCCTCTGGGATATTAGCACGGGTGAACTCGTTAGGATTTGCTCTGGACATTCACAAATAGTGGTGTGTGTTGCCTTTAGTCCAGATGGTCAGATTTTAGCAAGTTGCAGCGAAGACAGCACCGTGAGATTGTGGGAGGTGGCATCGGGTGAGTGTCTAAAAACGCTGCAAAAACACACCAGTCGAGTTTCATCTGTCGCGTTTCGTCCTGATGGCAAAACTTTAGCTAGCACTGGTGAAGACTGCACGGTGAGACTGTGGGATGTTAAAACAGGTCATTGTCTGAAAACAGTATTGGGACATAGCAATCCAGTAAATTCGGTAGTTTTCTCACCCGATGGTCAAATATTAGCCAGTAGCGATCGCGCCGTGAGATTATGGAATATCAAAACCGGGAAGTGTTTTAAAAGCATACAGGATGGACATACTAATCGATTGAAATCCATTGCATTCAGTCCGAATGGAGACTTGCTGGCGAGTGGATTCTCTGACACTCGTGTCAGGTTATGGGATACTGCGATCGGTGAATGTCTAAAAAGTTTAGAGGGTCATTCTGCTTGGGTTTGGGGAGTTGCCATCAGTCCCGACGGTAAGACATTGGCAAGTTTCAGTGAGGATCAGACTATCAAACTATGGGAGATGAGCACAGGGCAATGTCTTTATACTTTTACTGAACATGAGAGTTGGGTGATGGGAATTGCTTTTAGTCCTTCAGGTGATATCCTGGCTTCTGCGAGTACCGATAAGACGGTGAAGTTATGGGATGTCAGTACAGGGAAAGTCTTAAGCACTTTGATGGGAAATAGCGGTTGGGTTTGGTCTGTCGCCTTTAGCCCTGACGGTAATATCTTGGCAAGCAGCAACAGTGACAGTAGCATCAAGTTTTGGGATATCAATACCGGAGAATGTCTGACAACTTTAGAGGGACATGACGGTATTGTGTCATCTGTAATCTTCAGTCCTGATGGTACACAGTTGGCGAGTGGCGGTCATGACCAAACTGTACGAGTGTGGGATGTTAGCACTGATAAATGTTTGCAAGTTCTCGAAGGACATGACAATTGGCTATGGTCAGTTGCTTTTAGTCCAGATGGTCAGATGCTTGCTAGTAGTAGCCAAGATGAGACGATTAAGCTTTGGGATGCACTGACGGGTAAGTGTATCAAAACCTTGCCTGTTCCCAAACCTTATGAAGGAATGAATATTACAGGTGTTAAAGGCTTAACTGAGGCGACTATTGCGACGCTCAAAACACTGGGGGCAGTTGAAGTAAGTCGATCTGGACTTATACCAAATCTGGGTTTACTACCCCTTTTTTTGTATTATTTGTCATTGCGAGGAACGAAGCAATCGCTTAGTCTCTGCGATTGCTTCGTTCCTCGCAATGACGGAGGGGTAGTCATGATAGTGAACCCGGATTTGGGATCGGGCGACTACATTTGGGGCGGGGGTGGGGTGTCTTGAATTTTAGCCAGTGCTGCTTTCATTTCAGGAGTTGCTAGCAACTTTTGGGTATCTGCGATTAAACGATCGCCCCAGAGGTTTTCTTTGAGATATTCTACGGTAGCATACCGTTTGTCGAGTTTCAGAGCTGCTTCTCCCATCGCTAAGCCTTTTTCTTTGTCACCTTTGGTGTAGAATGCTACTGCTAGAGCTAGCATTGCTTCGGCGGCTTTGTCGTCGATCACGATCGCTTCTTGCCAGCGTTTGATGGCGCTATCAACATCTCCCATTTCGTATTTGACTAATCCGATATTGTTGACAGCAGGCCACAGGTTTTTTTCTAAAGCAAAGGCTTTTTCGTATTGGGCGATCGCCTGATCAAACCGCTTCAGCTTATAAAAAGCATTACCTAAATCAAATAATGCACCTGGAGTGTCTGGTTTGAGTTTTAATCCTGCTTGCAAATATTCAACTGCTTTCTCGTAGTTCGCTTTCCGAAAGTAAGCTTCTCCCAAGACAAATTTAATTGATGGATTTTCTGGTGACAGAGATTGAGCTTGCCCCAAAGCTTCAATGCCTTTGTCAAACTGCTCGACTTGAAGGTACAAGCTGCCTAACAAAGTCCAAGTTTGAGCATTTTTGGGGGCTAACTGTGTGGCGAGTTCGGCTCTAGGTACCGCTAGTTGGTACTGCTGCAGTCTGGCTAGCTGGACGGCTTCTTCTGCAAGGCTCAAGGCCGTTTGTTCGAGTTGGGCTGAGTCGATTTGCAGGGTGTAAGGCAGGAGTGCCTGTGCGGCAGCAGGCTCGGGCATTGCCCCCAAACCGAGTGCGAGTAGCAGAGATATTAAAGGAATGCGATTAGGCACTGTACAGCCCCAGAAAAAAATATAAGGGTTTCTCGATCGCCTATAATAACTCATATTTTTGAGTTTTGATATTGCTTCTTGACTCGCAACACTTCTGGGTTTTCATTTAAATACTTCTCAAATTATATTTACACTCAGGGTAGTCGTTTTTATTCACTCTTTTATAGGCGACTGATCACCTCACTACAAATAGGCAAAATTATGAGTTATTATAAAGTTGACTGAGTTAACAAATAACGCTTCGCGCTTGACAGTTAAAGAGTTGCCAACTTCTGTTTTTCCTCATAAGTAATAGTTGATTTTTACGGGTTGAGAAACGAGTTAATTCGTCACTACAAACCTGGTAAATTATTCATTTTCAAGAACTTGAATGAGTTAATAAACTCTGTTGAATTTTGTCTAACAATTGTGCTGCTGATAAGGAAGAAGGCAAAATTTTGGCAGATACTTCTTGCAGTAGAAAGTCGATCGCCTCGGATTCCGAATTTACAGCAGACCGATAATCCCAGACTAAAATTGGCAGTTTTACTGCCATTTGGCGCAGGTTCGACAGCGCCTGCAGCATAGCGGTTGATTCTGAGGGGGCATCTCGCAAGCACAGCAAAACTAAGTCCACGCTTTGATATTGCAACTGCTGCAAAACTTCTGTCCAGCTCTGAGCGATCGACCCTCGAAATCCTGCGGTGTGGATGTACTGAATCAAAGCTTGAAAGTTGGGAGTAGAAAACTGGGAATTGGGGAGGGGAATCTCGGCATTTGTCGATCGATCGCGATTTTCCAATTCTTCCGTCGGGTTCCCCCCAGAAGAGGAGTGCAAATCGGGTAAAGTCGAAATGTCGGCAAATAAAATGCTGGGCTTCCAACTCATGCCCGCAGCAACTTGAATCACTTGCCACAAAGCACTTGGCACCAACCCGGTTGGTGAAGTTTCACTGTCGTCGGGACTGCGGGTAGCCAAACAGGGAAATACCGACAATCCTTTGACTTGATTTGCCAGTTGCGTAGTAGTGGGGTCTAAAGTCACCAACGGGAGAGAACCCAAATTTCGAGACCGACTTAACTGTTCGATAAAAGCTAAGGGGTTTTGCAGTTGACTTGTACCATCTAAGACGATCGCATCGGGCCGCCAAATTCTGGCCACGAGTTCTGCTTGGCCGAGGTCGTCTGCTTCTAAAACCCGGCAGTAGTTGGGGTTGAGCAGTAAAGCGGAACCTTGAGACGAACTGTTTTGCGGGCTGAGCCACAAAACGGTTAAAGAACTCCTTACTTTGGGGCTACTAGAATTACTGTGGCCGATCAAGTCTGCCAGCAGCCGCCGCAAAGCGGGTTCTTCCACCGGCAAGGTCAAAAAGCCTTCAGCTCTGTTGACACTAGCCCGTTCTTTCTCCCCTCTGGTGGCTGTGACGATCGCCGGAATCGATCGGGTATCCGGGTCACTCTTGAGCAGCGTCAGCACGTCCCAACCCGACAGCAGCGGCAGCAGCGGGTTGAGGAAAATCGCTTCGGGACTGAACCTGCGAGCTTTTTCTAGCGCTTCGGTGCCGGAACGGGCGACTATTACTTGGTAGCCCAAACCTGAGATGACGTTGGTTAAATCTTCGATATATTTGGGAACTGCTTCGACTATTAATACTAAACGAGAGCGAGAATTGGCGGTCAGAGTCGGATATTGGGGTTGTAATAATTCTTCCTCAACGGCTCCCGATGCGGGGACTTCTTCACTGCTGTTTCCCGGAGGATTTGGTGGCAGCAGCAGGGTAAATTGAGAGCCTTGGTTTTCTGAGGAAATAAACGAAACGTCCCCGCCGTGGAGCCGAGCTAGGCGTTGAGTCAGTACCAGTCCCAGTCCGGTTCCTTGAAAGCGGCGGGTGAGGGGGCTTTCTAGCTGTTGGAATTTCTGAAAGATCAGATGCTGTTTGTCGGCGGGGATGCCGATGCCAGTGTCCCAAACTTTGAATGCGATCCAGCCTTCCCAAACATTTACTTTCAGTCCGATTTTGCCGCCGAGTTCGGTGAATTTTAGGGCGTTGGAAAGGAGGTTGACGAGCATTTGCCGCAGTCGCAGTTCGTCGGCAATTAATTGGCTCAGTCCCGGTTCTATTTCGAGTGTAAATTCTATTTGGGCGGAGGGTTCTGCGTTTGCTGTGCCATCAGTTTTGCTTGGTTCGGGTGGTTTTTTTTCTTCTTGCTGTTGCAGTTGTTTTGCTTGTTCAAACGCTCTTTGGCAGGTTGATTCTATTTCGACTGCTTCGGGAATTAGTTCTAGCTGCCCGGTTTCCATCCGGGTCAAGTCTAATATATCGTTAACTATTGTCATCAAATGCCGCCCGCTTTTATGAATTAGTTTGGCGTAGCGTGTTTGGCGATCGTTGAGTTCTCCGATCAATTTATCTTTGAGGAGGCTGGACAAACCGAGGACGGCGGTGAGTGGCGTTTTTAGTTCGTGGCTGATGCAGGATAAAAATTCGTCTTTGAGTCGGTTGAGGTGGATTAAATCTGCGTTTTTCGCTGCTAGTTCTTTGGCGACTAAATGTTCTTCGGTGACATCTTGTCCCATTACTAAAATTAGCTTGTCTGAGAGCGGCTGTTTGACAAATTGCCAGATCCGTTCTTGACCTTTTTGTACGGGGCACTCGCAAATGTAGGTGTCTGGTTTGCCGGCCATGGGACACCAAGCTGGAGCGGTTAATGTTGAGGGGGAAGCAGCAGCGTACAGGGGCAGCGGACAACTGGTGGCTGCGGTTGAATCACGCGCGGCGAAGCTATCCCGCAGGGAATCGCCCGATCTACTTGCTCCTACTAGGCTCCTGCAGTCGGTGGTGATGCCCTCTAACTGCACGCTCTTGTATTCGCTTGTTAAATGGCTTGGTTTGCGGGGCGAGTGTTTACCCAAATTTGCTGCTGGTTCTGGAACTGGTTCTGGGCCAGCTCCCAGCAAAATCCGCCACGCTGCGTTTTGGCTGACTATTTGTGCGGTGGGGGTTTGCAATCTCAGGGGCAGGGGTAGTTTTTCCAGTAGTTCGACTAGGGAGTTCAGGTTTTCCGAAGGTTTCAATCCTGCTTCTAGAAAGCGCACTTGAGCGTCTAGGACCGTGGCGATGGCTTCGGAAATTGGTTTTTTTAATTCGATTTCTTTGACTGCTGTTCCCTGCTCTGTGAGGCTGCAGAGCGAGCTGCTGTTGAGTGCGGCGAATTGCAGCAGGCTCAGGTTGTCTAGCATTCCTAAGAATTGACCACTGGCATCTGTGAGGGCGATCGGAGTTTTGGGGGGGGTGTCGGCGGTTTGGCGGTTTGGCCGGGCTGGGGTGTTCTGTTCCTCTGTTTGCAGGTACTCCCAGAATTCGCTGACGCTCATAGCGGCGGGTAATACCCTGACTGGTTCGATCGCGATCGAGCTTTCTGACAAAGGTTGCTGCCCGTCGTTTGTGCGATCGGCTCCCCAAGCCCAAAGGCTGCGGAGGTACACTAATCCCAGCGGCTGTAGCTGTTCGTTGACTACTGCAACTCGATCGCAGTTGCAGGATCTGAAAATTGACTGCAGCGATGCTAGCACACCCGTTTGGCGGCACAGCGGCACTGGCTCGATAAAATTTTTGAGACTGGGGGTGGTGAGTGGCATAACAAACCTGAGAGTCTGCTCACGAGAGCAGTAATATTTTTGATGCTCAATGTAGCTGCGAATTTCTGTATCTTATTAGTTTTATATCAGTTCGCTATCAGGCTCCGTATCTGCACCGACACCGGGGAGTTCGATGCCTACGCCTGATTTGAGGCGACTAGCAATTATTTTAAGGCTTAAGCTTAATTGCAGAAATCACGCTCAGGGTGCTTGACACAAAAACCACGGAGTACACTTTGATTCTTCTTCCGGTAGAAGCGCATCACTTATTTTGCGGTTAAGATTGGTTAAAATAAATGTTGAGATGATTGTTAAAATGTTAAGTTTTTTGTAAAGGAGATATCAACTCTGAGCGATCCAGCACTTTCAGGCAACTTAGGTGGTGCACCTACAGCTTTGCTTCCTCAACTTTCTATCGGTATTTTTGTCCGCTCTGAGGAAATTGCAGCCTCTGCGATCGAGCTTTTGAGAGGCGAGCGCTATACTTTAATGCACATTAAGTCGGCAGTGGAGCTTTTGGGGTTCCTTAAGCACAATTATCACCTTGATTGTTTGGTTTTGGAGGTGGATGGGGATCTGCGATCGCTTCTGGGCAAGCTGCAAGAACGATCGATCTTTTTGCCTGCTGTGATTTTTTCGCCTCACGCGCAGGTAGATGGCAAGGCCGAAGCACCATTTTCAGATGGTTTTGAGGCGGCAGCCAGTACCGCCAACCAGAGTCGAGACGAAAGCTGTGCTTTTTTTTATCACCCTGCTGAGGTGCAACTGGCAATCGCTCGATCAAGTGAAATAGCTGCCGGTATCGATCGGGCGATCGCACAATTTCTGAAACTTTCAACTCCGGTTCCTGTCAATTACCAATCCGTAACGGTAGATGCGACAGCCCAATTGACTGCTCAAAGTTTGCTCAGCCGACAGCAGCGGCGGCTGGCGGAAAAATTACGGGAGCGATTAGGATACTTAGGTGTGTATTATAAAAGAAATTCCCAGATTTTTTTGAGAAATCTCTCGGTACCAGAGAAGCAAAAGTTTTTGGAGCAACTCAAGTCAAGTTATCGCGACATCGTTTTGAATTATTTTTCTCAAGATGCTGCGGTCAACAATCAAATAGATGAATTTGTGAATTTGGCTTTTTTTGCTGACGTTCCTGTGACTCAAGTTGTAGAAATTCACATGGAATTGATGGACGAGTTTGCTAAACAGCTAAAAATAGAAGGGCGCAGCGAGGAAATATTGCTGGATTACCGTTTGACCCTGATTGACGCGATCGCTCATATGTGCGAGATGTATCGGCGATCGATTCCGAAAGAAACCTCTCAAGGTAGAATGTAGAAGGGATGCGGCATAATTTAAGAAAGAAAAGGTAGAAGGTAGAATCTAACAAAAAAGAAAGGAGCCGACCCACGACCGCGCGAGGGCGATGCGGAAATTATTATAAAATAACAAAGAACAGCGGATTTAAGACAAATAACAACTACAACTAACATCTGACAACTAATACTCAACATTTAAAAAAGTTCATGAGTCCTCTGAAGAAAACCTACGTTCTGAAGCTGTACGTTGCGGGGAATACTCCCAACTCAGTGCGAGCTTTGAAAACCCTAAAGGACATCCTAGAACAAGAATTTCAAGGCGTCTACGCGCTGAAAGTCATAGATGTTCTCAAAAATCCTCAGCTAGCAGAAGAGGACAAAATATTGGCAACCCCGACGCTGGCAAAAATCCTGCCGCCGCCGGTGCGAAAAATTATTGGCGATTTGTCCGATCGTGAGAAAGTTCTGATAGGATTAGATTTGCTCTATGAAGAACTTCGCGAAGAAGACCTCAATTCATAAGATAATCAAGTGAGAGTCTGTCGATTTTAGATTTGAGACTTCGGTTTGGCGTGAAACGTTCGGCGAGCGCGAGCGTCGAAGCATCGAGTCGCGCTTAGTCGAACGATTTTAGGTTTTAGATTTACTCAACAGATGAACCTGGGAGGTTGAACAAAAGTCTAAAATTTTCATCTTTCCACGACAGAAGTACGTGGCACGGTATCGGTTTTTGAGCGGGGTTATTAGTCACCAGTCAGCAGTCATTAGTTATTGAGCAAGAGCCAAAACTAAAAGCTGGGTACAAAGACTCATGATCGGCGGTTAATGAGTGACAACTAAAGAATACTGAGAGTTGACAAAAATCGACATGAATGAAATTAGTCAAACGGTTAAACGAGAAGGATTGGTAACGGCAGGAGTTGAAAAAATTCGCACGATGATTGAGGGTTTCGATGACATCAGTCACGGCGGAATGCCGCTCGGCAGAACCACCCTAGTCAGCGGCACATCAGGAACGGGAAAAACTTTATTTGCCGTACAATTTCTCTATAATGGAATTACCCATTTTGACGAAGCTGGAGTGTTCGTAACTTTTGAAGAATCTCCGACAGATATTATTAAAAATGCTTGCAGTTTTGGTTGGGATCTGGCACAGTTAATCGAGGAAGGCAAGCTATTTATTTTGGACGCTTCCCCCGATCCAGAAGGTCAAGATATCGTAGGAAATTTTGATTTATCAGCCTTAATCGAGCGAATTCAGTACGCCATTCGTAAGTACAAAGCCAAGCGGGTTTCAATAGATTCTGTTACCGCCGTATTTCAGCAGTACGACGCTGCATCGGTGGTGCGCCGAGAAATTTTTCGCTTAGTGGCGCGCCTCAAACAAGTCGGAGCAACTACAGTTATGACGACGGAACGGGTGGAAGAATACGGCCCGGTGGCTCGGTTTGGAGTGGAAGAGTTTGTGTCGGATAATGTGGTGATTGTTCGCAACGTATTGGAAGGAGAACGCCGCCGCCGCACCATCGAAATTTTGAAGTTGCGCGGTACAACTCACATGAAGGGTGAATATCCTTTTACTATGACTAATGACGGAATTAATATTTTCCCATTGGGGGCGATGCGATTAACTCAAAAGTCTTCAAACGTGCGGGTTTCTTCGGGTGATAAAACTCTCGATGAGATGTGCGGTGGCGGCTTCTTCAAAGACTCGATTATTTTGGCTACGGGTGCAACGGGGACCGGCAAAACGCTGTTGGTGAGCAAGTTCTTGCAGAATGCTTGTATGAACGGCAATCGGGCGCTGCTGTTTGCCTATGAAGAGTCGCGGGCTCAGTTGTTCCGCAATGCTTATTCTTGGGGCATTGATTTTGAGGAAATGGAACAGAAAGGAATGCTGAAGCTGCTGTGTACTTACCCGGAATCTGCAGGTTTGGAAGACCACTTGCAGACTATTAAATCAGAAATTGCTGAGTTCAAACCTTCTCGAATTGCTATAGACTCGCTGTCTGCCTTAGCTAGGGGTGTCAGCAATAATGCTTTCAGGCAATTTGTGATCGGAGTGACAGGTTTTGCGAAGCAGGAAGAAATAACCGGCTTTTTTACGAATACAAGCGACCAGTTCATGGGTTCTAATTCGATTACCGACTCCCATATTTCTACGATTACTGACACGATTATTATGCTGCAGTATGTAGAGATTCGAGGAGAAATGTCGCGCGCAATTAATGTGTTTAAGATGCGCGGTTCGTGGCATGACAAGGGAATTCGGGAATACACAATTACTGAAAGAGGCCCACAAATTAAAGATTCGTTCCGTGGTTACGAACGGATTATCAGCGGTTCTCCGACTCGGATTACTATTAATGAGAAGAGTGAGCTATCGCGGATTCTCCAGGGTGTGCAAGGTCAAGACGATGAGGATATTTGAGAGTTAGCAGTAATTCATCGTTGTTAAAAGTAGGTTGGGTTGAGCTAGGAAACCCAACTTTTTTAATTTTTTAATTTGAGGAGTTTGTGAACATTTATAGCAACCGCGACAATGTTTTACAGGTTCTTAATTGCGGAAATAGGATCTCTTATTGCCTCTAGAACCCAATACCTATAGTTTTGACACAGCAACAATACCTTGAGCCAAATCCAATACGCTGGCGATCGCAAATCTCTTTAATTGTGCTGGGAAAGCCAATACTTGCTGTATGATCAACCTCAGCTCGATTGGCAAACAGGTAGCCTTGCTGGTGTTAAAGTTATAGTAGGAGTGTATTCTCCTGAACTAGGTTGGATTCATCGCCATCGATGTATTGCCATCGCCGAAAAAACAGGATTGATTTGGCCCGAAGAGCAAATGGATTTTAGAGCAAGCTTGCTGGCAATATCAGCAGTGGCTAGCAGCAGGACTAATTCTGCCTAATATCGCGGTGAATCTGTCGGCACGTCAACTCAGCCAACCGACTTTAATCGCTAAGAGCGATCGCATCCTTGATCGCACCCAGATGAAGCCGAAATATCTAGGGCTAGAGATTACCGAAACGACAATGATGCTTAATTTTGACATTACATACAATGTTTTGAGCCAATTATCAAAGCGTGGTATTGGGATTTTTGTGGATGATTGTGGGCCTGACTATGCTGCTTTTAACAAGCTGAAAAATTTTCTGATGAAGTCGCTCAAAATTGATCCCTCACTTGTCCACGATTTAGCCAGCCTTCCGAGCGAGCGCGGAATTCACAAACCCATAGTTGTAATCCCAGATGGCTTAAATCGAGCACAATTGCCGAAGGAATGGAAACCCCAGCGCAATGGGAATAGTTACAAGCTAGCGCCTAGGAAATTGGGCTGCATTATATGTTGAGGAAGACGGCTATTGCTGAGTTTGCAATTCAATTAATCCGATATCCTGAATTGTTGTCCACCACTATGTGGGATCATCAATCCTCCTTCATGAAAGCGCGCCAAAGTCTTATAATTAATTTAATGCTCGTGTCGATCAAATGACTAAAAAATTTTTCTTACGGAATAATATAAAAGTGTTAGGACAAGGCACCCACACGATGATGTTTGCTCATGGATTTGGGTGCGATCAAAATATGTGGCGTTTCGTAACACAGGCCTTCGAGAAGAACTACAAAATCATCCTATTTGATTATGTAGGTTCGGGACAGTCTGATATTAGTGCCTACAGTTATGAACGGTACAGCAACCTCAATGGATATGTTCAGGATGTCCTTGATATTTGTGAAGAATTGGCGTTGACTGATGTGATTTTTGTCGGTCATTCGGTCAGCAGTATGATCGGCATCCTGTCCTCAATTCAAGCTCCTAATTACTTTAAGCGCCTGATTCTCCTAGGGCCTTCACCCTGCTACATCAATGATTTACCAAACTATTACGGAGGGTTTGAGCGCAAAGATATTGAGGATCTCCTCGATATCATGGAGAAAAATTACATGGGTTGGGCAAGCTTTCTGGCGCCAATGGTGATGCAGAATCAGGATCGTCCTGAGTTAAGTGAGGAACTTGAGACAAGTTTTTGCTCCACTGATCCGGTGATTGCAAGTCGCTTTGCCGAGGTAACTTTTTACTCTGACAATCGCAGTGATTTACCCAAGGTATCAGTACCTTCACTGATATTGCAATGCGCTGATGACGTGATTGCTCCCCCCGAGGTAGGGCATTATCTCCACCGCCACCTGCCTAAAAGTAGGCTAGGGCTGATGAAAGCTACGGGACATTGCCCCCACCTGAGTCATCCACAAGAGACGATCGAGATGATTAAGGAGTATTTGAGTGTACCTCATACTACCTGATTTGTATGGCAAACATGACCTACCAGATAGACGAGCTACTCAACACGTCACCCTGTGGATTCCTCTCGTTTGCTGACGATGGTACGATCGTAATGGTCAACGCCACATTACTGCAATTACTCGGATACGAAACCGATGAACTGCGGGAACGGAAAATGGACTCCATTCTGCCAATGGCCAGCCGGATTTTTTTTCAAACCCATTTCTTCCCCCTGTTGAAGCTCGACGGTAAAGTAGAGGAAATTTACTTCTCATTAAGGTCAAAGGAGGGTAGTGATATACCTATGCTGATCAACGCTGTGCGTCGGGAGAAGGGGGGAAGCTTCGTCAACAATTGCATCTTGATCTGTATCCGCCAGCGTATCCTATACGAAGGTGAAATTATTAAAGCAAAAAAAGCAGCAGAGGCAGCTATTCTCGCCCAAAAGCAAGCGGAAATTGCTCTGCGGCAACAGTACGACAAAGCGATATTACTTCAAGAGATTACTCAACACATCCGTCAATCTCTTGATTTGTCTACAATTTTTGAGATTGCTTCGCAGGAGATTCGCCTGTTTCTTGATGCCGAGCGTGTTGGCATATTTAAGTTCGATCCTGACAGTAAATTTGGATATGGTGAGTTTGTTTCAGAATCCGTAGGCGAAGGATGTAAATTGGTAAGCCGAAATCAATTTAACGACCCGTGTGGTGGTGAACAAGGTCCTGATTCATATAAAGAATGGAGAATGCAGGTAGTTGAAGATATCAATAAGATTGACCTTCAACACTGTTGCCGCGCTCTTTGGAAACAATTTCCGGTTCGGGCTAATTTAGTTGCGCCGTTGCTCAATGGACAAGATTTGTGGGGGTTGTTATGTATTCATCAATGTTCTGCTCCTCGGCAATGGGAAGAATTTGAAGTTGACCTTGTTAAACAGATTGCTAATCAGTTAGCGATCGCCATTAAACAAGCGGATATTTTTCAGAAGTTGCAGAAGGAATTGGCAGAAAGGCAGCAGGCCCAAGCGCGCATGAGAGAAATTAATCAACAACTGGCACTCTCTAACGAAGAACTAGCCCGCGCTACTCACCTCTTAGAACAAGTGGTAAATATTGATGGGTTGACTCAAATTGCTAATCGCCGCTGTTTTAATGACCGCTTAGAGCATGAATGGCAGCGGCTATACCGGGAACAAAAACCTATTTCTCTTTTGTTGTTTGATGTGGATTATTTCAAACGTTATAATGATTGCTACGGTCATCAAATGGGGGATGATTGTCTGTTCAAACTTGCTCAGACTGTGCAAGAGGTGGTGTACCGTCCAGCGGATTTGGTGGCGCGTTACGGCGGAGAAGAATTTGCCATCATTTTGCCTAATACTGATCTTGAAGGAGCGAGTTCGGTGGCCCAACGGATTCACGCTGCTATTCAAGCTTTACATATTCCTCACAAAACCTCTGATGTGAGCGATGTAGTTACTATTAGTATGGGTATCGCCAACTTGATTCCGATTTCGGAACTATCATCGGTTGACTTAATTGCGATCGCCGATCGTTCACTGTACCGTGCTAAGGAACAGGGGCGGAATCAGTCCGCGATATGCGAGTACAGTGGCGATTCGATTTTTGACACTGACGCTTAAATCACAACAATTGAGACCGAGGATAAAAATTTATCCCCGGTCTCTCAAAATCAGTCATTCTATAAATTTAAATGAGCACGGAGCGATTGGAAAACTCGGCTCCGACCGTCCCAGAATTTCCAGAGCCAGCCGACTTGCTCAACCAGTTGAAGACCAGACGCAAAAAGTCCGGCGCAAACTTGGCAGATATGGAGGTGGTTTTGGAGATACTAGGAACCGACAGGAGCGAAATTTGAGCGGAAAATACGACGATCGGTAATACAATTAACCTGAAACCCTTACTCCGCAAAAGACCTAGAAAGTGAGCACGGAGGGATTTGAACCCCCGACCCTCAGGACCGGAACCTGATGCTCTATCCACTGAGCTACGTGCCCTCGACTTTTTAGAGTATAACACGTCTTGCGGAAAATGGCGAGTGCCGATCGCAAATTTCCTAGCCGGCCTCCAAACCGCTTGACCCATGCGGATTAAACTCGCCCGTGCGATCGAATATCAGCCTGTTCTCGCAGCCAGAGACTGCAACTTTTAGCTAAATGGTAACAATAATACGACAATGGGTAAAATAATAGACTTTAATCGAGCAAACATTAGGTTCACATTCGATCGGGGTCGAGCATCTACCACAGCTAAAATAGCCCGCATCAATTCCCCCTAGCTAAGCGGCAGTAAATAAATGGTGCTGCTGTTAATACAGATTCTGCAAAGACGGTTGTAGACTAAGTTCACCAAACCCCTCAATCTTATGGTTGCTAAAATTTTAGACCAATTACCGCTGCGAACTGTTCTCATAGTTCCATTTGTATTGCAAATCGTGGGAGCCGTGGGACTCGTAGGATATCTGTCTTTTAGAAACGGACAAAAAGCAGTTAATAACCTTGCCAGTCAGTTAATGAGCGAGGTGAGTTTGCGTGTCGAGCAAAACCTGCAAGTTTACCTGACAACTCCCCATCAAATCAATCAAACCAAGCTGGATGCTGTCAAACTGGGGTTGTTAAATATGGAAAAATTATCAGATTGGGATAAATATCTTTGGCGCCAAGTACAATTATATCCATATATCAATTTTACCTCGGTTGGCAACAAGAAGGGAAATTATAGAGGCGGTCAACAACTTTCTAACGGCTCCCGAATGATTAATGTGATAGACCCATCTACTGGGTTAAATTTTAATTCTTACAATACGAACGCTCTCGGCGATCGCACTACAGTTACCACCCTTGCCAAAAACTTTGATCATCGGCAGCATCCTCCGTACCAAAAAGCCGTAAAAGTCGGAAAACCTACTTGGAGTTCGGTTTTTGTTTCCTTACTAGAACCGACATTACTTATCAGCGCTCTCCAACCCGTATACAGCGACAAAAATCAGCTAGAAGGAATATTATTTGCTGCTTTGCGCCTCGACCATCTTGGGAAATTTCTCCAAAGTCTCAAAGTTGGCAAATCCGGTCAAACATTTATTATCGATCGCCAGGGTACTTTGTTAGCAACTTCCACAACAGAAAAACCGTTTAGCACTAAAGGTAATGAAAGACAATTGTTTAAAGTGGAAGAAAGCAGCAACCATTTCACTCAAGCGACAGCTAAATATTTAACTGCAAACTTTAAAAACTTAGACCAGCTTAAAAAATCCGAGTTATTGAGCTTTGAAATAGATGAGAAGCGACAATTTTTAAAAGTCTTGCCGTTCCAAGACGGCAAAGGTTTAGACTGGCTGATTGTCGTAGTTGTTCCCGAAGCAGATTTCACCGAAGAAATTGATGCCAATACCCGCACAGCGATTTTGCTGTGTTTCGCAGCTTTAGGAGTAGCTGTGGCGATCGGCATTCTGACTTCTCAGTGGGTGACAAATCCTATTTTGAGCTTAAATACAGCAGCCAAAAATATTGCTAAAGGTGAATGGGATAAAACAGTAGAAAGCGAACGCTCCGACGAATTAGGGGAATTAGCCAAGTCATTTAACCGCATGGCTCAACAACTGCAACAATCTTTTGAAACTTTAGAACAACGAGTGCAAGAGCGGACGGCAGAATTGGCTGTAGCTAAAGATAAAGCAGAGGTAGCCAATCAAGCTAAAAGTACCTTTCTTGCTAATATGAGCCACGAATTGCGATCGCCTCTCAATGCCATTCTCGGCTTTTCCCAACTGATGACTCGCAGTCAAACTCTATCCCCAGAACATCAAGAAAATATTAGCATAATTAGGAGCAGCGGAGAACACCTGCTCACCCTAATTAATAACGTGCTGGATTTATCTAAAATTGAATCGGGGCGTACCACCCTCAATTCCCAAAAATTCGACCTCTATCGCCTGCTAAACGACTTGGAAGATATGTTTCAACTCAAAGCAGATGACAAGCAATTGCAGTTGGTTTTTGACCGCAGTCCCGATGTGCCACAATACATAGAAACTGATGATTTAAAGTTGCGGCAAATCTTAATTAATCTGCTCAATAACTCTCTTAAATTTACCGAGGAGGGCGGTGTCTGGGTCAGAGTTAGCAAGCAGTCTTCAGGCAGAAATCAGCAGGCAGAAGGGGAAATTTTTTATCGCTCGGAAGTATCAACAAATACTGAAATTTCCGCTATTAATCGTGTTAAAATATCTCAAGTCAGTCCGTCCAATAACCAGATCATTGCAACCCCAAATGACGATGCAGCTTCTACCTGTTCCTTCTTCCTTCATTTTGAAGTCGAGGATACTGGTTCCGGTATTGCTACCAATGAATTAGACGATATTTTTGAACCTTTCGTGCAAACCAAGATCGGCAAAGATTCGCAAGAAGGTACTGGCTTGGGATTGCCAATCAGCCGCAAATTTGTGGAATTAATGGGCGGCGAAATGAGCGTCTGTTCTGCTGTTGGCACGGGAACTAATTTTAAGTTTGACATTCAAGTTATTGCGGTCGATGCGGCTGATATTGAAAGCCAAAAACCGAGCCGGAATGTTATTGCCCTGGCACCGAACCAACACACCTATCGAATTTTGATAGTAGACGATAAACAGCTCAACCGCCAACTGTTAATTAAAATCCTCTCTCCTCTTGGTTTTGAACTAAAAGAAGCTACTAACGGTCAAGAAGCTATTGAGATTTGGGATAGTTGGGAACCGCATCTAATTTGGATGGACATGAGAATGCCTGTGATGGACGGCTACGAAGCTACGCAATACATTAAAGGTACTATTAAAGGTCAAGCTACTGCTATTATTGCGCTGACAGCGAGCGTTTTGGAGGAAGAACGGGCAGTTATTTTATCGGCGGGCTGCGATGCTTTTATGAGGAAGCCATTCCGGGAAGCCGATATCTTTGATGCGATGCACAAACATATCGGAGTGCGCTATATTTATGAAGAGCCGGAGCAAACTGATTTATCCGCAATCAAAGAGGGCGATCGCGCTATGAGTGCGGCTGATTTCGTAAAATTGCCTGATTCACTGGTAGCTGATTTAAAGCTAGCAATACTGAATGCAGATATGGATTTAATTGATACCTTGATAGAGCAAATTCGATTAAAGGATGCAGTAACGGCAGGTGCGATCGCAAATTGTATGGAAAATTTTGAGTACGACAAAGTTTTAAAGTTAATATCTCAAGCAATATCACATGAATAACGACATTCCTAGCACCGATCGCGGTAATATTTTAGTAGTTGATGACACCCCAGCTAATTTGCGACTGCTAGCCGGAATTTTGAACAGCAAGGGCTATAAAGTGCGCCCGGTACCTAGCGGCGACTTAGCGCTTTCGGCGGCAAAAGGTATGCCTCCCGATTTGATTTTGCTGGATATTATGATGCCCGAAATGAATGGATATGAAGTGTGCGAAAAAATCAAAGCTGATGAACGAACTTGCGACATCCCGGTGATTTTTATTAGCGCGATTAATGACGTACTTGATAAGGTCAAAGCCTTTGCTGTGGGGGGGGTAGATTATATTACCAAGCCGTTTCAGGTGGAAGAGGTTCTAGTGAGGGTAGAAACCCATTTAGCAATATGCCAGTTGCGAAAAAAACTTCAACAGAAAAACAATGAACTTACAGTGACTTTAGACCAACTGCAAGCTACTCAGAATCAATTAGTGCAATCGGAAAAAATGGCGGCATTAGGGCAACTGATTGCGGGCATTGCTCACGAAATTAATACGCCGTTGGGGGCGATTCGGTCGTCTATTGGAAATATTACCAGCTTTTTGGATAACAATCTAGAAAGGTTGCCAGTTTTCTTTAAAGAACTGTCAGCAGAACGCCAGCAAGATTTCTTGCGTTTGATGTACAGTTCTAGTCAACAAAATTACTCTTTATCTACTAGAGAAAAACGGGTATTGAAAAAAGACGTGAAGCAGCAACTAGAGTCGGAAGGCATTGACAATTATGACAGCCTTGCTAGCATTTTAGTCAATATCGGATTGCAAGGAAATCTGCAAGAATTCTTGTCGTTGCTCAAAGATCCTGACAGCGAAAACATTATCAAAACAGCCTACGACTTTGCTAGCATTCACAGAAGCGCCCGAACCATCGCTACCGCTACTGAACGCGCTGCAAAAGTCGTCTTTGCCCTGAAAAATTATGCGCGTTACGATGTAAATGGGGAAAAAATACAAGTGAATATTACGGATGGACTTGAAACTGTATTAACTCTTTATCAAAACCAAATCAAGCAGGGTGTGGAAGTTGTCAGAAACTATCAAGATCAATTGCCTGTGGTACTGTGTTATCCCGATGAACTCAATCAAGTTTGGACAAATTTAATTCACAATGCCTTACAAGCGATGGACAATCAAGGAACTTTAACAATTGACGCGGTTCAACAAGATACCAGCGTCTTGGTAAAAATTAGTGACAGCGGTAAAGGGATGCAACCAGAGATTATTCCGAAAATTTTTGAGCCTTTTTTTACTACCAAACCTGCGGGAGAAGGCAGCGGGTTGGGGCTGGATATTGTCAAAAAAATAATGGAAAAACATCAGGGTAAAATTGATGTGGAGTCGATGCCCGGTAAAACAGCATTTACCGTGTCTTTGCCGATTAATTTAACTGAGTAGGTAAAGCGCCGGAGACTGAAGTCGGGGGCGAAAATTTGCAGTCTACCCGCGCAGAATGTAGAATTTGGAAAACGGTGTGTTGCCCATGGGGTGCACCCTGCCACACTAAAGAAGGAAACTAGCGATGTCTAAATCAGCAATTTTGTGTGTGGACGATGAAGTAGGAGTGTTGGAAAGTCTGGAAATTGAACTGCAACAGGCCTTTAACGGTAAATATCTTTGCGAATTTGCTGAAAGTGCTGCCGAAGCCCTGGAAATTATTGAAGAGCTATGTGAAGCTGAGGTTAACATTTTAGTAATTGTCTCTGATTGGTTGATGCCCGGAATGAAAGGAGATGAGTTGCTGATTAAAATCCATCAAAAATATCCGCAAATTGTAACAGTGATGCTGACAGGGCAAGCAGACAAAGAAGCAATAGAGCGCACAAAAAGTCAAGCAAATCTTCATGCTTTCATAGAAAAACCTTGGCAAAATCAAGAATTAATTGAAGCGATTAAGTCTGGTCTAGCAAATTTATGAAAAAACCAGTGATTATTTGTGTCGATGATGAGCAGACTATACTCGATAGTCTGGAAATAGACCTGCTAAAAGCCTTTGAAGATAAATATTTAATTGAAACGGCTCAAAGTGGGGAAGAAGCTTTAGAGTTATTGTCAGAACTTTTAGCAGAACAGTATGAAGTTCCTTTGGTTATTTCGGATCATATTATGCCTAGTATGAAAGGAGACGAACTATTAAGGAGCGTTCATGCTATCTCGCCGAACACTCTCAAGATAATGCTGACGGGGCAGGCAGATTTGGATGCGGTAGCCAATGCTATTAACTATGCTAAATTGTACCGATATATACCTAAACCTTGGCAATGTGATGACTTAAAATTAACTGTTACTGAGGCAATATATAAATATTTTCAAGAGAAACAATTAGCTGAAAAACAAAGAGAACTTCAGGAAATGAATCAGGAGTTGGTAAAATTAAACCGCAAGCAGGCCATGCTGATTGCCAAACTCCATGAAAACGAAAGTCGCTTGACGCAATATCTAGAGGCTATGCCATTGGGCGTGTGTGTACTTGATGCAAACGGGCAATCTTTCTACGCTAACCAGAAAGCGCGGGATGTATTTGGCAAAGGCACTGTGCCGCATATTAATTCAGAGCAAAAAGCAGCAATTTATCAATTCTATAAAACAGGGACTAATCAGAGATGCCCCGTGGAAGAGTTGCCAATTATGCGGGCACTTAGGGGCGAAAATGTGCGGACTGAGGGTGTAGAAATTCGTACAGCTAATAAAATTACTCCTGTAGAGAGTTGGGCAACTCCAATTTATGATTCTACAGGCGACATTTCCTATGCGATTATTGCTTTTAGTGACATAACTGAACGCAAGGAAGCTGAAGCGGCGTTAATTCAAGCTGAAGAGAAGTATCGCGGGATATTTGAAAATGCTCTAGAAGGTATTTTTCAGACGACTCCGGACGGACATTTTATCAGTGCGAATCCTGCTCTGGCGGAAATTTACGGCTACGATTCCGCATCAGAATTGATAGAAAGTATTAATGATATTCAGCAGCAATTGTACGTGGAACCGAACCGCCGTCAAGAGTTTCTGGCGCTGATGAAACAGCACGGTACTCTGTGTGAGTTTGAGTCTCAGGTTTACTGTCGAGATGGCAGCATTATCTGGATTTCTGAGTATGCGCGCACCGTTTATGATGCTAACGGTGAAGTGCTTTACTATCAGGGTTTTGCTAAGGATATTAGTTTGAAAAGACAGGTAGAAGTAGAACGAATCAGGTTTACTAATGATTTAGAAAAAGCTTTGGCAGCCGAAGAAAAGTTAAATGAGGCACTGTCAGAAAACGAAAGTCGATTGACTCAATTCCTGGAAGCGATGCCAGTGGGAATATTTGTTGTTGATGGTAAGGGGAAACCTTTTTACATGAATTCTTGGGGGGAAAGGATACTAGCCCAAGGTTTAATTTTTGATGGGGGTACTGACCAATTTCCTGAAGCTTATCATTTTTACGACGCTGCAACTAATCAATTGTATCCGAGGGATAGCCAACCGATTGTTCGGGCGTTGCGGGGAGAATTTGTGCGTATGGACGATCTAGAAGTTCATGGGTCGGATCGGATTGTGCCGATCGAGGTTTGGGCGACTCCAATCTACGACGAACGGAAAAACATAGTTTACGCGATCGCCGCTTTTCAAGACATCACGGAACGTCTAGAGGTAGAAACCGAACGCCGCCAATTCACAGACGAGTTACAAAAAGCTTTAGCAGCAGAAGAAAATTTAACAGATGCTTACGGGCGGTTTGTGCCGCACGAATTTCTCCACTTTCTGGGATATGAAAGTATTCTGGAAGTCAAATTAGGCGATCAGGTACAGAAAGAAATGTCGGTGCTGTTTTCAGATATCCGCGATTTCACTTCTCTTTCTGAAAGGATGAATCCCGAAGAAAATTTTCAATTTATCAATGGTTATTTGTCGCGAATGGAACCGGCAATTACTAATAATTTTGGTTTTATTGATAAATACATGGGCGATGCGATTATGGCGCTGTTCGATGGCAGTGCGGATGATGCTGTGAAAGCTGGAATTGCAATGCTAGAAGAGCTTAATGAGTATAATATTAGTCGCAATCGACCCGATCGCCCGCCGCTGCAAATTGGCATAGGAATCAATACGGGTTCTTTGATGTTAGGCACGGTTGGCGGCCAAAGTCGGATGGACAGCACGGTGATTAGCGATGCGGTCAACTTAGCCTCTCGTGTGGAAAATTTGACAAAAGAGTATGGAGTTTCCATGTTAATTACTCACCATACTTTTATACAGTTGAACGATATTTATGATTTTAGGTTGATCGATCGCGTAGCAGTTAAAGGCAAATCGCGAATGGTAACAGTTTATGAAGTATTTGCGGCCGATCCGCCAGAGTTACGACAGAAAAAGTTAGAGACCAAGACAATCTTTGAGCAAGCTTTGGTACTCTACAATAGTGACAAGTGTGTCGAAGCTAAAAGATGGTTTTCGGCCTGCTTGGAAATCAACCCTAATGATAAGGTAGCTCAAATTTATCTACAGCGGTGTCTGAAAGGAGCGATCGCTCCTGCATAATACCATTTGAGAGTTTAGATTTGAGAATAGGGAATGACTTATGCCATAAGGGTTGGGAGTTTGCCTACAGTTGTATTCTTTTTGGAAACTGGTATAATCATTGTTTAGACAGGCAGGGAAACGGAAACTATGGTTTCTTGCTGCGGCAAACTTTCTATTTTAAATTCTCCTCCGTGCAATTCTACAAGGCGTTGAACAATCGCCAGTCCCAATCCCAAACCTGCTTGTTGGTAAAGTTTGCGATCGAACTGCCTGTAAGCTTCTAGCTGTGCAATCTGATCGGTAGTCATGCCACGGCCTTGGTCTTTGACAGACAGAATAAAAGTCTGATTTTCGACGAAAGTGCTTAATAAAACAGGCGTTCCTTCTAAAGAAAATTTGAAGGCATTATCCAAGAGTTCTTCAACAATTTTTGCTAGTCTGACAGAATCAATAGCAACCGACGAATCTTGCAAGTTTAATTGTAAATCGTCTGTTCTATTCGCGTGTTTTGCTTGCTGGCGCGCTTTTTGACTCAGCAAAGATTTTACACAGCTAAATTCGCTGTTTCGCATCTCCTTTAACAGTTCGGGATTTGTAGCTGCTATCTCCAGTTCTGCATACAGCAAAAAGTTCTGAATGAGTCGATACAAGCGATGACCAGAAGTTTGAATTTGACCAATCATCTCTAAGATATCTGCTTCCTCTAAGACCTGATATTCTGACAAAATCAGCTCAGAGAAACCCAGAATTGCATTCAAAGGAGTCCGCAATTCGTGGGGCAGCGACATACTAATATTAGTGCGTAATTCGTCTAGCGTCTTTTGAGATTGTCGGCTAATTGTTTTTTGTTTTTCAAGTCTAATAGCAATGGCTTTTAGCAGTTCTTGCGGCGTACATGGCTTAGTAATGTAATCGTCAGCTCCCAGTTCCATGCCCGTGCGAATGTCAACTTTATCGGCTTTTGCTGTGAGGAAAATAAACGGAATTGTGGCAGTCAAGGGTTCCGAACGCAAAGCTTTGAGGACGCCGTGACCGTCTACTTCCGGCATCATCATGTCGCACAAAATTAAATCAGGGATTTGTTCGATCGCCAATTTGATGCCGACTTTGCCGTTAATCGCTCCTATTCCTTCAAAATTCTCGGCTTCCAGCAACTCTAAAATATTCTCTCTAATCGCTTCTTCGTCTTCTATTACCAAAATCTTAGCCATGGTGATAGCTCCTTTGAGTTAGTAGTTTGTGGGAAAAATCTGGGTTCAGATACTTGATAAGTTTGTTTGTTAGGGGCTTAATTAATCGTTAAATTACGGATATGTATAGTTGATAATTCATTTGTTATTGACGAGGAGTACAAATTAAAGGCAAGGTAATAGTGAAAGTTGTGCCTTTTCCTTCTTGACTCTCGATCGCAAGTTGACCGCCGTGAAGTTCCACAGCCCTCTTCACAATTGCTAAACCGAGACCTGTTCCCGAAATAGTGCCGACATTTGGAGAGCGGTAAAAAGTTTCTAATATCCGCTCTCGATCGGCTTGGGGAATGCCGATGCCCTGGTCTTGAACTTGGAATACAGCTTCGTTGTTTTGACAGTTGAGATGCAAAGAAACTGGACTGCCTACGGGGGAATATTTGATGGCATTTGAGAGGACATTTCCCAAAATTTGCTGCAACAGTTTTTCATCCATTTGAGCCTCGCAGTTGCCACCTTCATATTGAAAGGCGATCGGGTGTTGGTTGCTGTCGTTGAGCTGCTGCTCTTCTACCAGTTGACGGCAAAATTTTTCGAGGTTTAAGGAAATCGGTTGAAACTGCAAGGTATTGGCTTCGATTTTGCCAATTACGAGGATATCTTCTAATAACTCTGTCATGCGTTTAATTGCTAATTGAATCCGCACAAAATGAGTAGATTTTTTATCTTGAGTCCACTGAGAACTGTAATCTTGCAGCAATCCAGCGGAAAATTGGATGGTTGTCAAAGGTGTGCGGAACTCGTGGGAAACCATTGTGACAAATTTAGCTCGCAGTTCTGAAAGTTCCTTTTCTCGTGCGAGGGCTTTGAGAATTTCCGCTTCTGCTCGTTTGCGATCGCTAATGTCACGGGCTTCCGCTATCAGCAGCAAAATTTTTCCTGTCTCATTTTTAACAGGTTTCAGTGAGAAATCAACTGTCATGATTTGACCACTTTTGCCTAACAAGTCGATTTCGCTGCGGAAAAACTCGCCGCGACTTGCTTTGCCGATCGCGCATTGCAATTGTTCGGAAACCTGTGGCGACTGGGCCCAAATCGCCATTTCCCAAATCGGGCGGCCCACAATACCCTCCGATCGCAATCCGGCAAAATCGAGGGCTGTCTCGTTGACTTCCAGCACAATTCCTTCGGGAGTCAGCAGCTTGGTTAGCTGAAACGACGAGTCAAAAATCGCCCGAAAGCGGCGCTCGCTTTCCCGCAGCATTTGAAATGTTTGAGAACGTTCGATCGCATAGCGGATCGTCCGCACTAATAATTGAGTAGTAATTTGACCTTTAACAATATAGTCTTGAGCTCCCAAGCGAACTGATTCGAGGGCGATCGCCTCATCATCCAAGCCTGTCATTACCACCATTGGCACATCAGGAGCAACTTCTCGCAGGCGAGTTAGCGTTTCCAAACCGCGGCTGTCGGGCAAAGAAAGGTCGAGCAAAACGACATCAAAGGGTTGTTTACACAGTTGTGCGCTCGCTTCATGCAGGAACTCAACAGACACCAGTTCCCACTCGACGCCGACAGATACTTCTAACAGTTCTGCAAGCAAATCAGCATCAGCAGGATTGTCTTCTACTAACAGAATCTTAATCCACATAGCTTAGACGTTTTTGACTATAAAAATTTTACTCTATCAATCTTAGGTTAAACTTTTTTCCTTTCCCTTACCATTTTCAACTTGAAAATTATTATTTGGGAACTGTCACCACCACCAGCCACCAATCCTCAATCCATCTCACCAGCTTAGCAACTTGACTAAAATCGATAGGCTCAGTGATGTAGCACCGGGCTGACAGGGCATAAGACTTGAGCATCTCTTGATCGGCTGCTGAGGTTGTCATTCGATTTTAGATTTTAGATTTTAGATTTTGGATTGACCCCACGGATAAATTGGGGGGCTTGAGGATTTTAGATTTTAGATTTTGGATTGATTCCACGGATAAATCACGTGGCGGGTACCATCAATAAATTTGCTTGTCATAATTACCACCGGAATCATTTTTAACTTAAGTGTTGAGTTGATTTATATCAATATTTTTAACCTTTTTTTTAGGCAAAATCAAGTTAAGCAGAATTAAATTAGACCGAGAAGGCGAAGCGAAAAGCCTGCTTTATTCAATAAACTCTTGCTTGTACCATATTTTCTACTATTTGCAACTTGTTAAAAATTGACTGGGCGCCAGCTTTTATAAACCCCATTCAGCCTCGCTGAGCAAATCATCCACCAGCAGAATTTCCATAGGTTAAAAATTTTTAGAGCATTCATAAGCAAAGCATCTGTTCGTTTAATTTAGAGGAAGTTTGACGACTGCCAGCCAGAATTCCTCAATTAACCTGACTACTTTAGTAAATTCAACGAAGTCTACAGGTTTTGTTATGTAACAGTTGGCGTGGAGGGAGTATGACTTAAAAATATCTTCGGGCGCTGCTGAAGTGCTGAGAATCACTACAGGAATTAATTTTAACTTTGGGTCAGTTTTAATTTCTTCTAGCACTTCAATACCGCTTTTTTTCGGCAGATGCAAATCGAGCAAAATCAAATCGGGACGAGGTACCCTGAGATAAGGTTCTTTTCGGCGCAAAAACTTGATTGCTTCGACTCCATCCTCCACAAAATGCAAGTTATTCAATATTTTACCCTGACTGAGGACTTCTATTGCCAAATCGGCATCGCTGGGAGAATCCTCAATCAGCAAAATCTCTATAGGTCTAACAGTGCTTCGATCGCTCATAACCGGCGTATCCCTTTGAGTATAAAAACAAAATTGAATTTTGAGGCTTCAGGTACTAATTATAGGAATAGTGAAGTAAAAAGTCGCTCCTTTTCCCTCCTGAGATTCCACCCAGATCCGACCGCCGTGGCGTTCAACAATGCGCTTGCACATCGCCAAACCTATGCCAGTACCGGAATATTGGCGGCGGGAGTGCAGGCGCGCAAAAATGATAAAAATGCGATCGGCATACTGCGGATCAATGCCAATGCCGTTATCGCGGACACTGAACACCCATTCGCTCTCTTGCCTACGGGCAGCGATATGAATCAACGGGATATCTTGGCGACAAAATTTGATGCTGTTGGCGACCAAATTTTGGAATAATTGCACCAGTTGAAATTCATCCGCCATCACGGTTGGCATCGCGTCGCAGGTGATTACAGCTTTTGTTTCGGCGATCGCAATTTGCAAATTGCACATAGTTTGCTTAACCACAGCGTTGCAGTCCGCCTGCTCAAACTCCTGACCCCTCGTTCCCAGGCGCGAATACGCCAACAAATCGTTAATTAACTGCTGCATTCTGGTGGCGCCATCGACAATATAATGAATATACTTATCTGCGCGATCGTCCAAATTTCCTTGATAGCGCTGGGCAAGCAATTGAGTGTAACTCGTAACGGCTCGGAGCGGTTCTTGCAAATCGTGGGAAGCCACATAAGCAAATTGTTCTAATTCCTCGTTGGAACGCTTCAAATCTTCTGTAAGTTGCAGCATTTGCTGCTCTGCTTCTTTGCGGCTTGTAATATTGTAAACCAAGGCGCAACAAGACAGCAGATTACCCTGGGAGTCCCTGACTGGACTGGTAGACATATCAGTCCAAATATCTTTGCCATCCTTGCTTTTGAATTTAAATTCGTGTTGTTCACGAATACCTTGTTTGCGTCGCTCGACATTATCAATAGCTTGTGGTTCTTCCGCTTGGTCCATGAAATCAAAAAGCGATCGCCCGAACATTTCTAATTCATTATACCCGAGCATTCGCGCCATTGCGTGGTTCACGTAAGTCGTGAGACCATTACTATCAATTACCCAAATGCCTTCTTCTGCCAATTCAACTATTTGTCTGTACTTGAATTCACTTTCCTGCAAAGCTGTTTCAGTTAGTTTGCGCTCGGTGATATCTTTCATAAAACAGTGGTTGCCGTTAAATATTCCTTGTTCGTCCCAAGCTTTTACCATTGTTACTTGCTTGTAAAAAAACGAGCCATTTTTGCGGACCCCTCTAGCTTCTACTTCTACTTTGCCAGAAATGACCATTTCCTGATAAGCTGAGAGCATCATCTCAACATCGCCCGGATGTACGGTGAGCTGCCATTCCATGCCAAGCATTTGTTCCGGTTCGTAACCGCATTTATGAGCGTAAGCTCGGTTAACCTTCACGTAGCGTCCCTCAATATCCAGCCGCGAAATGCCTTCCACCGCATTTTGCATGGCATTAGTGAGGTCGCGCAGCTCTTTTTCAGCTTGTTTGCGATCGCTAATATCCTGACCGATACCCAAAAAACCGTTAATATTTCCGCTACTATCAAATAAGGCAGTCACCGACAACAGTACCGGAAACCGCGAACCATCTTTGCGAATGTAAGTCCATTCATTTTCGTCAGCGATTTCCCGGCACGGCAAAGCAAAAAATACTTCAATTCCCGGCTCTATTTTCACTCCCAATTCATGAGAAAGAACTTCAGCTCTTTTAGCTATCTCCAGAGGATCGTGAATTATTGCTAGCGTAACTTTTCCCACCACTTCTTCTAGCGAATAACCTAAAAGTTTCTCTGCCGCCCGATTAAATGTTTTAATTGTACCGTCGGGCTCTGTAGAAATAATTGTGTAGTTAGCGCTATTAAGAATTGCATTTTGCAGTTGCGTCAATTCCAACAAAGTAAGAGCAATTTTTTCGCGGTAAGCTATTTCTTTTTGCAATTGGTGGTTAGAAATTTCGATTTGAGCAGTGCGCTCAGCAACTCGATGCTCCAGAGTTTCATTGAGCCGTCGATTTTCCTCTTCTACCTGCTTGCGTTCTGTAATATCAGTAATAGTACACACATAACTTTTAACATCCCCATTTTCTCCGATTTGACCGACAGATTGACCGAATACCCAACTGATTTGAGGGTGATTAATACCTTGAAAGCGGTACTCAGATTTAAAGGGCAATTTCTCCTGCGCGGCGCTATACCATTCAGAAAAAACCCGATCGCGGTCGTCTGGATGAATGCCTTGCAACCACCCTTTGCCCAAAGCTTCATCACAGGTTATTCCCGAAATTTGACACCAGCGTTCGTTGACATACAAGCAGTCTCCTCCTGCATCTGCATAAAATATTCCCACCGGGGAAGCTTCAGTTAAAGTTTGATAGCGAGCTTCCGTTTCTCGGCGTTCAATTATTTCTTTTTGTAGTATTGAATCGATCATCCCTAATTGAGTTGGACTCAGGAGAGTTAATGCTTGGGGAACGAAAGGAATTAATGCAAAAGCGGTGTAACCAGAAATCGCGGCGGTAATAATTTTTAGAATGCCAGAAACCCAATAAACAGGATGCCAAAGCGTCCAAACTTCCATTATATGAGTAGTGCCGCAGGAGATAATAAAGGCTGCAAACAGCCAAAAAATGTTGCGAAAGGGCAAGTCTTTTCGCTGACCGATAAAATAAATTAGGGATAGCGGTATTGAATAGTAGGCTAGGGCAATTATAGAGTCTGAAACTATATGGAGCGCGACTAGCTCTCGCTGCCAAAGGTAACAGTAGCCTTGAGGAATATAATTTCCCGTGAATAACAGGTGATTTAAAAAGTTCCAAATCATAAACGGAATGGGAAATGGGGAAGGAGTAATTTAACGCAATAACTTATAACTTATCTTAACTCTCTGAAATATACAGTTCTGGAGGCACGGGAGGCTAAAAACCCGGTTTCTTCATAAACGCCTCGTTGCCAAAGCGAATATTCTTGTAGAAACTGGTTTTTCTTCCGTAAGTCTTAATATAGCAATTCTCAATGATTCGAGCTGTAGCGAACTCTAGGTTGGGTAGAACTCACATCTTGCACCATTGGCAGCAACAGGGTTTCCGGCCTGTTCCACAAAAGATAAATTTTCTTGTGGAACAGGCCGGAAACCCTGTTCATAAAAGGCTAATTGAGAATGGTGCAATATCTCAGGTAGAACGAAGTGAAACCCAATATTCCGATTTTAGATTTTAGATTTTAGCTTTTCTTTCCTTCTTCCTTCTTCCTTCTTCCTTCTTCCTTCTTCCTTCTTCCTTCTTCCTTCTTCCTTCTTCCTTCTTCCTTC